>DATINO010000128.1:0-32594 GCA_035474195.1 Gaiellaceae bacterium
GCGAAGCGGCTGGGACTGGTCGGTGGGACAGCACCGGCGCATCCGCCGCTCGAGGTGACGCGAACCGGGACGCTCGACCTGGAGGAGTTCCGAGTCGCCGCCGACCACGCGATCGCCGGCGCTGCGGTCCGCGAGATCGGCTTGCCGCGCGAGGCGCTCGTCGCCGTCGTCGTGCGCGGCGACGACGCGATCCCACCGCGCGGCGGCACACGCATCGAGGCGGGCGACGTCCTGTTCGTGCTCGTCCCGCACGGGAAGCGCCCCGAGGTCGAGGACGTCTTCGAGCGCTGGCGGCGGCGGATCTAGGTCGTCGCTTCGACGAGCGTCGCCACGCGGGCCGTGGTGCGCGCCGGCTCGCGGCCGACCACGCGGGCGAGTGCCTCGACGCAGCGCTCGTCGAACGCCGTGCCGGTCTCCGCGCGCAGATAGTCGATCGCGTTCTCTTGCGACCACGCATCGCGGTAGACGCGCTTCGAGATGAGCGCGTCGTAGACGTCGCACACGGCGAGGATCCGTGCGTCGAGCGTGAGCTGCCCTGCGGTGAGACCGCGCGGATAGCCCTTTCCGTCGAGCCGCTCGTGGTGGTCGCGTACGAGGTCGCGGATGCCTTCGCTGAAGCCGCCGAGCTCGGTCAGCAGGCGGTAGCCGCGCTCCGCATGCTCCTTGACCGTCGCGTACTCGTCGTCGTCGAGCGGCCCCGGCTTCTTCAGGATCTGGTCGGGGATCGCGAGCTTCCCGATGTCGTGCACGAGCCCGCCGATCGCGAGCGTCCGCAGGCGACCGCGCGACAGTCCGAGCTCGTCGCCGACCTGCACAGCGCGCAACGCGACGCGGCGGGTGTGGCGCTCGGTGTACTCGTCTTTCTCCGCAAGGGTGACCGTGAGCGCGCGAACCTGCGATCCCAGGAACAGATCCTCCGAGGCGACGAGCTCCGCAGCCGTCAGGTCGCCGGCGAGCGGACGCGACTGCGCGGCGCGTGCGAGGTCGGTCGCGACGGCGATACCGATCACCAGGATCCCGTCGAGCTCGACTTCGTGGCCGATCCACCAGCCGAGCTGCGAGTAGTCCATCGTCAGCGCCGGCACGAGCGCCGTCGCGAGCCAGACGAGGCCGACGGCGACCGCCAGGTCGAGAACCCTCCGTGTGAGCAAGAAGGTGCGTACCGCGCGCCACGTCACGACGGCGAAGGCGAGCATGCCGACGACGAGGAGCGCGAGCGCGTCGCGGCCGCCGGGCGCCGGCACGGGCGGCAGCAGGCTCGGCCAGACGAGCGCCGAGATGCCGAGCGCGAGGATGACTGCGAGCAGCATCGCCTCGACGAGCAGGAACGGGAAGACGTTGCGCAGGACCCGCGGCAGCGGCAGTACCGAGAACACGAGCACGATCGCGCCGGCGGGCAGCGTCGCACCGCCGGTGATCGCGACGACGCCGTTGCTGCCGAACCACACGCCGGGCGTCGAGAATCCGTGGAGCGCCAGTAGGCCAGCCATCACCGCGAACGCGGTTCCGACGACCATCGTGCGCGTGTCGCCGCGACGTGCGCCGATCGCGGTCAGCCCGACCGCTGCGACAACGGCGGCAAACGCGCTGAAGCCCACCGTGTACACGTGCGTCGTCCCGGTGAAGGCGACATGGTGGAACCCGACGGCGAGGTGGACGGCCACTGGGGCGGCCGCGGCCGCCACGCCGGCCCCGAGCAGGAAGGGAAAGCGCCGCATCTGACAGCCTTGTCGGCATTCGGATGCGTGCGGTTTACCCCCAGGACGGGGATTCCCCCTAGATCGTCGGCGGATCGGAGTCCGGCGGGAGAGGCGATGGGTCCGGCATGGGCGACGGCGGTGTCGGATCCGGCCCCGGCAGGGGATTCGGTGCTGGTGAGGGCGGTTCGAGGGAACCCATGAAGGCTGGGTTCCCCCGGTCCGCCGCTAGCTAACCATCGCGAGCCGCGCGGTGCAGCTCGCGAGCCCGCGCTTCTCGAGGTACTGCTGGTGGTAGTCCTCCGCCTCCCAGAACGGAAGCGCGTCTTCGATCTGCGTCACGACCGGGCGCGAGAGGTGCGTCTGCACGCGCTCGCGCGATGCCTCGGCGGCGGCGCGCTGCGCCTCGTCGTGGACGAAGATCACCGAGCGGTACTGCTCGCCGACGTCCGGGCCCTGGCGGTTCAACTGCGTCGGGTCGTGCTCCGCCCAGAACGTCGCGAGCAGCGCCTCGTACGGGATCGTGTCCTCGTCATAGGTCACCTCCACCACTTCCGCGTGGCCGGTGAGGGTGTAACAGACGTCCTCGTACGACGGGTTGTCCGTGCGACCGCCGGCGTAGCCGACGCGCGTCGAAGAGACGCCGTCGAGCCGGCGGAACGCAGCTTCGACGCCCCAGAAGCAGCCGGCGCCGAACGTTGCCCTCTTCTCCAACTAGACCTCCTCGAGTTTCAATGCAGCCGAGTTGATGCAGTAGCGGAGCCCGGTCGGGTGCGGCCCATCCGGGAACACGTGACCGAGATGACCGCCGCACGCGGAGCACATCACTTCGGTGCGCACCATCCCGTAGGCAGTGTCGGTCTCCTCGTCGATCGCCTCCGAGGATGCAGGTGAGTGGAACGCGGGCCAGCCGCAGCCCGAGTCGTACTTCGCGTCCGACGCGAAGAGCTCGGCGCCGCACCCGGCGCAGTGGTACACGCCGTCGTCGAAGGTATGGTCGTACTCGCCGGTGAACGGGCGCTCCGTCCCCTTCTCACGCAGCACGTGGTACTGCTCGGGGCTGAGCTCGGCCTGCCACTCGGACTCTGTCTTTTCGATTCTGTTCGTCACGTCAATTCAGACTCCCGAGAGGTCGATTCGTTACGTGAACGGTGCCACAGGGAAAGGACTCGACATGACCGACTACACACACATGAACCTGAAGGACGACGTCGAGAACGCGTCGGAGAAGTTCGGGCTGGCTCCGGACATGGAAGCGCGGTTCGCCCGAGGCCCGATGGACATCGCGGGCGGCGGCTTCAGCTATCAGAAGCTCGCGCCGAACTACCGGCCGCCGGCCGCACATCGTCACAAGACGCACGAGGAGGTCTACGTGGTGATAGACGGCGGCGGGCGCATCAAGATCGAGGACGAGATCCGCGAGCTCAAGCAGTGGGACGCGATCCGCCTCTCCCCCGGCACGGCACGCGCATTCGAAGGCGGCCCGAAGGGGATGGAGCTCCTCGCGATCGGGTTCGGCGAGGGCGGCGACTCGGAGATGCTCGAGGACTTCTGGGACGACTAGGGGCGGCCGACGAGCCGGCCGCAGCTATGCACTCTTTTGTGCCCCGACCTGTTGCGGGTGGTCTTCGAACCGGTACTTGACCACCACGTCCTTCGCAGCGCGCACCTCGTCGAGCCGCTTGACCGGCCGCGAATGAGGCGCGGAGTGAACCGTGTCCGGCTCGTCCGCGGCCTCGCGCGCGATCGCGAGCAGCGCATCGCAGAACGCATCGAGCGTCTCCTTCGCCTCGGACTCGGTCGGCTCGATCATCAGCGCCTCCGGCACGACGAGCGGGAAGTAGATGGTCGGCGGATGGAAGCCGTAGTCCATCAGCCGCTTCGCGACGTCGAGCGCGCTCACGCCGTGCTCGCGTTTCAGTGATCGCGCGCTCAGCACGAACTCGTGCATGCACAGCCGCTCGTACGGCAGGTCGTACGTCCCCTTCAGCCGCGCGAGCATGTAGTTCGCGTTCAGCACCGCGACCTCGCTCATCTCCTTCAAGCCCGGTCCGTACGAGCGCATGAACGCGTACGAGCGGACGAAGACACCGAACGGCCCGGAGAACGCGCGCACCTTTCCGATCGACTTCGGACGGTCGTAGTCGAGCCGGAACGTGCTGCCGTCCCGCGCGACGATCGGCACCGGCAGGAACGGCTCGAGAATGTCGCGAACCGCGATCGGCCCGCCTCCGGGCCCGCCGCCGCCGTGCGGCTGCGAGAACGTCTTGTGCAGGTTGATGTGCACGACGTCGAAGCCCATGTCGCCGGGACGCGAGATCCCGCACACCGCGTTCAGGTTCGCGCCGTCGTAGTACATGAGCGCGCCCGCGCCGTGAAAGATTCGCTCGATCTCCTCGATGTTCTCGTCGAACAGGCCGAGTGTCGAAGGGTTGGTGAGCATCAGCCCTGCCGTGTGCTCGTCGACCTTCGTGCGGAGGTCGTCGACGTCGATGTTGCCGCGCGCATCCGTGCGCACCGGCGTCAACTTGTAGCCGGCCATCGTCACGCTCGCGGGATTCGTCCCGTGCGCCGTGTCGGGGATGACGACGTTCGTGCGCTGCTCGTCCTCGCCGCGGTCGGCGAAGTAGGCGTGGAAGAGCATGAGGCCCGTGAGCTCGCCCTGGCTGCCCGCCGCGGGCTGCAACGACACCGCGTCGAGCCCCGTCACCGCGAGCAGGATCTGCTCGAGCTCCCACTCGAGCTCGAGCGCGCCCTGCGCGGCCTCGTCCTCCACCAGCGGGTGCAGCTGGGCAAACCCCGGCAGCCCGACGAGCCGCTCGTTGATCCGCGGGTTGTACTTCATCGTGCAGCTGCCGAGCGGGTAGAAGCCGGTGTCGATCCCGAAGTTGCGCGTCGAGAGCTGCGTGAAGTGACGGAGCACCTCCGGCTCCGCAAGCTCGGGCAGGCGTGGCGGCTCCTTCCGCCGCAGCTTCGCCGGCACCTCCGGGACCTCGAGCCCGCCGGGCGGCCGGGGCACGCCGAGGCCGCGGCGGCCCGCCTGTGACTTCTCGTAGATCAGCTTCACGACAGCGCCTCCACGAGCTGCGCGATCTCCTCGACCGTCCGCTTCTCGGTGACGGCGACGAGGAGCGCGTCGTCGAGCCCCGCGTAGTCGCGGCCGAGCGGGTAGCCGGCGTAGACGCCTTTCTTCCGCGCTTCGGCGAGCGCCTCGCGCGCATTCCGTCCGGTGCGAACGGCAAACTCCTTGAACGTTGCCTCCTTTGGAAACGCAAGCTCGAGCCCCGCCTTCTGCAGCTCCGCCTTCGCATGGTGGGCGAGCACCAGACAGGTCTCCCCCAGCTCGCGAAGCCCCTGTGGACCGAGCAGGCTCAGGTGCACGAGCCCGGCCAGCGCGAGGAGCGTCTGGTTGGTGGTGATGTTCGACGTCGCCTTCTCGCGCCGGATGTGCTGCTCGCGCGTCTGCAGGGTCAGCACATAGCCGCGCTCACCCGCGGCGTCCACCGTCTCGCCGACGATCCGGCCAGGAAGCCTCCGCATGTAGTCGGAACGCGCAGCCAGGAAGCCGTAATGCGGGCCGCCGTAGCTCATCGCATTGCCGGCGGACTGGCCCTCGCCGATCGCCATCGCGCAGCCGTACGCCCCCGGCGCCTCGAGCACGCCGAGCGACACGAGGTCGACATGCGCGACCGGCATCGCTCCGGCGTCGTTCGCCGCGGCCGCGAGTTCGGGAGCCGCCTCGAGCACGCCGAAGAAGTTCGGCTGCTGGAAGATGACCGCTGCCGCGCCTTCCGCCGCCTCGCGGATCCGGTCGGGGTCGGTTGCACCGCCCTCGTGCGGCACCTCGACCACGTCGAGGCCGAAGCCGGGCGCGTAGGTCTTCACGACCTGACGGACCTGCGGGTTGGTCGCCTCGGTGACGACGACCTTCGCGCGGCCAGTCGCATGCTTCGCGACGAAGCACGCGTCCGCGGCCACCGTCGTGCCGTCGTAGCCGGAGGCGTTCGACACGTCCATCCCGGTGAGCTCGCAAATCGCGGTCTGGTACTCGAAGATCGCCTGCAACACGCCCTGGCTCATCTCGGGTTGGTACGGCGTGTATGCAGTCAGGAGCTCCCCGCGCTGGAGCACCGCGTCGACGACTGCCGGTACGTGGTGGTCGTAGATGCCCGCGCCGAGGAAGCAGACCTCGTCGACGACGTTCTTGGCGGCGAGCTCCTCGAAGTGCCGCTGGAGCTCTGCTTCGGGAAGCGCCGGCTTGACGGCCAGCTCCTCGCGGTAGCGCATACCGCCGGGGATGTCCTGGAAGAGCTCGTCGACGGTCGAGACGCCGATCGCCGCGAGCATGGCGTCGCGGTCGGCGTCGGTGACGGACAGATAGCTCACGCGCTTTCCAGAACCTGGCGGTACTCGGCCGCCGAAAGCAGCTGGTCGCGCTCACCCACGCTCGACATCCGGATGCGGATCAGCCAACCGTCGCCGTACGGATCCTCGTTCACGGTCTCCGGCGCATCGACCACCTTCTGGTTGACCTCGAGCACCTCACCCGACAGCGGCGAGATCAGATCCGAGACGGCCTTGACCGACTCGACCTCGCCGTACGACGCGTCTTTCGACACCGTCGACCCGACGTCGGGCGCCTCGTAATGGACGAGCTCGCCGAGCGAGTCCTGCGCGAACCACGTGACGCCGAGGGTCGCCTCGTCGCCGTCGATGCGCGCCCAGTCGTGCTCGGAGTGGTACAGCAGCTCGTCGGGATACGACTCGCTCGCGGGCATCAGTGCCCCTTCCGGTGATGCTGCCCAGCTCCTGGGTCGCGAGCACCAAGCGATCGAAGGACGCAGGGAGCGCCCGTAGTGGTTACTACGGGCGCGACTGAGGACGCCCGAGCGCGCAGCGTGATCGCGGGCCAGAGGCGGGCGTGCGTTGCTGGATGGGGCACTAGTGCTCCTTCTTGTAGAGGGGCTTCTTCTCGACCACGGCGCGGCGCTCCTTGCCGCGCACGTCGATCACGAGCTCGGTGCCGGACTTCGCGTTCGCAGCCGGCACGTAGGCCATGCCGATTCCGATCTCGAGCATCGGCGACATCGTCCCCGACGTCACCTCGCCGCCGCCCACGACCGGCATGGCCTGCCGCGGTATTGCCTTCTCCGTCATCGCGAACGGCACGAGCTTCTGCGCGGGACCGTCCGTCTTGGTCGCGCGGAGGCGCTCGACTCCGGTGAACTCGGTCTCGAGCGCGCACGCCCAGCCGAGCCCGGACGAGATCGCGTCCCAATCGGGGCCGATGTCGTTCCCGTGCAGCGGGTAACACATTTCGAGACGCAGCGTGTCGCGCGCGCCGAGGCCGGCTGGGACGACGCCTCGGCTGAGCACGGCGTCCCAGAGCTGACCCGCCTCGTCGGCCATGCAGGCGAGCTCGACGCCTTCCTCGCCCGTGTAGCCGGTCCGGTTCACCATCACCTCGACGCCGTCGAGCTCGCCCATCGCCCAGGTGAACGCCTTCGCGCGCTCGAGCCCGAGGCGCTCGAGCGCACGCGGGCCCTGGACGGCGAGCAGCGCGTAATCGTCCGAGACGTCGCGCACGTCCGACCCGCGTAGCTCACGCTCCTTGAGCCACTCATGCACCGCCGCCGCGTTCGACGCGTTCGCGACGATCAGATAGCGGTGCGCATCGAGCCGGTAGAGGATGACGTCGTCGACGATCCCGCCGCGCTCGTTGGTGACCAGCGTGTACTGCGCGTCACCCGGCTCGAGCTTGTCGACGTCGTTCGAGAGCGTCGCCTGCAGCAGATCGCGCGCCGTCGGACCCTCGATCTCGAGCTCGCCCATGTGAGAGACGTCGAAGATGCCCGCATCGCTGCGTACGGCTTTGTGCTCCGCGATGACGCCGTCGTACTGCACCGGCATCTCCCAGCCGGCGAACGGGACCATCCGTGCACCGAGCGCGACGTGACGGTCGTAGAGGGGCGTCCGGCGGAGCGATTGCATCCGCGCGCGATGCTAACCGTCTCGCAGCGCGTGAGGTTCGAGAAAGGGCGAAGCCCCGCCGGATCACCGACGAGGCTTCGGACCGGGTCGTGTGGGACTGCGTTCCAGTCCCGAGAGGGCATCCCCCTGGTTGCCGCTATCCCCCCGGCGTAAACTTCTGCACTACTCGTCCCGCAGGAACGACGGGACGTCGAGCGAGTCGCCCGAGTCGAACTCGGGCTGGCGCGCTCCGAGCGGCGACGACGCCTCCCCGACCGACGTCCGCGCCCGGCGGCGGCGCTGGGCGCCGAACCCGGTGGCGATCACGGTCACGCGCACCTCGTCCTTCAGCTGGTCGTCGATGACCGCACCGAAGATCACGTTCGCGTTCTGGTCGGCCGCCCCGGTTACCACCTCGGCCGCCTCGTTCACCTCGAACAGCCCCAGGTCGGCCGGGCCGCTGATGTTGAGAAGGATGCCGGTCGCGCCTTCGATCGACGACTCGAGGAGCGGGGAGCTGACGGCCGTCCGCGCCGCCTCGGACGCGCGGTTCTCACCCGTGGCTGCCCCGATCCCCATCAGGGCCGAGCCGGCGTCGCGCATGATCGTCCGCACGTCGGCGAAGTCGAGGTTGACGATGCCGGGCACGGTGATCAGGTCGGTGATGCCCTGGACGCCCTGGCGCAGGATGTCGTCCGCGAGCTTGAACGCGTCGGCGAGCGGCGTCTTCTTCTCGACGACCTGAAGGAGTCGGTCGTTCTCGATCACGATCAGCGTGTCGACCTTGTCGGAGAGCTCGCTGATCCCGACCTCGGCCTGCTGTGCGCGACGGCGTCCTTCGAACGCGAACGGACGAGTCACGACGCCGACGGTCAGTGCCTCCAGCTCGCGCGCGATCTCCGCCACGATCGGCGCACCGCCCGTGCCGGTGCCGCCACCTTCGCCCGCGGTGACGAAGATCATGTCCGCACCCTTCAGCGCCTCTTTCAGTTCGTCGCGCGACTCGGTCGCGGCCTCACGGCCGACGTTCGGATCGGCGCCTGCGCCGAGCCCGCGAGTCGCCTTCGCGCCGATGTGGATCTTCACGTCTGCGTCGCACCCGAGGAGCGCCTGCGCGTCGGTGTTCACCGCGACGAACTCGACGCCGGTCAGGCCTGCGTCGACCATGCGGTTGACGGCGTTCGTCCCGCCGCCGCCGACGCCGACGACCTTGATCACAGCCAGGTAGTTGCCGGAACGTTCTCTCATGTCAATGTGGCTCGACCTCAAGCTCGAGTGCAGGGTGGGGCTGTCGAGCGCCTCCTTCCTTCGGCAGAGTACGGCCGGTTTCCTGCACTGTCAACACGAAAGGCTCGACCTCGACCCGCATAACCCTCAAGCTCGACCTTCGACTTGAGGTACCGTGGACAGCACCGGTCGCAGCGGAACGCTGACATCGAGGTAGCCCGTGCCCCCCGCCGCAGCGCCGGTCTGACCGAGGATGCGCCGTGCGATCGCGAGCTTCAGGCGCAGGTCGCCGGCGTCGCCGAGACGCACCTGGAGCCCGCCGCCGAGCGTGAGCGTCAGCTCGTCCTTCCCGACGCTGACCGTCGAGACCCCGCCTGGCAGCGCCGCGCCCCGGAGCGGCGCGAGCGCCTTCGCGGCCGCCGACAGCTGCGACGGGAGCGCAGCGCCCACCTGCACGTCGACCTGCTTCGTGACCCACAGGCGCGGCAGATGCGACAGACGAGAATGCGGGAGCGTGCGGATCACCCGGCCGCTCGCAGCGACGAGGAACGCCGCGTCGCCGGGCACCTGCCGGACGACGAGGACGGGCACCTCACGCTTCACCGTCACGCGAAGCGTGTGCGGGAACGCACGGTCGACGGTGAAGCTGCGCACGCCGGGGATCGGGTCGACATCGGAGGCGACGACGCCGCTCGATACGCGCAGGAGGCTCGTCCCCAGCTCGCCGGCGAGCGCGTCGCGCACCTGCTGGCGAAGCTCTGCGTCCCCGCCGCGCACGTCGAGCGTCTGCACTGCGAACACGGATGTATTCCGCGCACCGAGATAGGCACCGACAGCAAGGAGCGCCAGCACGATCCCGACCACGAGCGACCGCGCGGACGGTGTCAGGTGCCGGACATCCGGCAGGCTGCCGCGCACCGAGGCCGGCGCCACGTCAGCGGTCGTCCTACGGCGGGCGGCCACGGCGTCTCACTTCGCCGCGGGGAAGCCATCCCCTACAGCGGCGGCAGCTCGAGCGGGCCGAGGAACCGAACCTCGTGCTCGAGCTCGACCCCGAACCGTTCGTGCACGCGCCGCCGCGCCTCCGCCATCAAGGCAATGCAGTCGGCGGAGGTCGCCCCGCCACCGTTCTCGATGAAGTTCGCGTGGCGCGGCGAGACGAGTGCGCCACCGACCTGATGGCCCTTGAGACCGCACTTCTCGATCGCCAGCCCCGCGCCGAGCTCCGCGCTCGGGTTCTTGAAGACGCTCCCGAACGTCCGCTTGTTCGTCGGCTGCGTCGCCTTGCGCTGCGCGAGAAGCTCGGCGACCCTCGCCTTCACCGCCTCCGTCGAGCTCGGCTCGAGGCGGAACCGGACACGCGCCACCACCTGCCCCGCCCTGAGGGCGGAGTGGCGGTAGGAGAAGCCGAGCTCGGAGACCGGCACCGTGCTGCTGCCGTCCGCCTCGACGACGAGTGCGTCGATCATGACGTCGCGCCACTCGCGGCCGTACGCACCGGCGTTCATCCGCACGCCGCCGCCGGCGGTTCCGGGGATCGCGGACGCGAACTCGAACCCACCAAGCCCCGCAGCGCGCGCACGATGCAGGCTGACGGCGTTCGGCGCACCTCCGCCGGCGACGAGCTCGTTCCCGTCCACCTCCACGGCGACGAGCTCACCCGCGAGCCTGATCACGAGCGCCTCGACACCGCCGTCGTGGACGAGGACGTTCGAGCCGAGGCCGACCACCTCGACGGCGACGTCGTTGTCCCGAGCCCATCGCAGCGCTTCCTGCAGCGCGTCGGTCGTCTCGGGGCGCGCGAACCACCGTGCGGCACCGCCCGTGCCGATCGTGGTGTGCCGCGCGAGCGGGACGTTCTCCTCGATCACGTCAGCATCCCGACCGCGCGGTCGACGTCGCCCGCACCCAGGACGAGCAGCACGTCGCGGTCGCGGCCGCGGCGGTCGAGGCGGGCGACGCCCTGCTCGACGGTCGGCGTCCACCCGGCGAGCACGCCGCGGTCCGACAGCGCGTCGACGATCAGCTTGCCGGTCACGCCGGGTACGGGCGCCTCGCGGGCCGGATAGATCTCGGTCACCGTGACGTCGTCGGCACCGGCAAGAGCGGCCGCGAACTCCGTCGCAAGGTGCCGCGTGCGCGAATAGAGGTGCGGTTGGAAGAGCACCCGCACCCGGCGGTTGGGAAAGCGCTCGCGCGCCGCGGCGATCGCAGCAGCGACCTCGCTCGGATGATGGCCGTAGTCGTCGACCACCGTGCGCGCGCCCGACTCGTGCACCTCGAACCGGCGGCCGGTGCCGGTGAACCGGCCGAGCGCCGGCGCGGCCTCACCACGCGACACGCCCGCGAGCTCCAATGCGATCAAGGCTGCGCCCGCGTTGGCGCGGTTGTGCGCGCCCGGCAGCGCGAGCTCACCGTCGAACGGCGGTGCATCGCGCACGACGTGCGGGACGCTCGCGAGCCAGGTCTCGAACTCACGCTCGAGCTCCGCGGCCGAGGCGAACTCGGTGTGGTGGTCGAGCTCGAGGTTCGTCACGACGGTGATCTCTGGCGAGAGAGCGAACGCGGTGCGGTCCGACTCGTCGGCCTCCACGACGAGATAGCCGCCGCCGAACCCGGCGTTCGACCCGAGCTGTGGGACCGGCGCGCCGATCAGCCAGGCCGGGTCCCGGCCGGTTTCGCGTAGTACGAACGCGATCAGCGCCGCCGTCGTTCCCTTGCCGTGCGACCCTGCGACGGCGATCGACGGTCGTGCGGCGACGAGCTCGCGCAGGAACTCCTTGCGTCGCATTCCCGGCACGTCGGGATATGCGGACGAGACGACCGCCTCCCAGCCGTCCGGCACGTGCGGCTTGGACGAGATCTCGATCTGCACGCCGCCGAGCGGCTCGAGGTACGGCGTCGGGACGCGGTCCCAACCCCCCACCTCCGCTCCCCACGCTCGCGCCAGCTGCGCGTACGCGGAGAGTCCCGCGCCCCCGATCCCGACGAACCAGAGCCTGCGGCCGGTCATCGCGTGAGCGCGAGCAGCTCGTCGGCGATCTCGTCCGCGGCGCCGGGCCTGGCCGCTCCCAGCATCGCGTCGCCCATCGTCTTCAAGCGCGGCGGATCGTCGAGCAGCGACCGAACCAGCTCGGGGACGCGGTCCAGCTCGAGCTCACGGACGAGGATCGCGCCGCCGGCCTGGACGAAGTGCTGCGCGTTGAGCGCCTGGTGGTCGCCGGTCGCGAACGGATAGGGAACGAGGATCGCCGCGCGACCTGCCGCTGCGATCTCCCACACGGCGGAGCCCGAGCGCGCGAGCACGAGGTCACACGCGGTGACCGCCGCGCCGAAGCGATCGGTCTCGGCGATCACGCGGTAGTCGGGCCGATCGACGCGGCGCTTCACGAGCTCGTAGTCGCGCCGCCCCGTCTGGTGCAGGATCGCCGGCCCGCGCTCGCTCCACGTGTCGACGACGAGCTCGTTCAGCGCCTTCGCGCCGGCGAGCGCGCCGAATACGCCGAGGACGGGATCGCCCGCAGGTAGCTCGAAGATCTCGCGCGCCTCCGCCTGCGTGACCGGTTGCGCGCGCGGGATCGGCCGGCCGACCACACGCGACTTCCGCGCCCAGCGCGTCTCGATCGGATACGCGAGCAAGAGGCGCTTCGCGAAGGGCGCGGCGAGACGATTCGCGAGACCGAGATGCGCGTCGGCCTCGGTAAGGGCCGTGGGAATGCGCAGCGTCGACGCCGCGAAGACCATCGGGCCGGCGACGAACCCGCCCGCGCCCAGCACGACGTCGGGCCGGCGGTTCCGCAGGATGCGACGGCACGCACGCGGCGCCGACCCGGCGAGCATCAGCGCGCGGGCCAGCTCGATCGACGGCCGCCGCGGCAGGCCGGTGATCCGGAACGTGTCGAGCTCGTAGCCCGCGTCAGGAACCAGACGCGCTTCGACGCGATCCGGCGACCCTGCGAACGTCACGTGTACGCCGCGGCTCGTCAGTGCGTCGGCGACTGCGAGTGCGGGCAGCACGTGTCCTGCCGTCCCCCCGGCTGCGATCAGACACCGAAGCTGCCGCTGTACCACCACGCTGAGCGATGTTAAGGAGAATCCCGACGCCGGCGAGCAGCACGACGAGGCTCGAGCCGCCGTAGGAGAGGAACGGCAGCGGGATTCCGGTCAGCGGCGCGGCGCCCATCACGGCGAGGATGTTCACCGCGGCCTGCCCGCAGACGAGCACGGTGAGGCCGGCGGCGAGCCGCTTGCCGAACGGATCGCGGCAGCGCACGGCGATGTCGAGGCCCGCGTAGGCGAACAGCGCGTACGCGCCGATCACAGCCGCGACACCGATCAGCCCGAGCTCCTCGCCGATGTTCGCGAGCATCATGTCCGTGTGCGCCTCGGGGAGGTAGAAGATCTTCTGCACTCCCCTCCCCAGCCCGACGCCGAAGATGTGGCCTGAGCCCATCCCGATCTCGGCCTGCAGGATCTGGTAGCCGGTGCCTGCCGCGTCGCGCGCCGGGTGCAGGAACGCGAAGAACCGCGCGCGGCTGTACGGCCTCACCCAGATCATCGCGATCCCCGCCGAGGCGGCGAGCGTGACAGCGGTCGCGAGCACGCGCACCGGCGTGCCGCACACGACGAGCACCCCGACGAGCATGATCCCGAGCGCGATCGTCGTCCCAAGGTCCGGCTCGAGGACGAGGAGCACCGCGAACACGGAAGCGAGCGCACCCGCGGGCCGCCACAGCTCGCGCAACGTCCGCGGCGGCTTTCGCTTCGCGTAGTAGGAGGCAGCCCAGATCGCGAGGGAGAGCTTCGCGAGCTCCGACGGCTGGAACGCGGCCGGGCCGAGCGAGACCCAGCGGCGCGCACCGTTGATCGGCGGCCCGATCGCCAGCACCGCGACGAGCGAGCCGAGCGAGATCAGCACGAGCAGCGGCGAGAGCGCGCGCAGCCGCCGGTAGTCCCACCGCTGCGCGAGGATCATCAGCACGATCCCGGCAGCCGCGTAGATGCCCTGGCGCTTCAGGTAGTAGCTCGGATCGTTGCCGCCGATCGCCGCAGCCGCGGAGGTCGCGCTGTAGACCATCACGAGCCCGAACGCGACGAGCGCGAGCGTGACCATGATGAGCAGCCGTGAATCGAGCTCGCGCCGTTGCACTGCCGGAAGCTTTCTCCGGCGTGGACCCGACTCCTACGAGGATTCCGAGGCAGCAAGCTGCCTGGCTGCGCGGGCCCGTGGCGCGCGAACGCGGACGTGCTCCGCGAGGAAGTACGAGCCGATCACGAGCGCAGCTGCGACCGCCTGCGCTACGAGGCCTTCGACTGTCGGGAACGTGGCGAACCAGAGGTTGACGAAGCCGGGGAACGTCACACCGATCGACGTCGTCGGCAGCCAGCCGGCGAGCTGCAGCTCCTGGATCGTCTCGCCGACCATCACGAGCAGCACGAACCCGAGCAGCACGCCGGTCGCGACGAGCATGCGTCGGTACGGCAGCTTCTGCTGGAACGCGAACGTCGCGATCCCGACGAGCATCGTGAGCCCGAGCCCGATCGAGACGCCTTCGAGCACCGTGCCCGAGCCCGCCTGGAGCCGCAGGTTCTGCAGGAAGAGGACGACCTCGAAGCCTTCGCGGTACACCGACGTGAAGCCGAGGATCGTGAGCCCGGTCAGTGCGCTCAGCCCGCCGGTGCCGAGCAGTGCTCGCCGACGGCGGTTGTGCGCAGCGATCCACCCGGTCCAGTAGACCTTGTGGAAGAACCAGTTCATGACGACGAGCAGCACGGCGACGGCGAGCAACCCGGTCGCGGCCTGCACGTCGAGGCCGCCGCCGCCGAGCGCGCCGATCACCTCGATCGCGACGAACCACGTGGCCACCGACGCGAGGAGCGCCAGCGCCGCGCCGACGGCAACCGGCCTGCGGAGCCGGCGGTTCGCGCCGACGAAGCTGGCGGTGAACGCGGCGAGCACGAGCACCGCCTCGAGCCCTTCACGGAAGACGAGCAGTGCAGTGTTCGTGACCACCGCGCCGTGCGCGAGGTTGGCGCCGGATGCGGTCGGATCGGCGACGCCTTCGGGCGCAGTGATCGCCTTCCACGTGAGTGCGCCGATCGCGAGCAGCGCGACCACGGACCACGCCGCCCGGCGGCGGAGCCGCCGCCGCTCGCGGATCTCTTCGACCGTGTCGCAGTGCCGAAACAGCCGCATGTAAGGGGGACCTTACAGCATTCGGGTACCCTCCGCCCTTGGTGACGCACCGCAGGGGTCACTGGCAGGGCTCGCGACGCGGGCTCCTCGGCTTCGCAGGCGCGGGCGGCCTGCTGCTCCTCGCGCGCGGGACGCGCGCGTTCGCCCGTACCGCGCCGGCGTCGCTGCTCGGCAACCTGCGCGTCGTGAACGGCGGTCGCCCGTTCTCCGGCGACCGGCCGCTGCTCGCAACCGTCGGCAGCAAGGACCGCACTGCCAGGGTCAGCTTTACGCTCGCGCGGCGCGCGACGGTGACGCTCGCGATCCTGCAGACCGGCCAGGGCGTGGCGTCCGAACTGCCGACGAAGGGGGCGGAGGGAACGCTGCGAACCGCGCGCAAGGTCTTCGGCGCAGGTCATCACACGCTCGACTGGACTCCGGCGACGACACTCGCTCCGCGCACGTACATCGCGCGCATCTCGGCGCGCTCGCTCGACGGCAGGGTGGAGACGAAGCAGGCGGTCGTGCGGCTGCTCGGCATCGACGCCGCGTTCTCCGAGCGCAGCGCTGCACCGGGCACCGAGGCGACACTGGTTGTGCGTACCGACGCGAGTGCGCTCACGGTGCAGATGCTCCGAAGCGGTCCCGAGACCGTCCCGACGTACGCGAACAACGTGATCAACGGCATCAGCGTCGGTGGGCCGGTCCAGGTCGACTGGTCGCAGAACGGCGGCGCGCCGGCGGCGATCACCGTCCCGGTCGGGAGCGACTGGCCGAGCGGCGTCTACGCCGCGCAGATCACCGGCGACGACGGTCGCCGTGGCTTCGCACCACTCGTCGTGCGGCCGGCGGCGCCGCAGGCGCGCGTCGCGGTCGTGCTGCCGACGAGCACGTGGGCCGCCTACAACTTCTACGACGCGAACGGAGACGGCTGGGGCGACACGTGGTATGCGCACTGGAAGACGAACGACGTCGACCTCACGCGCCCACACTCCACCTACGGCGTCCCGTACCGGTACCGCAGCTACGACCTCGGCTTCCAGCATTGGCTCGCCCAGACCGGCAAGCACGCCGACATCATGAGCGACGAGGACCTCGAGCTCTTCGCGACGCCCGCCGATCTGCGCACCGCGTACGACCTGCTCGTCTTCCCGGGTCACACGGAGTACGTGACCGGACGCGTGTACGACCTCGTCGAAGGGTTCCGCGACAAGGGCGGCAACCTGATGTTCCTCGCCGCGAACAACTTCTTCCGCAAGGTCGTGCGCGCCGACCAGCGCCAGACGCTCGTCGACGAATGGCGCGACCTGGGCCGTCCCGAGTCGGCGCTGCTCGGCAACCAGTACATCGCGTCGGACCGCGGCCAGCGCCGTGCGCCGTTCACGGTCGTCGGCGCCGACGTCGCCCCGTGGGCGTTCGACGGTACCGGGTTGACGAACGGCGCGACGTTCGGCCTCTACGGCATCGAGATCGACGCGCGCTCGCCCGCGTCACCGGCCTCGACGCAGGTGCTCGCCACCATCCCGGACCTGTTCGGGCCAGGCCGTACGGCCGAGATGACCTACTACGAGCACTGGAGCGGCGCCAGGGTGTTCAGCGCGGGCGCGCTCGACTTCGGCGGCCAGATGCTCCTCTGGCCGCAGACCGCGCGGATCGTCGAGAACGTCTGGTCACGACTCGCCCCGCGCTAATGCGCGGAACGCGTTACCGCGCTCCTCGAAGTCGGCGAACTGGTCGTAGCTCGCACAGGCCGGGCTGAGCAGGATCACGTCGCCCGGCTCGGCCAGCTCCTCGGCGTGTGCGACCGCCGCGCCGAGCGTGCCGTCGACGTCACCGGAGAGGACCTCGCCGATCCGCGAGGCTTCCGTCCCGATCAGGTGGACCGAGCGCACGTTCGGCCCGATCGCGGCCGCGAGCGGCGCGAAATCCTCACCCTTCGGCGAGCCGCCGAGGATCAGGTGGACGGGCTCCTCGCCGTACGCGGCGAGCCCGCGCAGGGCGGCAGCCACGTTCGTCGCCTTGCTGTCGTTGACGTAGCGGATGCCGTCGTGCTCGGCGACGAGCTCGAGCCGGTGCGGGATGCCCGGGAACGTCCGCAGCGCTTCGGCGATCGCGTCGTCGTCGATCCCTGCCGCCCGCGCGGCCGCCGTCGCGGCCGCGGCGTTCTCGCGGTTGTGAGCGCCGCGGATCAGCGGCTCCACCGGCAGAGGGTCGTCCGCCGCGAACTCGACCCCCTCGAGCCCCGACCCGCGCGGCACGACCTTCGCGCGCGCGCGTTCGAAGATGCGCAGCTTCGCGGCTCGGTACTCGTCGAAGCTCGCATAGCGGTCGAGGTGGTCGGGCTCCAGGTTGAGCAGCACGGCGACGTCGCAGGCGAGCTCGTGCACGTCCTCGAGCTGGAACGACGAAAGCTCGCACACGACCCATTCGGCCCGCTCGATCGACGTCAGCGCGACCCCGATGTTGCCGGCGACCGCGACGTCGCGACCGGCCGCCTCGAAGATCGCGCCGAGGAGCGCGGTCGTCGTCGACTTGCCGTTCGTGCCGGTGACGCCGACGAACTTCGTGCCCGTCGGCGCGAGCCAGCGGTAGCCGAGCTCGACCTCGGACCAGATGGGAATCCCACGCTCGCGCGCCGCGACGACGAGCGGCCGGTCGCCGGGAACGCCGGGCGACTTGACGAGCACATCGATCCCGTCCAGCAGCGAGAGGTCCTCCTCGTTGCCGAGCGTCCGGTCGACGAGCACCGCGTCGTCGAGCCGGCTCGTGACGGCGCGGCCCGAGCGTGCGGCGCCGTACATGAGGATCCTCATACGCCGCGGAACTGGAGGAAGTACTTGTAGAAGAGCGCGAAACCGGTCGCACAGAGGATGGCGGTGACGATCCAGAAGCGCACCATGATCTTCGTCTCGGACCAGGCCTTCATCTCGAAGTGATGCTGCAGCGGCGCGATCAGGAAGATGCGCCTGCCCCAGTACTTGAAGCTTGCGACCTGCAGGATCACCGAGAGCGAGGTGATCGCGAAGATCCCGCCGACGAGCAGCAGCAGCAACTCGACCTTCATCATGATCGCCATCGCGGCGATCGCACCCCCGAGTGCGAACGCACCGGTGTCGCCCATGAACACCTCGGCCGGGTGGGCGTTGAACCAGAGGAACCCGATCGCCGCCCCGATCAGCGCAGCGCCGATGAAAGCGACGTCGAGCCGGTTTTGGACTCGCCCGTGTGTGTGCGTTGCCGAGCGGATGAAGATCGTCACCGCCATCGCGGTCAACGTCGCGAGCGCGATGATCGACGTCCCGGCGGCGAGCCCGTCGACGCCGTCCGTCAGGTTCACGCCGTTCACCGCGCCGGCGATGATCAGGAACAGCAGCCCGTACCACACCGGCCCGAGCGGGATCGAGAAGTCTGCGACCGGGACGTAGACATGGTGCGACAGGTGCTGGTGGTGCGCCGCGACCCCGACCGCGGCGGTGATCGCGAGCAGCAGCAGCATCTTCCACCGCCCGCGCAGGCCGAGCGACCGCCTGTGCCGCATCTTGATGAAGTCGTCGAGGAAGCCGACCACACCGCACGCAACGGCAGTGCCGAACACGGTCAGCGCAGGCAGGGTGTAGTCGGAGAGCGGCAGGAACGCGATCGCCGCCGCAAGCAGGATCAGGACGCCGTCCATCGTCGGCGTGCCCTGCTTCGCGAGGTGGGTCTGCGGGCCCTCTTCACGGATGTGCTGCCCGAACTCGTTCTTGCGCTGGAACGCGATGAAGGTCGGCCCACTGAGGATCGCGATGATCATCGCCACCACCGCCGCTACGACAACTCTCGCCATCAGCGCTCCAAGTTCTCCGCGACGACCTCGAGTCCCACCGACCGCGAGCCCTTGACGAGCACGACATCGTCGGGGCGAAGCGCAGCCCGAAGGCGCTCTGCTGCGCCGGCCGCGTCCGCCACCCACTCGCCTCCATATGCCCGCGCGAGCCCACCGACGGCGATCACGTGCTCGATCCCGAGCTCACGCACGAGCGCGCCGATCTCCGCGTGGTACGCGGGCGCGCTGTCTCCGAGCTCCGCCATGTCGCCGAGCACGGCGATGCGCCGACGTCCGTTCGCGCGCTCGGTCAGATGCTCGAGCGCGGCGCGCATCGAGACCGGGTTCGCGTTGTAACAGTCGTTCAGGAGCAGACCGCCGCCCGCGAGCTCCCACTCCTCTTCTCGCAGCTTCGAGAACTCGACGTGCAGCTCGTGCTCCGGCAGGGCGATCCCGAGGTGCCGGGCCGCCGCGACCGCGAAGCGGGTGTTCGCGAGCTGGTGCTTCGCCGAGTAGCTCGTTGCGAACGGGAGCGACGCGTCGGGATCGACGCGCTCGACGGTTATGTCCGTGCGATCGAGGTGCGGCTCGAGCAGCGGCTCGTTCGGGATGACGGCAACGCCTCCCGCCGGTAGGGCAGCGATCAGCTCCGCCTTCGCCTTCGCGACGTTCTCGATCGTCTCGACGAGCTCGAGGTGCACGGGACCGACATTGGTGATCACCCCGATGTCGGGCTTCGCGAACGACGCGAGGTATGCGATCTGTCCGAGCCCGCGCATCCCGAGCTCGGCGATGCAGATCTCGGTGTCCAGCTCCAGGCGCGCGAGAGTGAGCGGCACGCCGAGCTCGTTGTTGTAGTTGCCCTCGTTCGCGATCGTCTTCGCGTGCGGCGCGCACATCGCATAGAGGATGTCCTTGGTCGACGTCTTGCCGGTCGACCCGGTAATCGCGACCAACCTCGCCTTCGAGCGGTCACGCACGGCTCCGGCGACGGCGGCGAGCGCGGCATGCGCGTCGTCGGGAACGAGCGCCGCGGCTGCGCCGCGCGCCAGGGCATGCTCCACGAAGTCCTTCCCGCCGCCGACCGCGACGAACAGGTCTCCCTCGGCGACCCGCCGCGAGTCGACCTGCAGACCGGTCACCGCGTCCGCCCAGGGCCGTGCAAAGAGACGCCCGAGCGGCTCGATCAGGTCGAGCTCTAGCTCGATCATCTGCTGAGCACCTCACGCGCGACCGCGCGGTCGTCGAACGGCACGAACTGCCCGCCGACCTCCATCTCGGTGTCGGCACCCTTGCCGGCGATCACGACGACGTCCCCGGCAGCCGCATCCGCGAGCGCCTGCTCGATCGCCGCGCGGCGGTCGACGACGATCTCCAACCGGCCGGCCGCAACCTCCTCGGCGATCGCCAGCGGATCCTCGCTGCGCGGGTTGTCGGTCGTGACGATCGCGCGGTCGGCCCGCTCGGCGGCCACGCGCCCCATCAGGGGCCGCTTCTCCCGGTCGCGATCGCCGCCCGCGCCGAACACGACGGTCAGCCGGCCGGGACCCAGCTCGCGCGCCGCGCGCAGCACGTTGTCGAGCGAATCGGGCGTGTGCGCGTAGTCGACGATCACGCTGAACGGCTGGCCCGCCTCGACGGACTCGAAACGGCCCGGGACGCCGGCAACCGACTCGAGCCCCTGCCGGATAGCAGCTGCGTCGATATCGAGCACGCGCGCCGCGGCGACGGCACCGGCCGCGTTCTCGCGGTTGAACCGGCCGCGCAACCGCAGGTCGGCGCCGAGGTCGTCGCCGCCCGAGAACGCGATCGCGCCCGGCAGGTCTGCCGCGAGGCGCCGCCCCCACTCGTCGTCCACGTTCACTACCGCCGCGTCCGCCTGATCGAACAGCGCGTGTTTCGCGGCGAAGTAGGCGTCCATCGTCCCGTGGAAGTCGAGATGGTCCTGCGTGAGGTTCGTGAACACGAGCACACGGAATCGTGTGCCGGCGAGACGTCCTTGCGTGGCTCCGATCGACGTCGCCTCCATCGCGCACGAACGGTCGCCGGCCTCGAGCATCTCGCGAAGCAGGCGCTGCAGGTCGATCGCCTCCGGTGTGTTGAGCCCGATCGGCCGCTCCTCACCGCCGACGATTCGTCGGATGTTCGTGAGCAGTGCGGGCCGCCGGCCGGCCGCCTCGAGGATCGCGTGCAGCAGGAACGCGGTCGTCGTCTTCCCGTTCGTCCCGGTCACCGCGGCGATCTCGAGCGTGTCGGACGGCCGGCCGAAGAAGTCCGCGGCGGCCGGCCCCATTGCGGCGCGCACGCTCGGGACGACGAGCTGCGGCACATCGAGATCGTCCAGCCGGCGCTCGACGACGAGCGCCACGGCGCCGCGGTCGACCGCCTCCGCCGCGAAGTCGTGGCCGTCGGCCGTCTTGCCGGGGATGCAGAAGAAGAGCGCTCCGGGCATGACGGCGCGCACGTCGTAGGCCAGGTCGGCGACCTCGACCCCGAAAACGCTCAGATCCATCGCCGGGACCCTAGCGCCCGCCTCGCAGGTGCTCCTCGATCGCCTCGCGGACGATCAGCGGGAACTCGTACTCGATCTGCAGTTGCCAGTCCTCGGGCACGTAGCCGCTGAAGATCCCGAGCTCCCAGTCCGTCGCGGCGACGAGGTACTCCCGGCCCGCCTCCGGCATCGCCCCGACGAGCTCGAGCCGCCCGCGCGGCCGTCCGCGGAGGGGCCGCGGCGTGCCGCGCTGGAACTCGGCCTCGTTCCCGCGCTCGAGCAGCTCGATCAGCTGTTCGCCTGTCATGCGCGTCAGGCCCGGGTTCGCCGCCGACTCCGACGCATGCCACAACGCGCCGCGCGTGACGGGTCCGGCGGGCAGCACCTTGAGCGTCTGGCCCTCGCTGAAGATCCCGATGTCGGCGCCCGCACGACGGCGCAGGATCTCCGCGATCGCGCGCGCGTCGAGCGGCTCGTCGAGCGAGCCGAGCGGCTCGGCCAGCAGCTCCTCGATCTCCGTCTCGACCGCCGCGGCTTGGGCGAGCACGCCCGGATGGAGCTCGGTGTCGTCCGGCACCTGCTCGACTGAGGCAACCATCCGGCCGCCGTCGATCTCGATCCTCCCGATGTGGTCGCCGAAGCTCCCCGCCTGCGTGACGAGGATGCGCCCGATCCACTCGCCCTCGGGCAGCAGGTGATGCGAGTGCCCACCGATGATCACATCGACGTCGTCCTGAAGCTTCGGCGCGATTCGACGGTCGTCCCACGGCGGATACTCGTGCTCGTAGCCGAGATGCGACAGCAGGATGACGAGCTTCGCACCGCGCGCACGGAGGTCGCGTGCCGCGTCCTGCGCGCTCTCGAGCACCTCGCGGCGGCCGAAGCCCCAGTCGACGTCGTCGATACGGTCGAACGGATCGGTGACGCCCACGACCCCGACCTCGCCCAGGAGGACCGACGGGACCGGGCCTTCGATGTCGGTGAAGTTCGCAAGCAGCTGCGGGTACGCCGACGCGCGCACGTGCTCGGTCAACGACGCAGCTCCATAGCGCAGCCAACAAGCGTTGCCGACCGTCGCCGCGTCGCAGCCCGCGACCGAGAGCAGCCGGTGCATCGCCGCGCCCTTCGTCAGGTTCGAAAGCCGGTTCGTCGTGTCCTCGACGTCGCCCGCGTCCAGATAGAGCACCGTGTGGTGGGAGCTCCCCTTCTCGCGCTCGACGATGGTGGCGATCTGCGCGAGCCGCTCCTGGTGGCCGTGGATGTCGTTCGTGTGGAGGATCGTCAGGCGCACGCTCAGCGCGCCGGGGCGACCGGATGATCCGGCGCGACGCCAAGGTACTGCAGGTCGAACTTCGCGATCTCCGCGAACGCCGGTGCGGCAACCGTGCCGCCGAAGATCCCGCGGGTCGGCTCGTTCACGACGACGAGGATCACGAGCCGCGGCTTCTTGACCGGCACCATGCCGACGAACGACGCGACGTACTTCCCGGTCGTGTAGCCGTGCGGCCCCGGCACCTGCGCGGTACCGGTCTTTCCGGCGACGGTGTAACCGGGAATCGCAGCCGCGTTGCCGGTCGCGCCGTGCTCGTCGACGACGCCGGTCAGCATCTTCTTCAGCGCTTCGTCGATCTTCGGCGAGACGACCCGGCGGCGCTTGTGGTCGTTGTACAACTGGCCGCCGACGCGCTCGACGAGATGCGGCTGCACCCACACGCCGCCGTTGGCGATCGCCGCGTATGCCGCCGCCATCTGGATCGGCGTGACCGAGATGCCCTGGCCGATCGGCACGTTGCCGATCGTCGACCCGTACCACTTCTCGAGCGGCAGTACGAAACCGGGGCTCTCGCCGGGGAAGTCGATCCCGGTCTTCTTGCCGTAGCCGAACTTCTCGATCCAGTTCATCAGCGACACGCGGCCCAGCTTCTCCGCGATCGTCACGGCACCGACGTTCGACGAGTGGGACAGGATCTCGGACGTGGTGAGCCACTCTGTCGGCCGGTACTCCGCGTCGTGGATGACGCGGTCGGCGACGTGGATGGAGTACCGCAGCCGGAACTTGGTGGACGGCGCGACGATCCCCTGCGACAGCGCCCCGGCGATCGTGACGAGCTTGAACGTCGAGCCGGGCTCGTACGTATCGGTGACGGCACGGTTGCGCTGGACGGCGTACGGAACGTCGGCCGCGTTGTTCGCGTCGTAGACCGGCGCCTGAGCCAGCGCGAGGATCGCGCCGGTGCGTGGATCGAGGACGATCGCGCTCGCCGAGGTCGCTCGGAACTGCGTGATCGTCTTGCGGAGCACCGCTTCGGCGTTTGCCTGGATGCGGCTGTCGATCGTGGTGAACAGGTTCTGGCCCTGGCGTTCCGGCGTGGAGCTGAGCGTGTCGATCGCCTGCCCGGTCGCGTCGCGGATGATCGTCTGCTTTCCCGCGCGCCCGGCGAGCTTGCTGTTGTACTGAAGCTCCAGCCCGCCGAGCCCCTTGTTGTCGATGCCGGCATAACCGATCACCGGCGCCGCGACGGTGTTCTGCGGATAGGCGCGGCGCTCTTCCGGATACGAGCCGATGCCGGTGAAGTGCTTCGCCAGGAAGGCAGTCGCAGCCTTCGGGTCGGCAAAGCGCGCGACGTAGACGAAGCGGGTGTCCTTGCGCAGGAGCTGTGGGTAGAGCTTGTTCGCGTCTGCGCCGAGAAGGTGCTGTGCAGCGAGGGCGACACCGCGCGCGTCGGTGACCATGTGTGGGTCGGCGTACACGGTGGTGTCCTGCTCGCCGATCGCGAGCTGGACGCCGGTGCGGTCGAGGATCGAACCGCGTCCCGCAGGAGTCGTCGTCGTCTCCTCGTGCATCCGCTGCGCCTGCGCGCCGTAGGTGGCGGCGTGCACGACCTGGAGCCACGCGGCGCGCCCGAGCGCGATCCCGAAAACGACGATGAACGTCGCGAGGATCAGGCGGATACGGCGGTTGGCGCGCCGGTCGGACGTCACTTCTTCGCGAGGTCGACGTACACGGAGTCCGACGGATCCCGGTACACGAGCCCGTACTGCTCCTTCGCCGCTGCGATTACGCGCGGCGAGGAGATGAGGCGCGAGTACTGCGTCTGGAGTGCGGCGTTGTCCGCGAGCAGCTTCGACCGCTCGGCGTTCGCGGAGTCGAGGCGCAGGTTCAGCTGGAGAACGGCCACGTTCACGAATACGACGCCTGCGAGGAGAATCCCGCCGATCGCGATCCACATGATTCCACCACGGGCGCGTGCCTTCCGGGCGCGGATGCGCGGCCGTGCGAGGGGTTGTGTGACGGCGGCCATCAGACCTTCGTCCCCACGCGCAGGCGCGCGGACTGCGCACGCGGATTGCGGGCGACTTCTGCGGCCGTCGGGCGGACCGCGCGGCGCGGCGTTGCGCGCATCGCGGGCTCCGAGCCACAGACGCAGACCGGGAAGTCGGGTGGGCAGGTGCAGCCCTGCTCCTCGCGGCGCAGGAACTGCTTGACGAGACGATCTTCGAGGGAGTGGAACGAGATCACGCCGAGCCGACCGCCGGGACGCAGCATCTCGAGCGCTGCCGGCAGGGCGCGCTCGACCGCGCCGAGCTCGTCGTTCACCTCGATGCGGAGCGCCTGGAAGACGCGCTTCGCCGGGTGGCCCTCGCCGAAGCGCGCCGGCGCGGGGATCGCAACCTTGATCACGTCGACGAGGTCCCCGGTCCGCTCGAACCGCTGCTCGCGGCGGCGCTTCGCGATCGCGCGCGCGATCGGCCGTGCGTACCTCTCCTCCCCGTACCGCTTGAAGATGTCGGCGAGCTCGCGCTCGTCCAGCTCGTTGATCACGTCTTCGGCCGACGTGCCGGCGCCCGGATCCATCCGCATGTCGAGCGGTGCGTCGACCGCGTACGAGAAACCGCGATCGGGACGGTCGATCTGCATCGAGGAGACGCCGAGGTCGAGCAGGACGACATCTGCCTGCACGCCGTTCGACGCGAGGTGCTGCAGCACCGCCGAGAACTCGCCGTGATGCAGTCGTGCCTTCACACCGTGCTGGCGGCGGAAGCGCTCGAAGAACGGCGCAACGGTCGGGTCGCGATCGATCGCGATCAGGCGCCCGTCGCCGCGCAGTCGCTGCGCGAGCAGGCCGGCATGGCCGCCGGCTCCGAACGTGGCATCGACGATCGTCTCGCCCGGACGCGGGTCGAGGTTCGACACCACCTCCTCGGCGAGGACGGGGACGTGTTCGGTCTCAGTTGGCAAGACGCTCGGCAACATCTTCCGCGCTCCCTTCGACCTCGTGCAGCTGTTGGCGCCACGCGGCGCGATCCCAGATCTCCAAGTGGTCGGACACGCCCGCCACCGTCACCTCGCGCGTGATCCCGGCGGCCCCGAGGAGCGTCGCGGGGATCACGAGCCGTCCCTGCTTGTCGAGCTCACCGCGGCTCGCTCCGGCGAAGAAGTGGCGGCGGATCATGCGGCCGTCTGCCGAGAGCTGGTCGACTGCCTGCAGCCGGTCGGCCATCTCCGCCCAGGCAGCGACGGGCCACGCCAGGAGGCAGCCGTCGAGACCGCGCGTCACGACGACCCCCTCTCCGAAGGCGCTTCGGAGCTTCGACGGGAGTGTGAGGCGATTCTTCTCGTCCAGCGCATGCTCGTGCTCACCCAGCAGCATGGTCCACTTCGGACCACTCTACCCCACTTTCTCCCACATGTAAACCCCAGCCCCGGATCGGGCGCAGCTTGTAACAGACTGTTACTTGCGGCCTCGAGCCCGCGCTGCTGCGAGGCGTAGCGAGCCTTGGGCTTGTAACAGACTGTTACTTGGGCTCAGACGAGCGCGACCGGGTCGCCGACCCGGACGCGGCCGGGTTGGGCGACCGCCGCGTGGATCCCGAACGGCAGCGGCTCGGTCGTCTCGACGGTGCTCCGGTAGGCGGCGAGGCCCTTCAGCGTGTCGAGGTCCGGGCTCCCCGTCTCGGGGTTCTGCGTGGTGACCGCGCAGCGGCCGACGTTGCCCTGCGGAATCACGACGGCGTCCCCGATCTGCACGCGGCGGCCGCGCCAACGGTCTTCCTCGTGCGCCTCGATGCCTTCGATGCCGAAGTTCATCCGGAAGCGGCGGTGATCGAGCGTGGAGACGCCGAGCTGCCGGGCGAGTCGGTCGAGGGACGAGGTTGCGAGCAGCGTCGCGGCTCCGCCCCGGCCGCGGTCCGGCGCCTGAAGGTCGGGCTCGACGAGCGTGACCGGCTCGCCGACCAGCTCCGAGATCGCGTCCGCCCACGGGCCGATGACGACGCGCGCAGTGCACGGAACGCGGTGGAACGACGTTGCGACCTCGCCACCGCGCTCGACCGTCGCGGCGACCCGCTCGCCGTTGACGAGCATCGTGAGAACGTCGGTCTCGGCGTCGTACTCCGACTCGACGAGCTGGAACCGGCCGTGATCCTTGTCGTTGACGAGCCTGCCGTGCTCGCTGACGAGATAGAACCGCCGGTCGCCTTCGACACCCGACTCGAGGAGCTCCACCTCGTCGACGAGGTGGAGCATGGTCGCCTTCACCGGCGTGAGCGAGATCCACGAAACGCGGGCGGTCATACACGGAACGCTAGCTGCGCCTCGTACGGCCCGGCTCCGCCGATCACCGCCGCGCCGGCGCCGGCAGCCAGCTCGGCGGCGGCCCGCGGGTCGTCGCCGCGAGCCAGCGCGAAGGCGAGCGCGGCGGCGAACGAGTCGCCGGCGCCGTAGGTATCGACGATTCTCGACGTCGAGGCAGCGGCGTACGGCTCGCCGTCGATCGTGCCGCCGTTCGCGCCGTCGGTCAGGGCAACGTGGCGCGGGCGGAGGGAGCCGTCGTAGCGCTCGCCCGGATCGTTCACGCTCGCGACGAGCAGGTCGAGCTCCACGTCGCCCTTCTGCAGGGTCGGAAGCTCGCGTGCGGTGCCGGCGACGAAGCGCGCGCGCCGCGCCGATCGGAGCGCTTCGGGCTCGCCGGCGACGAAGAAGACGAGGTCGTACCCGTCGAGCGGTAGCGGTGCCGCCGGCAGGAGCTTGTCGCCGAGCACCGTGATCGTGCGCTCGCCGGCCCCGTCGACATGCGTCCACGCGCGGCGCGTCGCCCCGCCCCATTTCACATGCACGTCGATGCCGAGCTCGGCGAGCCGCTCCGCGGACGCCCGACCGAGCGCGTCGTCGCCGAGCGCCGTGAACAGCTCGCAGTGGCCCGCGAGCAACGCGAGCTGGCGGGCCACGACGGCACCGCCGCCCGCCGGCTCCTCCCACACCCGGTCGGCGTGGACGATCTCCCCGGCGGCCGGCATGCGCGGGACGCGGGCGAACTCCACCCATTCGACGTGGCCGACGACCGCGCATCTCACGAATCCAGACCCTGCCACGTTTCACGATCATGGGGACGATGGCCACGCCGCGGGTCCCGCCGTTCGAGCGCTTCTACCTCATGCATCGCGACGATGTGCTCGGCTATCTGCGGCGGCTGCTCGGCGCCCGCGCCGAGGACGCCTGGCAGGAGACGTTTCTGCGCGCGCTGCGTGCGTACGGGCGTCTCGAGCACGGGCGCCACCTGCGCGCGTGGGTGTTCACGATCGCGACGAACGTCGCGCTCGATGAGCTTCGGGTGACGAAACGCACCGTGCCGCAAGCCGACGTCGAACCGGTCGTGGAGCTGCGGCGCGACGCCTTTCGCGAGCTGGAGCACCTGACGGGCGGCCTGCCGCCGACCGAGCGCGCCGCGGTGGTACTTCGCTACGGCTACGACCTCCCCTATGCCCAGATCGCCGACGCACTCGGATCGTCCGAGGAAGCCGCGCGCGCCGCGGCATCGTCCGGCGTCCGACGCTTGAGGAGGACACATGAACGTGACCACTGATCTCGACGCGCGGTTCCGCGCCGCGGCCGTCGCCGGAGGGCTCGTCGACGTTCGCTACGACGTGGTCGCGTCCCCGGTCGGCGACCTGCACGTCGCCGCGACCGGCCGCGGGCTTTGCCGCATCTCCTACCGGGAGGACGACTGGGAGGAGCAGCTCGCGCGCGGCTTTGGCGTTCGCGTGTTGCGCTCGCCGCTCGACGACGTCCGGCGCGAGCTCGACGAGTACTTCGAAGGCCGTCGCCGCTCGTTCGACCTGCCGCTCGACCTCCGCGTCGCCGAGTTTCCGGCGGCCGTCCTGCACGAGCTCGCACAGGTGCCGTACGGACACACCGACACCTACGGCAAGCTCGCGGCCCGCGCCGGCCGGCCGCGCGCCGCGCGTGCCGTCGGCACGATCATGAACCGAAACCCGATCCCGATCGTGCTGCCGTGCCACCGGATCGTCGGCGCGAGCGGCGCTCTGACCGGCTATGCAGGCGGCCTCGAGGTCAAGCGACGCCTGCTCGAGCTCGAGGGTGCAAGCTTCAAGGCATGACGCGCGTCGTGATCGTCGGCGGAGGCTTCGGCGGGTTGGCCGCGGCCCGCAAGCTCCGCCGGGCCGACGTCGACCTGACGTTGATCGACCGGCAGAACTTCTTCCTCTTCCAACCGCTCGCCTATCAGGTCGCGACCGGATCGCTCTCATCGGTCGAGGTCGCGATCCCGCTGCGCAACGCGCTGCGCCGGCAGAAGAACGCGCGCGTCGTGCTCGGCGAGGTGACTGCTGTCGACCTCGGCGCGCGCACGGTGACCCTCGCCGACCTGCCGACCGGCGGCGGCGAGACGGTGCCGTACGACGTGCTCGCGGTCGCAGGTGGATCGCACTACTCGTACTTCGGGCGAGACGACTGGCGGGAGCACGCGCCGGAGCTGAAGACGCTCGACGGCGCACTCGAGCTGCGCGACCGGATCCTGCTCGCGTTCGAGGCCGCCGAGGTCGAGCAGGACGACGCCGCACGCGAGGCGTGGTTGACGTTCGTGGTGGTCGGCGCAGGCACGACTGGCGTCGAGATGGCCGGTCAGATCGCCGAGCTCGCGCGCGACGTGCTGCCGCGCGAGTACCGCGACGTCGACACGCGCCGGGCGCGCGTGCTGCTCGTCGAGGCGGGCGACCGCGTCCTCCCGGCGTACGGAGACAAGCTGTCCGCCAGCGCGGAGCGACAGCTCCGGTCGCTCGGCGTCACACCGCAGCTCGAGAGCAGGGTCACCGAGATCGACGCGGACGGGGTCACGCTCGCCACCGGCGAGCACATTCCGGCGCGGACGAAGATCTGGGCGGCGGGTGTTGCCGCCTCGGAGCTCGCGCGGCTGCTGGCGGATGCTGCAGGGCTGGAGGTCGATCGTGCCGGGCGCGTCACCGTCGAGCCGGATCTGACGCTGCCGGGTCACCGCGAGGTGTTTGCATTCGGCGACATGGTCGTGGTGCGCGGGCTCGAATTGCACGGTGTCGCGCCGGTCGCGATGCAGGAAGGTCGCCATGTCGGCAGGTCTATTACCCGCGACGAGCGCACGCCGTTCTCCTACAACGACAAGGGCGAGCTCGCGACGATCGGCCGCGCGCGGGCGGTCGGCTCGATCAAGGGGCTGCACGTCACCGGGTTCATCGCGTGGGCGATGTGGCTCGGGATCCACATCGTGTACCTCGTCGGGCTACAGAACCGCTTGGTCGTACTGACGCGCTGGGCGTTCGCGTACGCGACGCGAGGCCGCGGCGCGCGCGTGATCCACCGGGGCTAGGCGAGAGCCCTCGCCGCGATGCGTACCGCCTCGGCGTACGCCGCGGTGGCAAGGTTCGAGCCCCACGTCATCCGGGCGACGCCTCGCTCCTCGAGCTCGGCCGGCGGTGGTGTATCCGGCTCGGCGATCACGTTGATCGGCCCCTTGATTCGGTGCACGAGCGCGTCGATCGAGCTGACCGGGGCCAGGATCGGGTAGACGCAGTCCGCCCCCGCAGCGAGGTACGCGTTGCCGCGCTCGGCCGCCTCGGGGATGTCGCCGCTGCCGATGCGCACGAAGATGTCGACGCGGGCGTTGATGACGAGATCGGGAACGGCCTCGCGAATCGCGCGAATCGCCGCTGCCTGCTCCTCGACCTCGACGAGCCCTGCGCGGGTCGAGTCCTCGAAGTTGATCCCGACCAGCCCTGCCTCCCACGCTGCGCGCGCGGTGCCGACGGGATCGCCGTAGCCACGCTCGAGATCACCGGTCACGGGAATGTCCACCGCCTGCGCGATGCGACCCGCGGCCTCGACCATCACGGCACCCGGCGCGCGCTCGCCGTCCTCGAACCCCAGCGACCGCGCGACCGCCGCGCTCGACGTCGCAAGCGCACGGCAGCCGTGGATCGTCGCCAGCGCCTTCGCGCTGGCGACGTCCCAGACGTTCGGCAGCACGAGGATCGGCGGCTCGGCATGCATGCGCCGGAACGCCTGCGCCTTCTCACGCTGATCCATGGCGCAAGCCTACGCAGCCTCGTCGGGGTCGGGCCCCACGTAGGTCGCGCGCATGCGGAGCGGGGACGGCGAGGCGTGCTCCTCGATCGCATGCGCGACCCACCCTGCCGTTCGCCCGATGGCAAAGATCGCCTGGCCGCCGCCGCGGACGAGCCCGAACCCGTGCGCGAACGCGGCGAACGCGAACTCCGCGCCGGCCGGCGGCATCGAGTGCGCCTCCGCGAAGTCGAGGAGCGAGGAGATCGTTCGCGTCCGGGAACCCGGGGCGAGCCGAAGTGTCTCTTCGAGCAGCAGCTTCGCACGGGGATCGCCACCCGCGTCGTAGCCGGAGTACCAGAGGGACTCGCCGCGCCTCAGGTGCTCCTCGACCACGATCTCGACCGACCGTCCCGTCGCGACCTCGGCGAGCAACTCCTCCGCCCACGGCGTCGCGAAGCCGTGCCGCGGGCCTTGCAGGGCGGCGATCGCCGCCTGCACGGACGAGTAGATCGGCGCGCGCGTGTTCGCCGCGACGCGCGCCGCGAGTGTCGACGCGGCGAGGCCGTGGTCGGCGACGAGCACGAGCGCGAGGTCGAGCCCCTCGACGAGGCGCGCGCTCGGCCGCCTCGAGAGCCGGCGAGCGAGCTGCGCGGCGGTGCTCTGCGCGCGTCCCGCACCGGCGACGGGAGGCAGTGCCTCGACCAGCGTCGTGATCAGCGCGGCCGCAGCGCGGCGCACGGTGCCCGGCGAGAGGTCGTTGCGGAACGGGTCGTGCGCCGCGACGAACGGAATCATCGCGGCGAAGCGGTCGAGCGGCAGCGTCGCTTCCGGGAGCCGCGCCTGCGCGGCGCGCGCCGCCTTGGCCGCACCGGGCGGTGCGACCCAGCGCAGCTCCTCCCCGGGCTCGACCTGCCACAGCTTTTCAGCGGCCTGCTCGAAGGAAACGGTTCGCGCCAGCTCGAGCACGTTCTCGCCGCGGTAGAAGATCCCGTCGCCGCGTGACAGCGTGATCGCCGACGACACGGGCGCGGACGGCGCCGCGCGACGCGGTCGCGCCTGCAGGCGCCGCAGGTCGGCCGGTGCGAAGAAGCTCTCACGTGAGTCGCTCGCGCGATGCGCGGTCAGCTGGCCGCGGCTGACGTACGCGTACAGCGTCTCGGGCTTGACCCCGAGCGCACGGGCGGCCGCCGAGGTCGGAATCAGGCCGGTCTGGCGCAGGAACGCGGCTGTCCGATCATCCATTAGATTGATCCTAATCAACGTTGATGACAGTAGCTAGAGTCCGATGCATGACGACTCTCATCGACGTCCCTCGTGGCCTCAAAGGCGTCGCAGCTGCCGAGACGAGCATCGGCGACGTCCGCAGCGGCGAGGGCTTCTACCACTACGGCGCGTACAACGCGACGCGCCTCGCCCGCGAGCGGACGCTCGAGGAGGCCTGGTTCCTCGTCCGCACCGGGAAGCTCCCCGACGCGACGGAGCTCGCCGACTTCACGCACTCGGTCGCCGCGCACCGCGCCATCCCTCAGGAGGTGGTCGCGGCCTTGCCGACCGTCGCGCGCCTCGCGTCGAACGAGCAGCCGCTCGAGGCGCTGCGCGCGGCGTACGAGCTGTTCGCGCTCGCCAAGCAATACAGGCCGTGGCTCGATCTCGACGCCGACACGCTCGACGGACAGGCGCTCGAGACCGCAGCGGTGTTCGCCCCGATCGTGGTCGCGCTGCACCGGCTCGCGCGCGGTGAGGAGCCGATCGCGCCGCGCGCCGACCTCGGCCACGCTGCGAACTACCTGTACATGCTGGAAGGCCGCGAGCCAAGTTCCGAGCGGGTGCGCGCGCTCGAGGCGTACCTCTTTTCGACAATCGATCACGGCTTCAACGCGTCGACGTTCACCGCG
>DATINO010000129.1:0-7650 GCA_035474195.1 Gaiellaceae bacterium
GGGCGTCGCCGCCGAGATCGCGCACGCCCTGCGCGAACTGCCGGAGCCGCAGCGGCAGGTTGTGGTGATGAAGATCTTCGACGGCCGGTCGTTCGCGGAAATCGGCGATCGACTCGGGATCACCGAGGCCGCAGCGAAGATGCGCTGCGTTCGCGGGCTCGAGTCCGTGCGATCGATGCTGCGACGCGAAGGGATTCAGCCGTGAGCGGGAAGGAAACCGTGTTCGGCGACCACGAACTGGTCGAGTTGCTCGGCGACAAGTCCGACCTCCTTGCGATCGCCGACGCGATCGCGGCGGTCGGCGTCCGCGTTGACGCCTTGGAACGGCCGCCTGCCGGCGGCGTTCGGAGTCGTTGGATCCTGCGCCGTCCCGTTCTCGCACTGGTCGCAGCGATATTCGCAGTCGTGGTGCTTGCCGCTCCTGCGCTCGCCGTCAGCCCGAGGCTTCGCGAGCTGGTCGGACTGAGCAATGCACCGGCCACCCCGCACCTCCTGGTAGCGAGGATCACCAAGCTCACCATTCATTACCCGCCTCCAAAATTCGCGCCGCCGCTCGCCACCGTCCGGTTCACGGTCGGCGAGGATGGCAAGCCACCCGGCGCGGGGGTTCCCGACGGCTCGGTCATCGACGTGTCGTTCGTTGGCAAGTACGACGATGGCCCGCTGATCAAGGCCTACGGCCGGCGCGGCCACTACCGGGTGACGCTCCGCACCCCCGAAGGGGGGATCACCGACATCCTCGTCGGCGGCTTCCTGAACACGACCAAGGGAACGCCGGCGGCGAACGGGACGTTCTGGATCCCGGTCATCAACGCCTACCTGCCCGAGTAGGGAAGTGGCTCCCTGGCGCTTGACGTTGGCGCGGATCCGCCGCGACCGCTGGACGATGGGTGCACTGGTCCTCGTCGCAACGGTGCTCCTACTCTCGTTCGTGGGCGGGCCGATCGCGAGTCGGGTCCTCGGTCACAACGGGTACGACCAGTTCCCCTACGCCGCGAACATTACGCAGAAGCCGGTCGGGCCGCTGTCGGTGGTGCCCGACCTGAACTACTCCGCCGGATTGACCCCGAGCGGCGAGCTGTCGCCGCCGCCGAAACGCACTCCGAACACGTTCATGGTCTTCGGTGCGGACGGCCCGGTCGGGCGCGACGAGTTCATCCGTGTCCTCGACGGCGGCAAGACATCACTTGAGATCGCGATCGGCGGCGCGCTGATCGCGCTCCTGATCGGTCTTCCGCTCGGTGCGGTCGGCGGGTACGTCGGAGGGCTCGGAGACGCCATCGTCTCGCGGATCACCGACACGGTCATGGCGTTCCCGTTGATGTTGTTCCTCGTCTTCGCGAGCGTTCAGCTCGACGCGCACATCCGCGGCATCGGGATCAGCTGGTGGCTCCCGGACGGCGTGATCGCCGAGGCGTTGCTGATCGGTGTCTTCACGTCGTTCTACCCGACCAGGCTGATTCGAGCGCAGCTCTTCCAGCTCCGCGAGGCCGAGTTCGTCGAGGCGGCAGAGATGGTCGGCGCCTCACGCTGGCGGACGCTGCGTTCACACCTGCTGCCGCATCTGATCCCGACGATCCTCGTCTGGGCTGCGGTGGCGGTCGCGACGAACATCCTGCTCGAGATTGGTCTCAGCTTCATCGGCGCAGGCGTTCAGGTCTCCACCGCGACATGGGGCTCGCTCCTCTCGACGACGTGGGGAACGCTGTTCCAGCCACAGACCTACAACAGCCAGCAGTTCACTCCGTGGCAAACCATTTTTCCGACCGTGTTCGTCCTGATCGCGGTGGTGTCGCTGAACCAGCTGTCCGAAGGGTTGCGCCAGGCGCTCGATCCGTTCACCCGCCGATGACCGAGACGCTTCGCTTTCTCTTGCGACGCAGCGCAGCCGGTCTGCTCACGGTGCTGGCGATGGTCACGATCACCTTCGTCATCTTCTGGGCGACGCCGACTCAGCCCGCGCGGTTCGTCTATCCGAACGTCCAGGCCCTGACCGCCTGGCACATCCAGCACGGCGACCACATCCTCGGCATCGACCGCCCGAAGTCCGACCAGTACGTCGACTACGTCAAGCACCTGTTCCGGTGGGACTTCGGCGACTCGTGGGCGCGTGGGTTCGCGCTGCCGGGCCAGTCAGCGGGCATCAAGGGGTTCCCGATCACCGCCCAACTCGACGCGCAGCTCCGCGTGACCCTCTCGTTGCTGCTCGGAGGGGCGGCAGTCGTCCTGTTGCTCTCCGTGCCGCTCGGCGCGTTCGCCGGCAGCAGGGTCGGGACGATCAGCGACCGCACGGTGTCGCTCGTCGCGCTGATCGGGGTCTGCTCGCACCCGATGGTGCTCAGCATCCTCATCCGCAGCCTCTTCCACGGGCGCCTCCACTGGACGCCGCCCGGCGGCTACTGCCCGCTTTCCAGCGGCCAACCCGGCTGCAGCGGCGTCACCGACTGGGCGACCCACCTCGCCCTACCGTGGCTCACCTTCGCGGTGCTCTTCCTCGCGCTCTACGTCCGCATGATCCGGGTCAGCGTCGCGGAGACGCTTCCGCAGGACTTCGTCCGAACCGCACGCGCCAAAGGCGCGAGCAGCCTCCGAGTGATGACACGCCACGTCCTTCCGAACGCAGGCTTGCGGATCCTGACCATGATCGGGATGGAGATCGGAACCGCGCTCGGCGTCTGCATCTACGTCGAAGCCGCCTTCGGACTGCCAGGCCTCGCCTCACGAGCCGTCTTCGCGATGTCCGGATCGACGCAACTCGACTTGCCGGTGATCATGGCGCTCGTCTTCGTCATCAGCACCATCGTCGTGGTCGGCAATCTCGCCGTGGACACCCTCTACGCGGTTCTCGACCCGCGACTCGCGCTCGGCGGACGACCGCGTACCGGCAAGAGCGCAGCGGGAGGCGTCATCTAGACCGCCGGCCGCAGCCGTCGAATGTACGTGCAGGAACTCCTGTTGCGTACTACCCGGGAGCTCCGCCGCGAGTCCTCCTGCGCGGAACGCGGTGGGGCTCCCGCGGGAAGTGTGGTTGCCCGCACCGGCCGGGTCGGGTTGCACGATTGACGCGCGCGACGCGGGCCTGCGAGTAATGTGCGCGAGCAAGGGGGCCCCCGTGAATCCGCTCGAAGCCGAGTCACTCGCCGAGCAGAGGAATCGCGCTCTGCTGGACGCGATTCCCGACAACATCCTTCGCTACGCGCGCGACGGCACGTACCTCGACGCGCGGCCTGACGCGCAGACGTCCGAGTACTTCTCGCGGGAGGACTTCATCGGGAGAAACGTCCGCGACCTGCTACCGAACGAGCTCGCCGACACCATCCTCGCGGGCATCGACAGCGCGCTCGAGAGTGGAGAGACGCAGGTGATCGAGTACGAGCTCGAGATCGCGGGCGCAATGCACCGGCGCGAGGCACGGATCGTCCCGAGCGGCGACGCCGAGGTGGTGGCCATCACCCGCGACTTCACCGAGCAGCGGCGGGCCGAGGCAGAGCAGCAGCGGCTCGCGGCCGAACAGGCTGCGCTGCATCGGGTGGCGACGCTGGTCGCGAAGAACGCGCCTCCCGAGGAGGTCTTCCAGACGGTGACGGCAGAGGTGTGCGAGCTGCTCGACCTGAGGACGGCCGTGCTGCATCGCTTCGAGGACGGACATACGTCCACGATCGTCGGGAAGTTCGGCGAGGCGACCGGCCCATTCGAGCTCGGCAAGGTGAATCCGCTCGAGGTCGGCTCGGCAGTGGAGGTGCTGCGGACGGGCGCGCCCGCCCGTTCGAACTACAGCGAGCTCGCAGGCGACGCCGTCGCCGAGCTGCGAGCGCTCGGCTTCGCGGGCAGCGTCGGCGTCCCGATCACGGTCGCCGGCCTCACGTGGGGTGCGCTCGTCGTCGCTCTGCGACCGCAGGAACGTCTTCCGCTCGAGACCGAGCGACGCCTGAAGGGGTTCGCAGAGCTCGTCGGGGTGGCCGTCGCCAGCGCGAGCGCACGGGATGAGCTCACCGCCTCGCGCCGGCGCATCGTCGAGGCCAGCGACACCGAACGCCGGCGGATCGAGCGGAACCTGCACGACGGCGCGCAGCAGCGGCTCGTCGCGCTGGCGCTCGCCCTGCGCGCGGCGAAGACCAGGCTGCGCGTGCAACCAGAGCGCGTCGAGGAGCTGCTCGACTCGTTCTCGTCCGAGCTTGGACAGGCGATCGCCGAGATGCGGGAGCTTGCGCAGGGAATCCACCCGGCTGTTCTCACCGAGCGCGGGCTCGTGACCGCGCTCGAAGTGCTGGCCGCACGCGGGCCGCTTGTCGTGGAGCTCGACGTCGAACTGGCCGAACGGCTACCAGAGCCGGTCGAGACGGCGACGTACTACACCGTCTCCGAAGCGCTCACGAACGTGGTGAAGCATGCGCAAGCCCTGTCGGCGAACGTTCGTGTCGCGCTCGTCGACGGACATGTCGAGGTCGAGGTCTCGGACGACGGCATCGGTGGCGCCGACGCCGATCATGGCTCCGGGCTCTCTGGGCTGCGCGACCGCGTGGAAGCCCTGAACGGTCGACTGTCGGTGGAGAGCTCGGCCGGCGCGGGCACCGTCGTGCGCGCGCAGCTCCCGGTTCGCCCGCTCGTCATGGACGACTAGGCCGGCGACGGCTCCGGCTCGTGCGCCGGAGCCATGTGGGTGCGCAGCAGCGTGGCGCCGATCGCCGCGGCTGCGACTGCGAACAGCGCGCCGATCACGAACGCGACGTGATACCCGCCGGTCAGCGCCGACGCGGACGAGTGCCCCGTCGACGTGAGGTGCGCCGAGCGCGATGCGGCCACGCTCGCAAGCACTGCCAGGCCGAGCGCGCCGCCCATCATGAACGACGTGTTCACGATCCCCGATGCGAGCCCAGACTCCTCCGGCTTCACCTCGCTCATCGCGGCGAACAACACCGGGTTGAACGCGATGCCGGCGCCGAAGCCGAGCAGGATCATCCCCGGGAGCACGTCGACGACGTAGCCGCCGTCGACCGGCGCACGCGCGAACAGCAGAAGACCGAGACCCGCAGCGGCGAGCCCGACCGCGAGCGGGATGCGGACGCCGTAGCGCATGACGAGCTTCGCCGACACGGCGATCGAGAGGAACCCCATCACCAGGTTGCCGGGCAGGAAGCCGAGACCGACCTTCAGCGGTGAGTAGCCGAGCACGAGCTGCATGTAGAGCGCGGAGAGGAAGAACCACGCGAACATCGCGCCCGCCCACAGGATCCCGGCGACGCTCGCCGTCGAGAGGTTGCGCCGACGGAAGAGGCCGAGCGGCATCAGCGGCGAGGACACGCGCGTCTCGATCACGATGAACGAGACGAAGAGGACGATCGCGATCGCGAAGCGGACGAGCGTCGTGCCCGTCGTCCAGCCGTCGGCGTTCCCGTTCACGATCGCGTAGACCGCGACCATCAGCGCTCCGGTCACCGTGATCGCGCCGCCGATGTCGAGGCCTCGGCCCTGTGCCGCGCTGCCCTCGGTGTCCGGGATGAGCCGCAGCGTCAGAAACACGACCGCCACACCGATCGGCAGGTTGACGAGGAAGATCCAGTGCCAGTTGATCGTGTCGGTCAGCACGCCGCCGAGCACGACGCCGATGCTCCCGCCGCCCGATGCGACGAACCCGAACAGACCCATTGCCTTCGCGCGCTCGGCCGGCTCGGTGAACAGGCCGAGCATGATCGACAGCGACACCGCCGACGCGACGGCGCCGCCGATGCCCTGTACCGCGCGCGCCGTGACCAGCATCCCCTGCGACGTCGAAAGACCACAGACGAGCGACGCGACGGTGAACAGGCCGATGCCGAACAGGAACAGCCGCCGCGGGCCGTACAGGTCGCCGAGCCGTCCGCCGAGGAGCAGCAGCCCGCCGAACGTCAGCGTGTACGCATTGATCACCCACGCGAGCGACGTTTCGGTGAAGCCGAGGTCGTCACGGATCGACGGCAGCGCGACGTTCACGATCGTCGCGTCGAGCACGATCATGAGGCTTGCGGCGCAGAGTGTGTAGAGGGCGAACCAGCGGGTGCGAGCGTCTGTGATGGTCATATCCGTTTCGACGCTCGCGAGACCCGAAACTCATCGCTCCTGGTCGCAGTTCTTGCGTGCATCGTGGCGCAGGCGGTCGATCTCCTTGCGGTGGCCCTGGATCTGCTGCGACCGGTCGAGCAGGGCGAGGACGCCGTCGCAGTCGCCGAGCGCGAACCGCGTGTACGCGAGGTTGTAGTCCGCGTACGCCTCGTCGAGCGATCCCGTCCCCTGCAGCGCGTTGACCGCTTGCTCGAGCAGCGGCAGGGCGCCGTTGTAGTCCCCGGCCTGCATCTTCGCGAAGCCGTCGTTGTCGAGCGTCGTGCCGTTTGCCGGCGGCGTCTCGGACGTGGTCGAGGTCGTGACGGTGCGCTCCACCGTCGTCCCGGGTCGCGTGACCGTGCGGACGAGCACCTTCGGGGTGCTGTCTCTCCGCGTGGCGATCAGCGCGGCCGCGATGCCCGCGATCGCGACCGCGATCGCCGCGACGATCAGCGCCACCGGCAGGCGCCGCCGCGGAACTGGAATCGGCACCGAAGTCGCAGGAACGACCCAGGTCGCGCCGGCGTCCTCGTCTAGCGCGCGATGCAGCTCGCCGACGAACTCCGCACCCGTCGAATATCGCGCGCCTGGGTCCTTGGCGAGCGCGCGCGCGAAGATCGGGTCGAACGCGCGCGGCAGCTCGCGATTCGCGGCGGAGATCGGAGGTACCGGCGCCTGGACGTGCGCCGCCGCTTCCGCCGCGGGCGTCTCCGCCTCGAACGGCCGCCGTCCGGTGAAGAGCTCCCACGCGACCACTGCGAGGCCGTAGCGGTCGCTCGCCGGCCCCGACTGCTCGCCGCGCGCCTGCTCCGGCGAGAGGTACCCGGCGGTGCCGAGGATCGTCCCGGTCTGCGTGAACGAGTCGAGCCCCGCGGCGCTCGCGATCCCGAAGTCCGCGACCTTGACGCGGCCGCGCTCGTCGAGAAGCAGATTTCCCGGCTTCACGTCGCGGTGCACGATCCCCGCTGCATGCGCCGCGTCGATCGCCGCCGCCGCGTCGTCGAGCCAGTCGAGGACCTGCCGCGGCACGCACGGCACGCCGCGCGTCAGCCGCTGCTCGAGCGAGCCGCCCGGGAGCAGCTCCATGACGATCATCGGCCGCCCGCCGTGCTCGACGACGTCGAAGATCGTGACGATGTGCGGGTCGCCGGAAAGCCGGGCGGCGGCGAGCGCTTCGCGGCTGAACCGGCGTCGCAGCGACTCGTCCTGGGCGTAGCGGTCGGCGAGGACCTTGACCGCCACGTCGCGGCCGAGCTCCTCGTCGGTCGCGCGGTAGACGTCGGCCATGCCGCCGCGCGCGAGCAGCTCGGGCTCGAGGTACCGCGGCGGGAGGTGCGTGTGGGTGGGAGGCATGCCTAGACGGGCAACGAAAGCATGGTGTAGCCGCGGCCCAGCCTATGGAAACGTTCGGTAAAGCCTTCCGGGGCCTGGAGATGCCTCGGCTACCGTGATCCGCGTGGGTCGGCTCGCCCTCCTGGCCTGCGCGGCCGCACTGCTCCTGGGCGGCGCCGCCGCCGCAGCGCTGCTCGCGCCCGGCTCCGATGCGGCAGCGACGAGCTCGAGCACGACCGC
>DATINO010000130.1:0-18127 GCA_035474195.1 Gaiellaceae bacterium
GCCGAGGCGCTCTGGATCGCGACGCGCGCCGGCGTGTACGGCTGCGTCCCGATGATCGTCGCGATGTTCTTCGGCCTCGAGCCGCGCTGGGAGATGGTCGTCGTGCCGCTGATCGCCTGGCTCGCCGGCTTCGGCTGGGGCTGCTTCGGGATCATGGTCGCCGGCTTCGCGAAGTCGATCGAGAACTTCAGCTACATCGTCAGCGCGGTGCTGACGCCGCTGTTCCTGGTCGCGGGCACGTTCTTCCCGCTGAACCAGTTGCCGAGGTGGGCGCAGGTGCTCGGCGAGGTGAACCCGCTGCACCACTGCGTGCAGCTGGTTCGCGACGCGGCGTTCGGTGTGCTCGGCTGGGTCGACCTGTTGCGGGTCGGGGCGCTGATGCTCTTCGGCCTTCTGATCTGGCGGCTCGCGATCTTCGCGATGCAGCGCAAGCTGATCGATTAGCCGTCGACGAACAGGCCGTTGATCGGGCCGAGCGCACGACCCGAGCGGCTCGAGAGATGCGGGAGCCGCACCAGGCGGTGCGTGAGCGGAAGCCCTCCGTCTCGCCGCTCGAGCTGCTCGCTCGAGATCACGGACCAGAGCTCATCGATGGCGCGAGTCGTGTCCGCCGGGATCTCCTCGGGCGGCCGCTCGAGATGCTCGGACCACAGCCGCAGGCGCGTGGCGCGTGCGAGCGCCGCGTCATGGGTCACGACGTTCATCTCGGTGTCGTTGAACAGCGAATGTTCGTTGAGGTTCGCCGAGCCGATCGTGAGCCAGCGGTCGTCGACGATCCCGATCTTCGCGTGCACGTAGACCGGGTCGGCCAGCTTCCCGGCGCGCGCGTACAACGTGCACGCGAGCAGGCGCCCGTTCTTGTCATCCGCCTCGATCAATTCGCCGAGCGCTCCGCGCGTGTCGTCGCCGCCGGAGTTCGGCTTCGCCGGCAACACGAGCAGCAGCCTGAAATCCGGGTGAGGAGGACGAGCGAGCTTGTCGCACAGGACAGCGACGATCTCGGGCGACCACAGGAACTGGTTCTCCAGGTAGATGAGCCGCTCCGCCGACCGGAGTGCGCGACCGTAGGACTCGAGAATCCCGAAGTCGCCACGCGGGACGCGCGAATAGACCTTCTCGGGAACCGTCCGCACGATCTGCAGCGCGACATCGCCGGCAGGCTCGGATTGCCTGACCGCCGGCAGCGTCTCGCCCGTCACCTCGACCCACCGCATGCGGAAGTGCTCCGCCACGTCGCGCACCGCAGGGCCGTCGATCCGTGCCGACGCGTCGTGCCAGCCGATCGTCGCCCGCGCGTGATGCCGGCCGCTGTCGAAGCGGTCGCCCGCCTCGGAGGTCAGGTCGATGCCGCCGACGAACGCGACCCGGTCGTCGATCACGATCGTCTTCTCGTGGTGACAGTGCATCGGCCGTTCCTTCGCGTCGAGCGCACAGCGGATGCGCGTGCCCGCCGTCAGCTGCTCACGCATCTTCCGCACGTCGGCGCGCGACGGGCGAAACAGCGGCAGCGGCGCGCCCGCCCAGACGAGCACCCGCACGTCGATGCGATCGGCGAGCTCGGCCAACAGGTTCCGCAGAACCGTCGGCCGGCCGTTCCGCTCGAGCGCGAAGTCGGGAGTGAAGTACCAGCCCGTCAGATGGACGTGCGACTGCGCGCCGCGCAGCTCGGCTGCGATGCGCGGCAGCGCCTCGTCGCCGTCGATCAGGATCTCGACCGCGTTGCCGTCGTGCACCTCTCCGGCAGAAGCCCAGCCGCCCGCCGGCGGTTCGATCGCGTGTTCCCAGCCGACACGACGAAGCCGCCGCCGGTGATGGCGGGAGATCTGCGACGACAGCCGATCGCCCGCCCAGCTCGCAATTGCAGCCATCGCCATCGCCTACCCGCTCGGCTCAATTCTCGATCGTGACCAGCGTCCCGATCGGCGTGTACGGCCACACCTTCGCGGCCTGGTCGAGCGGCAGCTCGACGCAACCGAGGCTCTGCGGCGTGCCGAACGACGCGCGGTTGAACGCATGCAGCGCCTCGCCGCCGTGGAAGTAGCTGATCCAGCGGATTCCCGGGTCGTCGTAGCGCGTGCCGTTCGGGTTCCGGCCGCTCATGCGCCCGACCGGGATGTGCTCGAACACCGGCCACGTGCCGAGCGCCGTCGGCGCCGCAGGCACGCCGGTGTTGCCGGGCGAGGTGAGGACGACGTTGCCGTTGTGCCACAGCGTCAGGAGCTGGGGCACGTTGCGATGCACGTACACGTAGCTGTAGCCGCCGGGCTTGTGCTTGCCCGCGAGCGCGTCGGCGATCGCGGCGTGCCACACATCCGGGCCGGCGATGCCGTCGACGGTCAGCTCGTGATCGTGCTGGAACATCATCACCGCGCCGCGCGTCACCGTGTCCGGCTCGCCCGGGTTCCAGAGCGCAACGAGCTCGGGCGGCGTGTTCGGATAGCGCCAGCTGAACGTCCCTTCCGGCGGCGTCGTCGCGGCAGCGACCTCGGCGCGCTTCGTCTGCGCGACCTCGTCACCCGTCCACGTCAGCGGCAGATAGCCCTCCTGCGCGAGGAGCTGCTGGAGACGGAGGAACGACGCGCCCGCGACGTGCCAGGTCGTGCCGCCGAGCACCTCCACGGGCCTTGGGAAGCGAACGCTCTCGTCCGAGTCGAACGGTGCGCCGTCGCCGCCCGGACGGAAGACGAGCGTGTGGCTGTCGAGCTGCACCCACTTGCCCTGCTGGCGGAGCGAGAGTCGCGGATGTTCGTCGAGCGACACGCGCTGCGAGTACGTGAGCCGCAGCGGCTCGAGCGGATCGAGCTGCGCGCCGGGAGCGGGGGAGGCGAGCACGAGCGGACGCTCGGACTTCGGGAACCACGTGACGCGAACCGGCGCGCCGACCTTCTCCCACGGCCGCGCGGCGACGGCGACGTTCACCGCGCCGGAGCTCTTCGTCGACGGGATCGCAACCGTCGCCGACGTTGCGTTGACGGAACGCCCGCCGATCTTCACCGCGCTGACCGGCATGTCGAAGCGGATGACCCGCGTGCTCGGCCAGCGGTCGACGACCTGAGCGACCGGGGTCTGCACCGTGAGCCGCTCGTGCCGTTCCTTGCCGAGCGCCCACGCAGACCAACCGGGCCGGCGCACGACGACGCGCAGCGACACCGTCTCGCCGGGCGCGAGCTGCGTCCGCGGGGTGAGCCGGCCGTTGCTCCGCACGAGCGGGATCGCGGTGCCGTCGGGCGCGAAGGCGCGCACGCTCGCGACGCGGCCCGCGAACAGCTGCAGGCGCACCCGCGCGAGCGCGGTGTCGTCCCCGGCGAGGCTCGCTCCCGACAGGAGGACGACGGCCGCCGCGAATGCCCCGGCGGCGACCAGGACGAGCGCGACTGCGATCCAGACCCCGCGGCGGGAACGCCTCGTGCGTCTCCGGCGTGCCACTCCGCCAGGATAGGGGCAGTGCGGCCTCCGCTGATCTGGCTGTGGCGCCTGCTGCTCGGCGGTTTCGTCGTCGCGTACTTCGCGAGCGGGACGCTTCAGCTGTGGGTGCCGCCGCTCTTGCCGTTCCTCGCGGCGGTCGCAGTCGAGGCGCAGTTCTTCTTCTCGGGCCTTCGCGCGGGCGGAGGCCGGGCCGCGCGAGAAGACCGCGGGCCGCAGGAGCGGGACCTCGCCGACTTCGGGTACGCGCAGGAGGTCGATGCAGAGGAGCCCGGCGAGAGCGAGTTCATGGATCCCGCCCGGCGTGTCGCGCGCCCGCGCGTTGTGCGGCGTCGTCTCGTCCAGCTCGCCGTCGTGCTCGCGCTGCTGTCCGGGCTCTTCCTGCTCGACCGCTCGCGCGCGTCATGGCAGAAGCTTCCCGCGCATGAGCGGTCGGCGACGCTCGCGGTCCTCGACCGCGAGGCGGCGAGGATCGCCGGTCATCCCGCAAAGGTGATGTGCGACGTGAGCGGCCGGCACGTCGGCTACGTGCAGGACACGGACGGGCTTGCCGAGGTCGGCGGCCGACGGATGTGGGTGACGCCGGGCATCTGTTACCGCCTCGCGAAGGTCCGGCAGATGACCGTAGCGACGGAAACCGCGTCGGGGCATGCGATCGCCGTGTTCGCGCACGAGGCGTGGCACCTGCACGGCGAGGCGAGCGAGGCGCTCGCCAACTGCTACGCCTATCAGTCGGGGGTGCGGGTCGGGCGTGCGCTCGGCCTGAGCGCCGGAACGGCGCGGCGGCTGATGCGCCAGCAGCTGGCCGACAACCCGACTGACTTCGCCGGGACGGCGTACGTCGTGCCCGCCGGGTGTCACCGTGACGGAGCGTTCGACCTGAAGCTCGACGGGACGCACTTCCCGTAGCTCAGCGAAGCGGCCGCGCACGAATCTCCCCGGCGGTCGGTTTTCGCGTCCCGCACGGGGCGCGGTCGATCGTTCAGCCGACGGCGAAGAGGAAGAACGCGCAGCAGACGGCGAAGAACCGCCGTCCACTGCGCAGCGCTGCGATTCCGTACACGTCTGACAGACCTGCCGTGTACGAGCGACGTTACGCCGTCGCTAGAGCGCCGATCCCTTGACGATCGTCTCGATCGGGTAGTACACCGGCGTCATCGGGGTCTCCGCGCCGAGCTCTGCAGCGGCCGGGCCGATGGTGCCGGCCATGAACTGCTCGAACTGCTCCTGCGAGTTCCAGATGTCGTAGATGTACCACCCCTCGGCGGTCTCTCCGGCGGTGTGCAGGAGCAGCCCCTCGGGCGCCTGGTCTTCGCGCATCGGAAAGTTCCCGAACATCTTCTCGGTCAGTGCGACGTACGCGTCCTTCGTGACGCCCTCTCCGGCGAGCAGCATGCCGACGGCCATGTGTGGGTCCCTTTCGTTTGGGTGGCGGTATCTTCGCTTTCTCGCGCCCACCTTGCTGGGACGGGTGACGAACAATCCCTGAGTGAAGGAGCACCAGCACCGTGAACCTGTCCGAGCGGCAGCGCGACCTCAGCACGACGAGCGTCTGGGACTTCTCCGACCTCCGCGCGCTCTATGTGAACTGCACGCTGAAGCCCTCTCCGTCGGTCTCGAACACGCAGGGGCTGATCGACCTCTCGATCGCGATCATGGAGGCCAACGGTGTTTCGGTCGACCAGATCCGCGCCGTCGATCACGCGATTGCGCCCGGTGTCTATCCGGACATGCGGGAGCACGGCGCGGAAACCGATGCGTGGCCGGAGCTGTACGAACGCGTGCAGGCGGCCGACATCCTGGTGCTCGGATCGCCGATCTGGCTGGGCGAGAAGTCGTCTGTCTGCACGCGGGTGATCGAGCGGCTGTACGGCAACTCATCGCAGCTGAACGAGCACGGTCAGTACGCCTACTACGGGAAGGTCGGCGGTTGCCTCATCACCGGGAACGAGGATGGCGTGAAGCACTGCGCGATGAACATCCTCTACTCGCTGCAGCACCTCGGGTACGTGATCCCGCCGCAGGCGGACGCCGGTTGGATCGGCGAGGCCGGACCGGGGCCGTCGTATCTGGACGAAGGCTCGGGCGGCCCGGAGAACGACTTCACCAACCGCAACACGACCTTCATGACGTGGAATCTCCTCCACCTGGCGCGACTCCTCAAGGACGCCGGCGGTATGCCTGCACATGGCAACCAGCGGGCACTGTGGGACGCCGGGTGTCGCTTCGACTTCGCGAACCCGGACTATCGCTAGCACCCGTTACGTGCGCCCGGCCCGGGGCGATGAGTTTGGCAGCGGTTGCGAGTCTCACCTGCAGATCCGACAGAATGGAGGCGACATGTCCGAGCACACGATCGGAACGCGTGAGGAATGGCAGGCCGCCCGCGACGAGCTCGCCGAGCTCGAGGGCGAGCAGGCGAAGCGCGGCGAGGAGATCACCGCGAAGCGCCGCGAGCTGCCATGGGTGCCGGTCGAGAAGGACTACGAGTTCGACACATCGGAAGGGAAGAAGACGCTCGCCGAGCTCTTCGACGGCCGTTCGCAGCTACTCGCGTACAACATCATGTTCGGCCCCGACTACACGCTCGGCGCGTGCCCCGGCTGCACGAGCCTCGGCGACGGGCTCGACGGCTCACTCGTCCATCTGAACCACCAGGACGTGACGCTCATCTGCTTCTCGCGGGCGCCGATCGACAGGCTGAACGCGTACAAGGAGCGGATGGGCTGGGAGTTTCCGTACGTCTCGACCTACGACACCGAGTTCGCCTTCGACTACGGGCTCGCGCTCACCGAGGAGCAGGCGCAGTCGAATCCCGAGATCAGGAAGATGCTGGACGACCCGCCGGAGTTCCTGAAGCGCTGGTCGACACAGGTCGGCGCCAAGCTCGAGGACGGGGTCCGCGAGACGCCGATGTGGATCGCGTTCGCGCGGGAGAACGGCACCGTCTACCACACGTATTCGGTGGTCGCCCCCGATCCGTTCGTGGCGCCGTACTTCAGCTTCCTGCTCGATCGGACGCCGAAGCCCGGGGCGGACGTGCCGACGATGGAGCGCAAGGACGAGTACCCGGACTGACGCCTAGGTTCGGCGGGAACGCAGGACTCGGCGCAGCACGTTCCCGTACTCGTCGAGGCCTTCGCGATACAGGCGCGCTTCCGGCCCGGCGGCGATGCCGACGCGCTCGGGGACGACACCCCAGACCGGGACGTTCTCGCCCTTCCACCAGTCGATCGTCTCCTGAAGGTCGTTCGTCCCGAGCCGCGCGGCGGTGATCACGACTCCGCGAGGTGTCCTCGCCGGGATCAGCTCGAGCGTGTACGCAACCCGCGCGAACTCGACACCGCCGGCGCGCGTCGGGATGACGACCGCGTCCGCGAGGCCGATCGCCGCCTGCACCAGCCGCTCGTCTCCCGGAGGGAGGTCGACCAGCACGGTTCCTTCGTCCGCGCCCATCGCGCGCGCGAGCGTCCGCTCCGACGGTGCCTCGACGATCTCGACCTCGTCCAGGGGACGCTCCTCGAGCCACTCGGCCGCGGACGCCTGACGGTCGGCGTCGACGACCACGACCGGGGTGTAGCCGCGCGACGCGGCGACCGCCGCGAGATACACGGTGGTCGTCGTCTTCCCGACACCACCCTTGAGATTCGTGACGACGATGTTCATCCAGCGGGCGAGTCTACTGGGCCGTCGATTCACGCCGACAGCGACCCCCTCCGGACCATGGCGGCGGGGAGGGGGTCGGTCGATCGGTCGGTCGATCCCTACGCCGTCGCGACGTGCGGGTCGCGGCTCCAGCGCCGGCGGATCGCGCTCTGCTGGATCGCCTGATAGACGGCGGCGATGCCGACGAGGCCGTAGACGACGCGGCTGACGGCGTTCGTCTGGCCGAAGTCGAGCCCGACCAGTGCCGCGACGAGATCGAACTTGGCGACGGCCACGAGACCCCAGTTGAGGCCCCCGACGACGACGAGCACGGCCGCGAGAATGTCCAGTTTCTTCATGCCAACCCCTTCGCTGTTCATTGTTTGTACAGGTTCTTCGGCGAGTGTAGCGGCCCTCGCGCGTCTATGTCAAGAGTTCGTACAACTTTTGTGTAAACTAGAGCCATGGATGACACCGGCCACCTGCGCATCGGCGCTCTGAGCAAGCGCGTCGGAGTGTCGCCCGAGCTCCTGCGGGCCTGGGAGAGGCGGTATGGGCTCCTCCAGCCGATCCGCTCACCCGGCGGTTTTCGTCTCTACTCCGGTGCGGACGAGGCGCGCGTCCAGACGATGCAGCGGCACCTCGAAGCCGGATTGTCGGCCGCCGAAGCGTCGCGCCTCGCGGTCGCGGAGGCAGATCGCAGCCCCGCAGAACCAGGACCGGGAAGAGCGCGCTTGACCGAATTGGCTGCCGAGCTCGAGGCCGCGCTCGCGCGGTTCGACGAGCCCGGGGCGCACGCGGCACTCGATCGCCTGTTCTCGGCGTTCAGGCTCCAGACCGTGCTGCGCGACGTGGTGCTTCCGTACCTCGCCGCACTCGGACGACGCTGGGAAAGCGGGGAGGCGACCGTCGCGCAGGAGCATTTCGCGAGCAACCTGCTGCGCGGCCGGCTGCTCGGGCTCGCGCGCGGCTGGGCGGACGGAGCGGGCCCGAGGGCCGTTCTCGCCTGCGCGCCCGGCGAGCTGCACGACCTGCCGCTGATCAGCTTCGGCCTCGCGCTTGCAGCGCGCGGCTGGTCGATCACCTACCTCGGGCCCGACACGCCGATCGCCACGATCAGAGAGACGGTCACCGGCCGCGAGCGTCCGCTCGTCGTCATCTCGGCCGTCACGGCCGACCGCCTGCTCGCCGTGCAGGGCGAGCTCACAGAGCTTGCGGTCGATCTGCGCGTGGCGCTTGCGGGGGCCGGCGCGACCAAGGAGCTCGCGAGCGCCACCGGTGCGGCGATGGTGCTCGACGAGGATCCGGTGTCGGCTGCCGAGCGGGTGGCGGGCGAACGACGGTGAGGTTGCGCCGGAGCGAGCTGTCGTGGAGCTCGACGAGCACACGCGCGTCCGACGGGGCCGTCGAGTCGGTGCAGCGCATGACCTTCCCGAGCCCCGTCGTGGAGCACAACTCGGCCGGAGCGCGGAGGCTCGGCGAGCTCTACTGGCGCGAGCTACGGCGCGCGACGCTCGGCGTCGTGCGGACGACGGTGCGCCACGACGAACTGGAGATTCGGCTGCTCGGTCGTGGGCCTGCACTCCTTCGCTTCGGCCGCCCGCGACGGACGATCGACGAGGAGTCCGTCACCTGCACGTATCCGATTCGCGGGGGGCTCTTGGCGCGCGCGCCGGCCGGTTCGCTCCGTTTCACCCAGCAGGGTCTCGGCGCCGTCGCCGTCACGTCGGCAGTCGAGGGATTCCTGCCGCGACTCGGGGTGCTGTATGCGCCCGTCCAGTCGCGGCTCCATGTCGCGCTCGGCCGCCGCTATTTCTCCCGTCTGCGACACGAGGCGCGAGGATGAGGATCGCCGTGTTCGGCGCGACCGGCACCGTCGGCCGCGCGCTCGTCCCGGTGCTCGCAGAGCACCACGACGTCGTCGCCGTGTCGCGCCGCCCCGGAACTGAGACGAGCAGCGTTCGCTGGGCCGAGGCCGATGTCGGCGACGCCGAGGCGGTGGACACAGCACTGCACGGCGTCGACGCCGCGTACTACCTCGTTCATTCCCTGGGAAGCGCCGACTTCGAGCAGCGCGACCGGGCGGCGGCCGCCACGGTCGCACGCGCCGCGGAGCGGAACGGGCTGCGGCAGCTTCTCTACCTCGGCGGCCTCGGCGATTCCTCGCCCGACCTCTCGCGCCACCTGCGCAGCCGCGCCGAGACCGCGACGGTTCTCGCATCGGGCTCCGTCCCGCTGACGACGCTTCGGGCGGCGATGGTCGTCGGGCCGGGGAGCGCGGCGTTCGAGACGATCGTCGCGCTCGTCGACCGGCTCCCGGCGATGATCTGTCCGCGCTGGGTCTCGACGCCGACGCAGCCGATCGCGCTCGCAGACATCGTCGCGTACCTCGCCGCGGCGGCCGGCGCCGACGAGATGCTCGGGCAGTCGTTCGACGCGGGCGGGCCGGAGGTCATGACCTACCGCGCGATGATCGAGCAGATCGCGCGCATCCGCGGCCGGCATCCGCTGATCGTCGAGGTTCCGATCCTCACCCCGCGGCTCTCCTCCTACTGGCTGAACCTCGTGACCCCGGTGCGGGCGAGCGTCGCCCGGCCGCTGATCGAAGGGCTGCGCAACGCGACAGTCGCCGAGGACGACCGGCTTCGCGAGCTCGTCCCCCTGCGGCTCATGCCGTTCGACGAGGCTGCGCGGCTCGCCCTGACGGCATAGGTCATTCGCCCGATGTGCTGATCGGTGCGCCGTTGCAGAGTCGCTGCACACGGCCCACCAAGGAGGAGACATGGCGAAGTCAACAGAAGCCGCACCGATCAAGGTCGGACTGATCGCCGACGAGACAGGCCCCCTGTCGTTCGTCGGGGTCGCGAACGCGAACGTCGCCCGGATGGTCATCGACGAGCTCAACGCCGACGGCGGCTTGCTCGGGCGCCCGCTGATCCTCGTGGTCGAGGACAGCGCGACCGACGACAGCGTCGCCGCGGCGAAGGCAGCAAAGCTCGTCGGCCGCGATCGGGTCGACGTCGTCTTCGGCGGCATCTACAGCTCGACGCGACAGGCGATCAAAGGCCCGGTCGTCGTCGAAGGCGAGACGCTCTACATCTACCCCGAGCAGTACGAGGGACAGGAGTCCGACCCGCTGATCTTCTGCACCGGCCCGGTGCCCGCGCAGCAGGTCGACCCGCTGATCCCGTGGCTGATGCGCGAGACCGGCGCGAAGTCGTTCTATCTGCCGTCGGCCGATTACATCTGGCCGCACGTGCTGAACGCGCGCGTGAAAGAGGTCGTTGCGGCGAACGGCGGCTCGATCGTCGGTGAGGAGTACTTCCCGCTCGATCACACCGACTACCGCGAGACCGTCGCCAAGATCACGGCGAGCGGCGCGGACGCCGTGTTCAACACGATCGTCCCGCCCGGCGTGACCCCGTTCTTCGCCGAGCTCTACGACTCCGGCTTCACGCGGCGCGGCGGCCAGCTCATCTGCACCTACTTCGACGAGAACTTCCTGAACATGGTCCCGGCCGCTCACGTCGAGGGCCTCTACGGGTGCCTCGACTACTACCAGGGCGTCTCCGATCCGTTCAGCCGCACGCTGCTCGAGCGCTACGACACGCTCTACCCGGGAGACGCCAAGTTCACGGGCGGCGGCGCGTGCTCGGGCCTCTACCGCGGACTTCGGCTCTGGGCCGCCGCGGTCACCGAGGCGGGCTCGCTCGACCAGGACGGCGTGATCGCCGCGCTCGACCACGCCCGGATCGACGAGAGCCCGGGCGGCCCGGCGGCGATGGTGCCCGGCCAGCACCACCTGCGACTGAACATGTACATCGCCCAGGCTCGAGGCGGACGCTTCGAAGTCGTGCAGGACCTGGGCGCGATCGATCCACAGGAAGGGCTCGTCGAGACGCCGGTTCTCACCGGCTGACCGCTTGCGAACCGGGCCGGTCCGACGGGACCGGTACCTTCCTCTGATCAGCTCCGACACCTCTTTGCAGAAGCTGCTCGCCCGCTACGCGGTACCGCGTCGCGGGCGAGCGATCTCGAACCTCTTCACGTCTGTCGCCGTGTACGTGGCGTTGATCGCCGCGGCGGCCGCCGCGCTCTGGGTCTCGCCGTGGCTCGCGGGAGCGTTCTCGGTCGTCGCAGCCGGCTTCCTGCTCCGCGTGTTCATCGTCTTCCACGACTGCGCGCACGGATCATTCTTCAAGTCGAAGCGCAACAACGCGCTGCTCGGCGCAGCGCTCGGTGTCCTCGTCTGCACGCCGTTCGCGGTGTGGCGGCGCGAGCACGCGATCCATCACGCGACCGCGGGCGACCTCGATCGCCGCGGCGTCGGTGACATCCACACGCTCACCGTCGACGAGTACCGGGGCTCGCCCTGGTTCGAGCGCCTTCGCTACCGGCTCTTCCGCAACCCGTTCGTCATGTTCGGGCTCGGGCCGCTCTGGGTGGTGCTGCTCGGCCCGCGGATCGTCTCGTTGAAGTCGCCGAGTCGGTTGAAGCGGAGCGTGCTCGGCACCGACCTGACGCTGATCGTCTTCTTCGCGACGCTCTGCTACCTGCTCGGCTGGCAGGGCTTCCTGATCGTGCAACTGCCCGCGTTGCTCGTCAGCGGCAGCGTTGGCATCTGGCTCTTCTACGTCCAGCACCAGTTCGAAGACACCTACTGGCAGTCGGGCGAGTCGTGGTCGTACGACGACGCAGCGCTCAAGGGGAGCTCGTACCTGCAGATGCCGCGCGTCTTACAGTTCATGACCGGGAACATCGGCCTGCATCACGTACACCACCTGAGCGCCCGGATCCCGAACTACAACCTGCAGGCCGCACACGACGAGAACGCCGCGCTGCACAGCGTCCCGACGCTCTCCCTGCTCGACGGCCTGCGCGCGACGCGGCTGAAGCTGTGGGACGAGCGGCAGCGGAAGCTCGTCGGCTTCCGCGCCGCCCGCGCCAACGTTTCCTAGCGCCGCCGGCGGCGGTGCGGCTGGCCCTTGGGCCGCGACCTCACGGCCGTCAGCCCGGCTTCCGTGAAGCGGTCGCCGTGGCCGAGCCTCGACGCGAGCTGCCCGACCTCCGCCTGCTGCTCGGGCAGCACGAACGTGATCCCGGTGCCGTCGCGACCCGCGCGGCCGGTGCGGCCGACGCGATGCACGTAGTCCTCGGCGACCCGAGGCGGGTCGAAGTTGATCACGTGCGTGATGTCGTCGACGTCGAGCCCGCGGGCGGCGACGTCGGTCGCGACGAGCGTCCGCACGTTGCCCGACGTGAAGCGGGCGAGCGCGCGCTCGCGCTGGTTCTGCGAGAGGTTCCCGTGCATTGCCGCGGCGCGGATCTCCGCGCGGTTGAGCTTCTGGACGAGCCGGTCTGCACCGTGCTTCGTCCGGACGAACACGAGCGTGCGGCGCTTGCCGGCGTTCAGCTGCTCGATCAGGCGATCGAGCTTCGAGTCGGCGGTCACCGGCACAAAGGTGTGCTCGATCTTCCCCTGCTCGCGCTCCGGCGGCGCCGTCGCGGCGAACTCGGACGCGTTGCTCGTGTAACTGGCAGCGAGCTCTGCGACAGCGCCCTCGAGCGTCGCCGAGAAGAGCATGGTTTGGCGGTTCCGCGGAACCGTGTGCAGGATCCGGTCGACCTGCGGCTTGAAGCCCATGTCGAGCATCCGGTCTGCCTCGTCGAGCACGAGCACCCGGACACGGCTGAGGTCGAGCATGCGCCGCTCCAGCAGGTCGTTCATGCGGCCCGGTGTAGCGATCACGATGTTGGCGGCGCGCGCCGCGCGCGCCTGCGAGCCGACGGACGCGCCGCCGTAGACGGTCGCGACACGAAGCCGCTTGGCCTCCGCGATCGGGCGCAGGTCGTCGGCGACCTGGAGTGCAAGCTCGCGCGTCGGCACGAGGACGAGCGCTGCGGGCTTGCCGCTCGCGCCCTCCGTCCGCTCGACGAGCGGAATGCCGAAAGCGAGTGTCTTGCCCGAGCCCGTCGGCGATTGCGCGAGGATGTCGAGTCCTGCGAGGGCGTCGGGCAAGACGTGCTGCTGGATGGCGAACGGGGCGTGAATGGCCCGCGCCGCGAGAGCGCGAACAACGGGCGCGCTGACGCCGAGCGCCTTGAACTGCTTGATCATGTGTCTCCTTGAATCAGGGTCGAGATGCAGAAACTCGAACGCCCTGAAAAGGAGAAACGAGAAGCCAGATCTCACGGCCACCGGCGGTGTCCGTGGAGCCAAGGTAGCAGCCCGTGCGATGATCGCCGCATGAACGCGGCCCGCGTCCGGCAGATTCCGATGTTCCGGCACCTCTCGCAGAGCGAGCTGGAGCGGATCGCCGGCTGGCTCCAGAGCTTCTCGATCCCGGAGGGAGACCTGCTCGTCCGCGAAGGCGCGGCGGCGCACGAGTTCTTCCTGATCGAGGACGGAGAGGCCGCCGTGCTCGAGGACGGCGAGCGCGTCGCGGTGCTCGGCCCGGGCGACTTCTTCGGCGAGATCGGCCTGGTCGAGACCGGCCGGCGAACCGCGTCCGTGGTCGCGACGACGCCGATGGACGTGATCGTCATGTACGGGCCTGAGTTCGAGCGGATGAAGGTCGAGCTGCCGACCGTCGCCGATCAGATCCAGGCGGCGATCCGCTCGCGGCTCGGCTAGCACGACAAGTCTCGACTTCGGTAGCGCCAAGCGTTCCTTTGGTTCAGGGCGACCGAAACTAAGGAAAATGGATTATCCTTAGCTTGGTGTCGGTGAGGCTAAGGATGATGAGCTAGCTCGTGGCCACCGCTGGCGGCAACCCGGGGGTAAGCGACCGTGCGGGCACCTTCCGCCGCCTGAGCGCCGGCGACGAGCAGTTCTTCAGCTTCCATCCAAAGCCGCTACCCCCGAAACCGGCCCTCCAGATCGATCCGGATTCGCAGGAGCTGCTCGATTCGGCCAACCAGTCCCTGGGTCGCCTCGACGGGATCACGCTCCTCCTACCCGATCCTGACCAGTTCCTCTATTCGTACATCCGCAAGGAGGCAGTGCTCTCTTCCCAGATCGAGGGAACGCAGTCGTCGCTATCGGATCTTCTGCTCTTCGAGCACGACGAGGCACGCGCGGTGGCTCCTGCAGACACTCGCGAGACCTTCAACTACATCCGGGCGATGAACCACGGGATCGCACGTCTCCAGGGCGGGTTCCCGCTCAGCCTTCGGTTGTTCAAGGAGGTTCACGGGCTGCTTCTCGAATCGGGTCGAGGCGCGGAACGGGTGCCGGGTGAGTTTCGGTCGTCGCAGAACTGGATCGGTGGAACGCGTCCTGGAAACGCGCGCTACGTTCCGCCGCCGGCGCACGAAGTGTTGCCGGCAATGGGGGCTCTCGAGAAGTTCCTTCACAACGACCCGGTCAAGACACCGATCCTCGTCAAGGCTGCTCTCGCGCATGCGCAGTTCGAGACCATCCATCCGTTTCTCGACGGCAACGGTCGCGTCGGCCGGCTCCTGATCACACTCCTCTTGTGCACTGAGGATCAGCAGGTCATGTCTCGACCTCTTCTCTACCTCAGCCTCTATCTGAAGCGGAACCGGGACGAGTACTACAGATATCTTCAGCGAATCCGCACCCACGGGGAGTGGGAGGAGTGGCTGCGATTCTTCCTCGAGGGAGTCAACGACATAGCGCGCTCAGCGACCGACACGACCCGGCGACTCTTGACGTTGGTCGACGCGGACCGGCAGGCGATCCACAGCCTGGGTCGCGCAAGCGGGTCAGCGCTTCGCCTGCACGAGCTCGCAATCCGCCAGATCGTCTTTCGGATACCCGAGGCTGCGAAGGGTCTGTCCCTGTCCGAAGTAACTGTCGCGAACACCGCGGCACATCTCGAGCGCCTCGGCATTGTGCGCGAGGTCACCGGCAGGTCACGGAACAAGCTATTCGCGTACAGCAACTATCTCGCCGTGCTGGAAGAAGGCACAGCGGTCGAGACGTAGGCGCTGAATCGACTAGCGGCGTCGCCGGCGCTTGGCCGGCGTCAGGTGATGCAGCCCTTCGAGCGCGAGCCCCGCGCCGCGAGCGACCGTGATCAGCGGCTCCTCCGCGATAGTCACTGCAAGACCCGTGCGCTGCCGGATCAGCTGGTCGAACCCGCGCAGCAGCGCACCACCGCCGACGAGCATCAAGCCACGGTCCGCGATGTCGGCCGCGAGCTCGGGCGGCGTCCGCTCGAGCACCGACTCGAGCCCGTCGAGGATCTGCGCCAGCGGTCCCTGCATCGCAGCCCGGACCGCATCTGCATCGACGGTCGTACGTCGCAAGAGGCCGGTGCGCAGGTCACGTCCCGCGACCTGCGTCTCGGCGTCGTCGACGATCCCCGGAAACGCCGCACCGACCTCGAGCTTGATCGCCTCCGCCTGCTCCTGGCCGATGAGCAAGCGTTGCGTGTCCTGCAGCAGCTTGACGATCGCCTCGTCGAGGTCGTAGCCGCCGGTGCGCACCGACTCCGACACGACCATCCCGCCGAGCGCGGTTACCGCCATCTCCGACGTGCCTCCGCCGACGTCGAGGACGAGCGAGCCGATCGAGTCGGCGACGGGAAGGTCGGCGCCGATCGCCGCGGCGAGCGGCTCCTCGATCAGGTACGCGCGCGATGCACCTGCGCCGAGCGTCGCCTCCTCGACCGCCGACCGCTCGACCTGCGTGACACCGCTCGGGATGCACACCATCACCTCGGCGCCGGCGCCGAAGCGGTGGAACGCGGTGCGGATGAAGTACCGCAGCATCTGCTCGGTCGTGTCGAAGTCGGCGATCACGCCGTGTCGCAGCGGTCGCGTCGCCTTGATGTGAGCCGGCGTCCGGCCGATCATCCGGCGCGCCTCGGCGCCGACCGCGTAGACCTCGCCGGTGCGCTCGTCGATCGCGACGACCGACGGCTCGAACGTCACGACGCCGCGGCCGCGCTGGTAGACGACGGTGTTCGCCGTGCCGAGATCGACCGCGAGCTGGCGCTCGGGCGAGAGACGGCGGAATCTGGCCCGACCCCGAACTGCCACGCTGCACCGTAGCGTCCCTCGAATGTGGGTCGACCGTGACAACGCTCGAGCCGACAATGAACCTCCAGACCCCCTCCGACCCGGGAGCCGCAACCCGTGCCGAAGACATACGAGTTCGAATTCGAAGCACCGCCCGAGCAGGTCTTCCAGGAGACGCTCGGGGCCGTCAACCTGCTGGGCTTCTCCGTCCTCCGGAGCGAGGACGGGTCGTTCACGTTCAACACCGGCGCGTCGATCTTCTCGAACGCCGGCCAGGACATGACGGTGACCGCCGAACCGCTCACCGACTCGTCCTCGAGGCTCGTCCTCAGCGGGCAAAGCGCCCAGCGGGGCGAGTACGGCTCGTGGGGCGAGCGCGGGCGGATCGCCAAAGGCCTCGCCGCCAGGGTGCGCGAAGGGCTCCTCGCCCACTGACGCGTGCCGACGCGGGGTGTCTGACACCAAGAGTGTCAGACACCTTTAAGGCTGGTCGCGCAGCCAGTCCTGAAACTCGTTCAACCCGTCGCGCACGTAGGCCTGGAAGATCTCGGCGCGGTCGAAGTCGTCCATGGCCTCGGCCAGCGAATCGATCTCGGGCTCGGCGTCGTCGAAGAGTTCGCTCACGGCCGAACCGTGTTCGCGCCGCGTGGCTCAGATCCTCTACGCGAGCGCTTCGCGCTTGCGGCGTGACGTCATCGTCTGGCGCTTCCCCGCGGACAGCTCGACCTTGCGCAAGCGGACCGACTTCGGCGTCACTTCGATCGCCTCGTCGTCGCGGATGAACTCGAGCGCCTGCTCGAGCGACAGCGGCCGCGGCGGGATCAGGCGCACCAGGACGTCGGCGGACGCGGCGCGCATGTTCGTCAGCTTCTTCGGCTTCGCCGCGTTGACGTCGAGATCGCCCTCACGCGAGTTCTCGCCGACGATCATCCCCTCGTAGAGGACGTCTCCCGGCGCGACGAACAGCGACCCGCGCTCCTGCAGCGCCGAGATCGCGAAGCCCGTCGCGTTGCCGCTGCGGTCGGCGACCAGGCTGCCGGTCGGCCGCGTGCGTAGGTCTCCGTACCACGGCTCCCAGCCGTCGAAGACATGGTGGAGGATGCCCGCGCCGCGCGTCTCGGTCAGGAACTCCGTGCGGAAGCCGATCAGCCCGCGCGCGGGGACGCGGTACTCCATCCGCGCCCAGCCGGTGCCGTGGTTGACCATCTGCTGAAGGGTCCCTTTCCGCAACGCGATCAGCTGCGTGACGACGCCGATGTACTCCTCGGGGACGTCGATCGAAACGCGCTCGACCGGCTCGTGCACCTTCCCGTCGATCTCCTTCGTCATCACTTGCGGCTTGCCGACCGTGAGCTCGAACTCCTCACGACGCATCAGCTCGACGAGAACCGCCAGCTGCAGCTCGCCGCGGCCTTGCACTTCCCAGGCGTCCGGCCGCTCGGTCGGAAGGACGCGCAGCGACACGTTGCCTACGAGCTCGGCATCGAGCCTGTCGCGCACCTGACTCGCGGTGAGCCTGCTCCCTTCCGTTCCCGCGAGCGGGCTCGTGTTGATGCCGATCGTGATCGAGAGCGAGGGCTCGTCGACGGTCGTCACCGGCAGCGGCCGCGGATCGGTCGGATCCGCGATCGTCTCGCCGATCGTCACGCCGGGAAGACCCGCGAGCGCGACGATCTCACCCGGGCCGGCGGCGTCTGCGGGCACGCGGTCGAGCGCCTCGGTGATGTAGAGCTCCGTGACGCGGGCCGACTCGATCGTGCCGTCGGCACGGCACCACGCGACCTGCTCGCCTTTCCGCAGCGTCCCGTGCCGAACACGGAGCAGCGCGAGGCGGCCGACGTACGGGCTCGAGTCGAGGTTCGTCACGAGCGCCTGCAGCGGATGGTCCGGGTCGTGCTCCGGCGCCGGGATCCGCTCGAGGAGCAACTCAAAGAGCGGCGAGAGGTCCGATGCGAGCTCGTCCGGGTCGAGGCCGGCGCGTCCTTCGCGGGCGTTCGTGTACACGATCGGAAACTCGATCTGCGACTCGTCGGCGTCGAGGTCGAGGAAGAGCTCGTACACCTCGTCGACG
>DATINO010000131.1:0-6905 GCA_035474195.1 Gaiellaceae bacterium
TTCTGCAGCGGCGACGACGGTGCCGACCGCAGCGCGGACGGCCGCCTCGTCCCAGGTCACGACCGCGCGGCCCACAGCACGTTGGCGAGGTTCGGGCTGGAGTACGTGCCTTCCGGGAGCAGCTCGCCGAGCCGCGCGAGCACCGCGTTCCGCTCCTCGTCGGGGCGGCTCGCGATCCAGCTGACCGTCCGGGCGTTGCCGAGCAGCCCGGCGCGGTCGAGCACGTGCTCGTGCCGCACGGCCGCCTCGTGCGTCTCCCCGAACGGCCCTCGCGCAACGAGCGCCGCGAACGACGCCTCCGCATCGAACGTGGAGCGCTCGGCGCGCAACTCGCCCAGGTACGCGGCGTACGCCGGCGGCAGCGGGTCCGGGCGGGTCTGATCGAACGAGTTCCAGACGACGCACACGATGCCGCCGGGGCGGAGCACGCGTCCGATCTCGGGCATCGCCGAGCCGTGGTCGAACCAGTGGAATGCCTGCGCAGCGAAGACGGCGTCGACGGAGGCGTCGTCGAGCGGGATCCGCTCGGCGCTGCCCGCCAGCGCCTCGACGTCCGGCACGACCCGTTCGAGGATCGACCGCATGCCGTCGAGCGGCTCGACCGCGATCACGTGGGCGTAGCGGCGCGCGAGGACGCGCGTCAACTTCCCGGTCCCGGCGCCGAGATCGAGCACCGTCGCGTCGGTCGCGACCGGCAGCAGATCGAGCAGCTCGTCCGGATACGACGGGCGCGTCGCCTCGTACTCCTCGGCGGCGAGGTCGAAGCTGCGCGCGGGGTCGATCACGGGCACGAGTGTATTGAGATCTTCGGTACGTACTTGTTCGGGCGTACAGCCGCCTTTAGGCTCGCTGCTTCCCACTGAGACAGGAGATGAGGGCATGAGAGACCGGAAGTCGCTCATCGCCCTGGCGTTGGTCGCGGTCATCGGGGTCGTCGCGACCGGATCGTCGAGCGCCAGGACGACGAGTCACCGTGGCGGCACGCTGAAGCTGCTGGCCAACGCAGCGGGCGGAACGCTCGACCCGCAGGTCAACTACACGCTGCAGTACTGGCAGCTCTACCAGGCGACGTACGACGGCCTGCTCGCATTCCAGAAGGCGGGCGGCAGCGCAGCGTTCAACGTCGTGCCCGACCTGGCGGCGAGCTACAAGATCACGAACGGCGGCAAGAGCTGGGTCTTCACGCTCCGCAAGGGGATCAAGTTCTCGAACGGCAAGCCCGTGACCGCAAACGACGTGGTGGCGTCGTTCCGTCGCATCTTCAAGGTGAAGAGCCCCACGGCGGGAGGCTTCTACAACGGCATCGTCGGCGCGTCGAAGTGCCTGAAGACGCCGGCGACCTGCACGCTCGCGGGCGGCATCTCCGGCAAGGGAAACACCGTCACGATCAACCTCACCGCGCCCGACGCCGAGTTCAAGTACAAGCTCGCAGTCCCGCACGCGTCGATCCTGCCGGCGAGCGCGCCGCCGAACGACGCCGGGTCGGCGCCGATCCCCGGAACCGGGGCGTACTACTTCTCGTCGTACGACTCGAACAAGCTGCTCGTGATGAAGCGCAACCCGTACTTCCACGTGTGGTCGCAGCTGGCGCAGCCGGACGGCTACCCCGACCAGATCACGCAGTCGTTCGGGCTCACGGTCGAGGCGCAGGTCACCGCCGTCGAGAACGGCCAGGCGGACTGGGGCTACGACTTCCCGCCGGCCGACCGGCTGAACGAGCTCGGCACGAAGTACGCCGCCCAGACGCACCTCACGCCGTTGACGGCGTTCTGGTACGCGCCGATGAACGTGAACATCCCGCCCTTCACCAGCCTGAAGGCGCGGCAGGCGGTCAACTACGCGATCGATCGGAACGCGCTGATCAAGATCTTCGGCGGCCCGAAGCTCGCGACGCCGTCGTGCCAGGTGCTGCCGCCGGGCTTCCCGGGCAACAAGCCGTACTGCCCGTACACGAAGAACCCGGGCACGACCTGGTCGGCTCCCGACGTGGCGAAGGCCAAGCAGCTCGTCAACGAGTCGGGGCAGAAAGGCGCGAAGGTCGTCGTCATCTCGGCGAACGACGAAGTGCAGAAGGCCGTCGGTGTGTACCTGGCGAGCGTCCTGAACGAGATCGGGTTCAAGGCGACCGAGAAGGCGATCTCCGGGAACATCGCGTTCACGTATCCGCAGAACACGAAGAACCACGTGCAGATCAACGTGCAGCAGTGGTACCAGGACTACCCCGCTGCCTCCGACTTCCTGCACATCCTGTTCGGCTGCGAGTCGTTCCATCCCGGCAGCGACTCGAGCATCAACATGGCCGGCTTCTGCAACAAGCCGATCAACGCCCAGATGAACGCTGCGCTCAAGCTCGAGAACACGAACTTCCCGAAGGCGAACGCGATGTGGGCGAAGATCGACCGCGCGGTGACCGACCAGGCGCCGATGGCGACGATGTTCACGCCCAAGCACCTCGACTTCGTGTCGAAGCGCGTCGGGAACTTCGTCTTCAGCAAGCAGTTCTACTGGCTGGTCGACCAGTCCTGGGTGCAGTAACCGCGTGAGCGGAGCGATCGTCGACGAGGTCCTCGCCCCGGTGGGCGGGGACCTCGCGATCGCCGCGGCCAGCCCGTGGCAGCTGGCGCGCCGGCGGCTCCTGCGAAACCGTGTCGCGCTCGTGATGGCCGGACTGCTGGCCGTCATCGTCGCGCTGTGCCTCTGTGCGCCGCTCTACGCGCACCATGTCGCCCACACCGACCCGTTCCGGTCGAACCTCGACGGCACGACGATCGCGAACGGCAAGCGCGTCCCCGTGATGGTGCAGTCGACCCAGGGCCTCGGGTTGGGCGTCACGCCGATCGGCCCGACGTGGGACGTCCACCACTACTTCCTCGGCGCGGACGGGCAGGGCCGCGACGTCGCCGCGCGTCTGCTCTACGGCGGACGCAACTCCCTCCTGATCGGAACCTCCGCGGCGCTGATCACGTGCTTCCTCGCCGTGTTGATCGGCGTCGTCGCCGGCTTCTTCGGAGGCCTCGTCGACGGCGTCCTGTCGCGCCTGCTCGACGTTGTCTGGGCGTTCCCGGTCTACCTCCTCGCGATCAGCCTCTCGACCGTCCTGATCGCGCGCGGCGTCTCGCTGGGACCGCTGCACCTCACGTCGGGCAGCCTCCTGCTGCCGATCACGATCATCGGGCTCGTCTACATCCCGTACGTCGCGCGGCCGATTCGCGGCGAGGTGCTGTCGCTGCGCCGGCGCGAGTTCGTCGAGGCCGCGATCGGGCTCGGCGCCTCCAACTGGCGCCTGCTCTGGAGCGACATCCTCCCGAATGTCGTCACGACGGCGATCGTGCTGTTCCCGTTGATGCTCGCCATCGACATGCTGACCGAGGCGGCGCTCTCGTTCCTCTCGATCGGCGTGCAAGAGCCGAAGGCGAGCTGGGGCTCGATCATCCTCGACGGCCAGGACCTGCTCTACACCCGTCCGGCCGTCGCGCTCGCCCCCGGCATCGCGATCGCGCTCACCGTCCTCGCGCTGAACGTGCTCGGCGACGGCATCCGCGACGCACTCGATCCGCGGGCGAAGCTCCGAAGGACGGACGGCGAGTAGTGCTCCGTTTCATCGCGCACCGGTTCGTCTCGATGATCTTCGTCCTCTTCTCGATCAGCGTCCTCTCGTTCCTGATTTTCTTCGCGACGCCCGGCGTCGACCCGGCAGCGCGGATCGCCGGGCGAAACGCCGACCAGCAGACGCTGAAGGCCGTCCGGCACGACTTCGGGCTCGACCGGCCGCTGCCGGTGCGGTACGGGCTGATGATGAAGAAGCTCTTCATCACCCGCGACCTGACGTCGTACGTGAACCGCGGCGCCAAGGTGATCCCGCAGGTCACGCAGGCGGCCCCGGTGACGCTGTCGCTCGTATTCGGCGCGGCGGTGATCTGGGTGATTGCGTCGATCGCCATGGGCATGCTCGCCGGCGTGTTCCGCGGGACGGCGATCGACACGACCGTGATGATCGTCGGGCTGATCGGCATCTCGATGCCGGTGTTCTGGCTCGGCGAGGTCGTGAACCTGATCACGCAGAGCCGGCTGCACGGGAGCGTCTTCTCGTGGGTCCCCCCACTCGGCTACGTGCCGTTCACCCACTCGCCGTGGGGCTGGTTCAAGGCGCTGCTGTTCCCGTGGCTGACGCTCTCGATCCTCTACATCGGGATCTACGCGCGCGTGCTTCGCTCGGCGATCGTCGAGGCGCAGGAGGAGGATTACGTGCGCACCGCGCGCGCGAAGGGCCTCACCGAGCGCCGCGTCCTGTTCCGCCACGCGCTGCGCACGTCGCTGATCGGCTTCGTCTCGCTGTTCGGCCTCGACTTCGGCGCGCTCGTCGGCGGCGGCGCGCTGCTGACCGAGGTCGTCTTCGGGCTGCACGGCGTCGGCAAGCTGACGTTCGACTCGCTGCAGAACCTCGACCTGCCGGTGATCCTCGCGACGGTGATGTACGCGGCGTTCTTCGTCGTCGTCGCGAACGCAGTCGTCGACCTCATCTACGCCTGGCTCGATCCACGGGTGCGGCGTGCCTGAGGCTCTCCTGGAGATCCGCGACCTGCACGTGTCGTTCCGGACGGAGAACGGGCTCGTGCGCGCGGTCGACGGCCTCTCGCTCACGGTCGAGAACGACGACGTCGTCGGCATCGTCGGCGAATCGGGCTCCGGCAAGACCGTCTCGATGATGGCCGTGATGCGGCTGATCCGCGACCCGAACGCGATCATCACCGGCGAGGTGCTCTTGCGCGGCCGCAACCTGATGGCGCTGCCGCAGAGCGAGATGCGCGCCGTTCGCGGTGCGGAGATCGCGATGATCTTCCAGGACCCGATGACGGCGCTCACGCCGGTCTACACGGTCGGTTGGCAGATCGCCGAGCAGCTGCGCGCGCACCGGAAGATGACGCGGCAGGAGGCTCGACGCAGGTCGATCGAGCTGCTCGCCGAGGTCGGGATCCCGAACCCGGACCGGCGCGTCGACGAGTACCCGCACGAGTTCTCGGGCGGGATGCGGCAGCGCGTGATGATCGCGATGGCGCTCTCCTGCAACCCGTCGCTGCTGATAGCGGACGAGCCGACGACGGCGCTCGACGTGACGATCCAGGCGCAGATCCTCGAGCTGATGAAGCGGCTGCGCCGCGACCACGGCTCGTCGATCCTGATCATCACGCACGACATGGGCGTGGTTTCGGATCTAGCCGAGCGCGTCGTCGTCATGTACGCGGGCGGTGTCGTCGAGGAAGGCCCGAAGCAGGCGGTCTTCCGGGAGCCGCAGCATCCGTACACCTGGGGGCTGCTCGACTCGATCCCCCGCGTCGGCAGGACGCGCGGCCGCCGCCTGACGGTGATTCCGGGCCAGCCGCCGTCGCTGCTCGCACCACCGCCCGGCTGCCGGTTCGCGCCGCGCTGCATCTACCGCTTCCCGAAGTGCGACGAGCGGCCGGCGCTCGTCGCGAAGGTCGAGCCCGGGCACGCGGACGCGTGCCATCTGGAGCCGTCGTCGCGGCGCGCGCTCCGCGACGAGCGGAGGACCGCGTGAGCGAGACGCTGCTCGAGGCACGCGACCTCGTCAAGCACTTCACCGTGCGCGGCACGGCGTTCCGCGGCGGCGGCGAGGTCGTGCACGCCGTCGACGGCGTCTCGCTCGATGTCCGCAGCGGCGAGACGCTCGGTGTGGTCGGCGAGTCGGGCTGCGGGAAGTCGACGCTCGGACGGCTCCTCGTGCGGCTGCACGAGCCGACCTCGGGCTCGGTGCGTTTCGGCGGCAGCGACATCACGACGCTGTCGCGGCGGAGGCTGCGCCCGTACCGGCGCGAGATGCAGATGATCTTCCAGGACCCGTACGCGTCGCTGAACCCGCGCAAGCGGGTCGGGCAGATCCTCGGCGACCCATTCGAGATCCACGGCGGCCTGTCGCGCGGGAAGACGCGGGTGCGGATTCGTGAGCTGCTCGAGACGGTCGGTCTCTCTCCGGATCACGTGAACCGGTATCCGCACGAGTTCTCGGGTGGGCAGCGCCAGCGCATCGGCGTGGCGCGCGCGCTCGCGCTGAACCCGAAGCTGATCGTCGCGGACGAGCCGGTGTCGGCGCTCGACGTCTCGATCCAGGCGCAGGTGATCAACATGCTGGACGACCTGCAGAGCGAGCTCGACCTGACGTACGTGTTCATCGCGCACGACCTCGGCGTCGTGCACCACGTCTCCGACCGGATCGCGGTCATGTACCTCGGCGTGATCGTCGAGGTCGGGCCGTCCGACGAGCTGTTCCTCGCGCCGGTGCATCCGTACACGGAGGCGCTCCTGTCGGCGATCCCCGCGATCGAGGGCGAGGAGGAGGTGCGCCGGGAGCGGATCGTGCTCGAGGGCGAGGTGCCGAGCCCGGTCGCGCCGCCCTCCGGCTGCCGGTTCCACACGCGCTGCCGGTACGCGACGGACATCTGCAAGATCGAGCGGCCGCCGCTCGTCGACCACGGCGGCGGCCGGTTCGCCGCCTGCCACCATCCGCTGGACGCGAAGGGAGCTGCAACGTGAGCGAGGGAACGATGATCCGTGACGGCAACGAGACGTGGTACCGCGTCGTCGGCGACCTCGAATCCGAGCCGACCCCCGTCGTCATCTGCCACGGCGGCCCGGGCGCCGCGCACGACTACACCGAGCCGATCGCGAACCTGTCGCGCTACGGCCGCGGCTGCGTGCTGTACGACCAGGTCGGCTGCGGAAACTCGACGCACCTCCCCGACGCGCCGGCGGACTTCTGGACGGTGCAGCTCTTCAAGGACGAGCTCGTCGACCTGACGCAGCACCTCGGCATCGCCGACCGCTATGCAGTCGTCGGGCAGTCGTGGGGCGGCATGCTCGGCATGGAGCACGCGCTCGACCACCCCGCA
>DATINO010000132.1:0-6628 GCA_035474195.1 Gaiellaceae bacterium
CGCGCGAGCGGAAAGCAGCTGCGCGTGGTGGACGTCTCGACGCTGCTCGTCGAGTCTCTCGACGATTGACAACGTCGCTTCGAGGACTATGGTCAGCACCGGGATGAGAGCAGGGTGAACGGACGCCGACTCGTGCTGGGAGCGGTCGCGTGCGCGGTCGTCGGCACGGGGATCGTGGGGGGCGGCGTTGCCCGTTCGGCGACCACCGGGTATCCCGTCGTCCGGTCGCGGACCCCGAAGCTCGATTCGCGGCTCTCGCTGGTCGCCGGCGAGCAGGCCGCAGCGGGTCGCGCCGCAGCGGTTGGGGCAGGCGCGAACGAGGGTCTGTCGACGAAAGCCGGGCGAGTCGGCGTCGTCGTCGTGGCGAGCCCCGGCGACGTGTCGAAGGCTCAGCAGGCGGTCGCAGCGGCGGGTGGCTCGGTCGAGGCGTCCGCCGGTGATCTCAGCGACGCGCTTGTTCCTCCGTCGGCTCTCGTGACACTTGCCAACGACTCGAGCGTCGCGCGCGTTCGCGCGCCGTTCGTCCACGAGGCCGATGCGGTCGACGAGGGCGTTGCGCTATCGGACGCCGGCACATGGCACACGGCGGGCTACACCGGAAGCGGCGTCAAGATCGCGATCATCGACCTCGGCTTCGGTGGCTACTCGTCGCTGCTCGGGTCGTCGCTTCCCGCCTCCGTCACCACCGTCAACCATTGCGCCGACGGTTTCACGGCGGACACGGTGCACGGCACCGGCGTCGCCGAGATCGTCCACCAGATGGCTCCGGCCGCACAGCTCACCCTGATCTGCATCGACGACGAGATCGGGCTTCAGGAAGCAGAGCAGTACGTGGTGGCGAACGGCATCAAGATCGTGAACCACTCCGTCTCGTGGTTCGATACTGATCGCGGCGACGGCACGGGTGAGCCGGGAACACCGGATGCAATCGTCGCCGACGCACGCGCGAACGGCGTGCTCTGGGTGAACGCCGCCGGCAACTACGGCTACGACCACTGGGCCGGGTATTTCACGCCGGACTCGAGCCAGCCGTTCCTGAACGACTTCGAGCCGGGCGTCACGGGCGAGCAGTTCCAGGTCGCGGCCGGTGGCGACTCGTGCGCGCTCATGAAGTGGGATGCGTGGCCGGTCACCACCGAGGACTTCGACCTCGTCGTCAAGCGCGTCAGCGACGGCGTCACGGTCGCGTCGTCTGCGAACGATCAGGCCGACGGCCCGGCGCCTCCCGTCGAGGAAGCCTGCTTCACGAACACGTCCGGCGCGACGGTGACGTACGCCGCGTCGATCGTCAGCTTCAGTGTCGCCGGTGATCCGTTGATCGATCTGTTCGTGACCGGCGCCGGGCCGATCTCGGACCCGATCACGCAGAGCGTCACCGAGCCTGCTTCGTCGCCCGCCGCGCTCGCCGTCGGCGCCGTCTGCTGGCAGACCGGCGACCTGGAGGGGTACAGCTCGCGCGGCCCGACGATCGACGGTCGTACGAAGCCGGACCTCGCAGCGTACGACAGCGTGTCGACCGACACGTACGGTGCGGCGACGTCGGGCGACGCGGGCTGCGGCGCCTCCGGGTTCACCGGGACGTCGGCGGCGGCGCCGCAGGTCGCCGGCGCGGCGGCGCTCTTGCTGCAGCGGTCGCCTTCATGGACGCCGGCCGAACTGACGGGAGCACTCGAGACGCGCGCCCAGAACTTTCAGGAAGGGAACGCGGGTGGTGTTGCCGACAACAACCAGACGGGGCACGGCCCACTTGCGCTCGGCCTGACGGACCCCATCGGCTCGATCCTCTTCGATGACGGCGGCGCGGCGTTCGTGACTGACGGTGAGGCTGTGTCGGCCATCGCCAACTACTCTGAGCCGGTGTGGCCCCCCTTCGGAGGCGCCACGATAGGCGAGTTGCTCGCGCGCACCTCGTTCGGCCAATTCCAGGCGATCACCGCAGACGGGAATTACACGGGCCATGGGTTGATCGCGACGACCAGCGATGACACCCAGCCGGCCTACGCGCCCGACGGTCGCACGGTCGTCTTCCACCGCGGTGCGGTATCGGGTCTCGTGAAGGAAGACATGTACACCGGCGTGGTCACGTCGCTCGGCCCCTCTGCGGCAAGTGCGAGCCCAGCGTGGGCGCCCGACGACTCGAAGATCGCGTACCTGAGAACGACCGGCGGCTCGACCGACGTCTGGACGATGAACACAAGCGGAACCGGGCAGGCCCAGTTGACATCATTCGGCGACGTCGCCGCGCCCGGCGGAGAGGGCGGGCAGCTCGCGTGGTCGCCCGACAGCAGCAAACTTCTCTTCGTCCGCGGCACGGGGCCGTATGCGATCTGGGTGATCGACTCGAACGGAACGAATGCTCACGCACTGACGTCGACGGGATCGGCATTCGCTCCGTCGTGGTCACCGGATGGCACGCGAATCCTGTTCGTCGATTCAGGCAGTTCGCTCGACGTGATGGACGCCGACGGTTCGAACGTCGCGCCGCTCAACCGTCATGAAGCTTTGGGCACCGGATTGCGCCGAACATCTTGGTCGTCGTTCATCGAGGGCATGCCCGTCTTCCCTCGGGACGTTGCGACCGTCACCGGATCTGCGGTCGTCGGCGAGCCGCTCGAAGAGAGTCTGTCCGGCTATTTGGGGACGCCCGGCGTTACGTTCGGCTTCCAATGGCTGCGCTGCCAGCCCGTGAACCTGTGCAACGACATCGCGGGGGCAACCGATTCGAGTTACACGCCGACCTCTGCTGACCTCGGGTACTTCATTCGAGCTCGCTTGACCGTCGGCGGGCAGGCCAGCCTTCTTTCGGATGCGACTGATCCGGTCGTTCCGCTATGGCCGATGGCCTCTGCGGCGCCGACGATCAGCGGAGCGAACGCCTCCGGCTCGACGATGTCGATTGCGACGAGCGGGACGTGGAGCGGATCGCCGTCGTTCGAGTACGGGTGGCTGCGCTGCGGCCCGAGTGGCGGGCCATGTTCCACGATCGCCGGCGCAGACGGGTCGAACTATACGCTCACGTGCTCGGACGTCGGCAGCACGGTCCGCGGGGCGGCCTTCGGCGAGAACGCAGGCGGCTTCAACGCATCAACTTCACTTCCTTCGGCGCCCATCACAGGTTCGGCCTGCCCGACCGGCGGTACTGGTGGCGGTGGCGGTGGCGGTGGCGGTGGGAGTGGGAGTGCGTTGCCGCCGAATATGCGGGTGCAGTGGACGTCGGTGTCGAATATGTCGCCGGCTGCAGGTTCCGAGGTCGATTTTGTGGTCACGGTTGACAACCACGGCGGCGGGAATGGGAACAACGCGCATCTGCAGTTCACGTTGCCGTCGACGATGAAGCTGACGGGTCCGCCGTATTACGAGCGTGGCTCCGGCTGTGTTGGGACGGTGTCGGTCGATTGCAACTTCAACTACATCGCGAACGGCACGTCGACGGTGGTGAAGTTCGGTGTGACGGTTTCTGGGTCGGGTGCGCAGTCGATCACGGCGACGGCGACGGCGGATCGGGAGTCGGATCCGTCGGATAACTCGGCGACGGTGACGTTGCAGGTTGCGGGTGGGTCGGGTCCGCCTCCTCCTCCGCCGCCTCTGCCCAAGCCGCACAAGGGAAAGACGATCAACGGAACCGCCGGCGCCAACCGGTTGACCGGGACGGCGTACGCTGATGTGTTGAACGGGCGTGGCGGCAACGACGTGCTGTCGGGCCTGGGTGGGAACGACACCTTGAACGGCGGAACAGGGAAGGATCGGTTGCTTGGCGGTGCGGGCAACGACGTGCTGATCCCGGGGCCGGGTGCAGACACCGTGTTTGGCGGTGCCGGCAACGACGTGGTGCGCGCGCGCGACAAGACGGTCGACACGATCGACTGCGGCACCGGCCGTGACACGGTCTATGCCGACAAGCACGACAAGGTCGCCAAGAACTGCGAAATCATCCACCGCGCCTGACGCAAACCGACAGCTAGCCTCCGTTCCATGCGGGACGGCATCGACCGGCGGGCGATGACCGCGCTCTCCGGCGGTCATCTCGCCGTCGACTTCGCCTCAGGCAGCGTGCCGGCGCTGATCCCGTTCCTCACCGACCGCTTCGACCTCAACTACGCATTCGCCGCGATGCTGCTGCTCGCATCGACCGTGTCGTCGTCGCTCGTGCAGCCGCTCTTCGGGCTCTGGTCGGATCGGCGCGGCGCGCTCTGGCTCATCCCGGGTGGGACGATCCTCTCCGCGGTCGGCATCGGTCTCGCCGCGGTGACACCGTGGTACCCGATCGTCCTCGTGCTCGTCTTCGCGGGCGGGCTCGGCGTCGCCGCCTTCCACCCCGAGGGCGCGAAGTACGCCGCGTACGCGAGCGGCCGCAAGCGTGCGAGCGGGATGTCGTACTTCAACATCGGCGGCAACACCGGCTATGCGCTCGGTGCGTTCGTCACCGGCGTGTTCATGGCCGCGATCGGGGTCGGCGGCGGGCTCCTCGCCATGGTCCCAGTCGCCGTCGTCGCGGCGTTCCTGCTGCGGCTCACGCCGACGTTCGCCGCGCTCGCACCCGCGTCGTCGGTGCACTCCGAGGCGCGCGGGGAGGACGACGGGCACGCGATGGCTCTGCTCGGGGCCGTGATCGCACTGCGTTCGATCCCGTGGTTCACGCTGCTCGCGTTCGTCCCGCTCTGGCTCGAGTCCCTCGGGCACTCGAAGGCGTACGGCAACAGGCTGCTGTTCCTGATGCTCCTCGCGGGCGCTCTGGGGACGATCACGCTCGGCCCGGTCGCCGACCGAATCGGCTTCCGGCGGACACTCCTGATCACACAGGCGCTCATCCCGCCGCTGCTCCTCGTGTTCATCTACGTCGGCGGCATTGTCGGCGCGCTCGCGTTGCTGCCCGTCGGGGTGTGCGTCGTCGGCACGTTCGGCGTGACGATGGTGCTGAGCCAGCTCTATCTGCCGCGACACATCGGCGTTGCCTCCGGCCTGTCCGTCGGGCTCGCGATGGGCATCGGCGGTACCGCCGCGGTCGTGCTCGGCGCGGTCGCCGACGTCGTCGACCTGAAGACGGCGCTCACGATCAGCGCGATCGCGCCGGCGCTCGGCGTGTTCGTGTGCATGCGGCTCCCGCGGCCGGCCGCGCCTCCGAGACGATCCGTCGAGCCTGTCGCCGTCGACTGATGCTCCTCGGCCTCGGCCACCTCGACGTCGTCTGCCGCGACCTGGACGCGTCGCTCGCGTTCTACTCGGCGTCGACCAGGAGTTCGAGCTCTACGCGCCCGGCCTCCATCACTTCGCCCTCGCGGTCGAGACGAGGGGCGAGGTCGACGCCGTCCACGATCGCGCCGCGGCGGCCGGTGCCGAAGTCCTGCACGCGCCGAAGCTGTGGCCGCAATACCACCCGGCGTACTACGCAACGTTCTTCGTCGATCCGGACGGCTTCCGGCTCGAAGTTGCTGCGAGCCGCGACTCGCGTCTCTAACCGAGCTCGCGACCGACGATGACGTGCTCTCCGATCTGCTCGAAGCCGAGCTTTCGGTTGACCGCGCGCATGGCCGCGTTTTCTTCGGCGTTCGAGGTGGTGACGCGCGTGACGCCGCGCGCGGCGGCCGCACCCAACGCAATGGCTTTCACCGCAGACGCGAGGCCTCGCCCCCGGTACTCCCTCCGAGTGCCGGTGAACCCGTGCTGCGCGCGGTCGCCAGCGATGCGGATCTCGGTGAACGCGACGACAAGATCGTCCGCGTAGGCGACCGTGCTCGCTTCGAGATCGATGTCGGGCTGGCTCCAATCGCTCACGAACTCGTCGTACGGCATGTTTTCGATCGGGTCGGGACGCGGCTCGTCGCGGGCTGCGTCGACAACGGCTCCGTACACCGCTTCTGGGCCGGCATCGAGCATCGAGCCGGAGCGATATCCGTCGGGCAGCGGAACGTGCGGAACGGTTCGCGGGTCGACCGCGATCAGTGGTCCGGTGAGGACCCGAGACCAGCCGCGCGCCGACGCCCAACGCTCACCCTCGTCGCTGAACCGGATGAACGACGTGGCCTTGGTGGCGCCGATGTCGCGCAGGTGCTCGAGGAGAGCCTCGAGGAGCGCACCGCCGATCCCTTCGCGCCGCCGCGTGGCGGTGACCGCGACGTTGCACCACCCGGCCGCGGCGGTCGTCCAGATGTCGAGGCCCGAGGCGCCGAAGCCCACGATCTGGTCGCCGTCGGTGGCGACGAGATGAAGGAGCCGCCGGGCCGCCGGGGCTCCGTGTCGACCGTGCACCCAGCCGGCGGCCGATAGCACGCGCGCGTCGTCGACCTCGCGCAGGATCGCGGTTACCGGTTCGGCGTCTGTGTCCTCCGCAGGGCGGACCCGCATGCCGCGACGGTACCGGCTTGACAAACGTGGAACACGTGTTCCACAATGTGGGCTGTGCCGACCGAGACGGGCACGCAGGCGATCGACCGCGCCGCCGAGCTCCTCGCGCGCGTCGTCGAGTCGCACCGTCCACTCGGCGTCGGGGAGCTCGCCGCCGAGACCGGACTGCCGAAGAGCACCACCTCCAGGCTGGTCGGGGCGCTCGAGCGCCGCGGCCTCGTCCAGCGCGCCGGAGACCGGCGCGTGGCGCCCGGGCCGGTGCTGCTCCGGTTCGCGCACCGCGACA
>DATINO010000133.1:0-22163 GCA_035474195.1 Gaiellaceae bacterium
GCTGTACCGCTACCGGCGCGACGGGTCGCTCGGGACCGACTCCGTCGACAACGAGGCGTACCTGCCGGTCGACCTCGCCGCGAACGCCGAGTCGCTCGGCGCGCGCGTGATCCGCGCGACGACGGTCGACGAGCTGCGCGAGGCGCTCCGGATCGCCCGTGATGAGACCCGCACGACCGTGATCGCAGTCGCGGCCGACCGGTACGAGGGCGTGCCGAGCTACGAGAGCTGGTGGGACGTGCCGGTCGCGGAAGTGGCCGAGAGCACCGGTGTCCGCGCCGCGCGGCGGGACTACGAGTCCGCCCGTGCGTCCGGGCGCGACTACCTATAGGGTGGCGATTGTGGAACGTTCCAGAGGGGTCGCGAGCGCGCCCGTCACCTGGGGCGTCTGGGAGCGGACGACCGGTCGCGACGACCTCGTCCCGGCAGGGCGCCTCCTCGAGACCGTGGTCGAGCTCGGCTACACCGGGATCGAGCTCGGTCCTCCCGGCTACCTCGATCCGCAGGCACTCGCCGAGTCGGGGCTCCAGCTCGTCGGCGGCTTCGCGCCGCTCCACCTCGACGACGAGGACGCGTTCTCTGCGGACATCGCCGAGTGGCTCGACCCGATTGTCGATGCCCTGGCCCAGACAGGCGGCCGCGGCCCCGTCGTCCTCGCCGATGCCGGCACGCCCGAGCGGCTCGCCGGCGCCGGGCGGCCCGCCGACCAGGCACGCACTGCGCTCCGCGGCGACCGGCTCGCGCGTGCGCTCGACCGCGTGTCGCAGGCGGCCGAGCGGTGTCGCAGCCGCGGGATCGACGCGGTCTTCCACCACCACACGGCAACGTACTTCGAGACGCCGGAAGAGATCGCCACGCTCGTCGACCAGACCGACGTTCCGCTGTGCTTCGACTCCGGACATGCAGCAGTCGGCGGTGGCGATCCGCTCGAGCTCGCGCGCATGTACGCGAGCCGGATCGGGCACCTGCATCTGAAGGACGTCGACCCGGTGCGTCTCGCGCGCGTGCGCGAGGGAGCGGTATCGCTCGAGCAGGCGTGGGGTGACGGGATCTTCTGCCCGTTCGGGGAAGGGATGGTCGATCTCCGCGGCGTTCTCGCACTGCCCGCGTTGCAGGGCTTCGACGGCTGGATCGTGCTCGAGCAGGACCGCGTCGCGGTGGGCATGAGCGACCTGCCGTCCGTGCGCGCGGTTGAAGAGGCGAACCTCCGCTACGTGCGGGAGGCGCTATGACGCGCCCGACCATCGTGGATGTTGCAGCCCGCAGCGGCGTCTCGAAGTCGACGGTGTCGAACGTGATCCGTGGTGCACCTCCTGTCTCGCCCGGTGTGCGCACGCGGGTGGAGAAGGCGATCGCCGAGCTCGGCTACCGCCCGAACGGCATCGCGCGACAGCTCGTCCAGCGGCGCACGAGCACGCTCGGCCTGTTCGTGGGCGACCTCGGCAACCCGTTCTACGGCGAGCTGGTCAAGCTCTTCGAGCGTCACGCCCACACCAACGGGTTCACGACGATGGTCTCGAACACCGACGGGAGCAGTGAGCGCGAGAACGCGAGCATCGACGGCTTCCTCGAGCGGCGGGTCGCCGGGCTCGCCCTGCTCCAGTCCAGCGGCGATCCAGATCTTGCCGAGCTGCTCCGGCTGGAGTCCGTCCCCGCGGTCGTCGTCAGTTCGCACGATCCGCTGTTCGACTCCGTCGGCGTCGACGAGGAGAAGGGCGTCTCGCTCGCGGTGCAGCATCTCGCCGAGCTCGGCCACCGGCGGCTCGCATACGTGACGAGCGCGTACGTCGAGCCCCGCACCAACCGCGTTCGCCATGCGAGCTTCGCCATCGCGTGCGTCGAGCACGGCTGCGAGCAGTCGAATCCCATGCACCTCGACGTTGACGCCGTCCTGGCCGGCGCGGCGCCGGCGCCTCCCGACGCGACGGGTTTCGTCGCCGCGAACGACCTGACCGCCATCGCACTCGTGGAGGCACTCGGCCGTCAGGGACGGACGACGCCGAACGAGGCATCGGTCGTCGGATTCGACGGCATCGCCCTGACAGCGCTCGCCGGCGTGGGGTTGACGACGGTGGCGCAGCCGCTCGAGGAGATGGCGCTCACCGGGCTGCAGCTTCTGCTCGACCGCGTTGCCGGGGAAGACGGACCGTGCCGCAACGTCGTGCTCGAGCCGAGATTGGTCGTCCGGACAACGACGGGAAGAGGTGAACGATGACGGTGGAGACGGGGTTGCGAAGCCCGCTGCTCGAGATGGCCGAGACGACACCGACCGACTACTGGAACGACTCGTGCGCGATCGACGAGCTCACGTATGCGATCGAAAACGGCGCCGTCGGGGCGACATCCAACCCGACGATCGTCGGCGAGGTGCTCGCGAAGGAGATGGACGACTGGCGCCCGCGCATCGTCGAGCTCGCCCACGCGAACGCGACCTGGACCGAGGACGAGGTGACGTGGGCGCTGATCGAGGAGATGGCGGCGCAGGCATCCAAGCTTCTGCTTCCGGTGTTCGAGCGGGAGCGCGGCCGCAAGGGCCGCCTCTCCATCCAGACGAGCCCGAAGCTCTACCGCGATCCGGCGCGGCTCGTCGAGCAGACGGTCCGCTTCCACGGCCTGTCGCCCAACATGCAGGTGAAGCTTCCCGCGACCCGCGCGGGCATCGCTGCGATCGAGGAGGCCACGGCCCGCGGCGTGAGCATCAACGCGACCGTCTCGTTCACCGTGCCGCAGGCGCTCGCGGTCGGAGCCGCAGTCGAGCGGGGGCTCGATCGTCGTGTCGCGGCCGGGGAGGACATCGAGTCGATGTCGCCTGTCTGCACGATCATGGTCGGCCGCCTCGACGACTGGCTCGAGATCGCCGCCGGCAAGAGCGGTGCGCTGCTCACGCCCGGCTCCGTCAACTGGGCCGGGATCGCCTGCGTGAAGCGCGCATACGCGATCTACCGCGAGCGGGGCTACCGCACCCGGGTGCTCGCGGCGGCGTACCGCAACCATCGGCACTGGTCCGAGCTCGTCGGCGGCGACATCGTCCTCACGATCCCGTCCAAGTGGCAGAAGCGCTTCAACGCCTCCGGCATCGGCGTGGAGCCGCGGTTCGACGACCCGGTTCCGGCAGAGGCGATCGAGGAGTTGGAGCGGCTCGTCCCTGATTTCTCACGCGCGTACGAGCCGGACGGCCTGACGCTCGACGAGTTCGACAGCTTTGGACCGACCGTGCGGACGCTCCGGTCGTTCATCGCGAGCTACCAGGAGCTGGTTGCGACCGTGCGTGACGTGATCTTGCCGAGCCCGGACTGAACGCCCGCGGCCATCCGCGCCGCTGCGACGAAGTTGGCACACATCTGGCACAGACACGTGCGTGGACGTCTGCTCTTATCGAGTTGTGGCATCACTCAAGGCAATCCGCGCTCGGGCGTTCGTCGCCCAACTCGACCTGTCCCTCGCCGGCGTGTGCCTGGCGTGTCTGAGCTTCGTCTCGTTCCCGCTCGACGACGGCGACGAGCGGGAGGTCGCCCGTCAGCTGCGCGCGATGACGCCGTTCCTCTGGGAGGACGGCCTCGACGTGCAGGCGTTCACGGCGGTTCGCGCCGCCTGCGAGCGTGGCATCCGCGACGGCCCTTGGGCACTCACCGAGCTGGAGTCGCGCGGTCCGCGCAGCGTTGTCGCCCGCGAGATCGTCCTGCGCCTCGCGGACCTGCTCGTACGTCGCGAACGAGCAGACAGGAAGCTTCGAGGCCTCGCGTTCCCGCGCCTGGCCGCTGCGCCACCGGAGATGAACTGAGGCGTGCCGTTCGACGCGCCGGCCGTTAGGCCGTAGCGAGCGCCGTCGACGTCAGCTCTTCGTTCGGGCGCGCCCGCTTGATGAACTGACCGCTGCCCGGCTTCGCGAGCAGCTCCGTGCCGTCGACGATCACGCTGCCTCGAAGGAGGACGATCTCGGGTGAGCCCTGCACCTCCGTGCCCTCGTACAGGTTGTAGTCCGAGCGCGAGTGGTGTGTCGAGGCCGAGATCGTGACGCGCTTGTCGGGATCGAAGACGACGACGTCGGCGTCGGAGCCGACCGCCAGCGTTCCCTTGCGGGGGTAGAGGCCGAAGAGCTTCGCCGGGTTCGTGCAGAGCAGCTCGACCATCCGGTTCAGCGAGATGCGCCCCTCGCGCACGCCGAAGTGGTGGATCATCTGCAGCCGGTTCTCGAGCCCGGGCCCGCCGTTCGGGATCTGGCGGAAGTCGTCCTTGCCGGCGTCCTTCTGTCCCTTGAAGAGGTACGCGCAATGGTCGGTCGAGATCGCCTGCAGCACGTTGGTGCGCACCGCGTTCCAGAGCACCTCCTGGTTCTCCTTCGCGCGCGGCGGCGGCGTGTACACGTACTTGGCGCCTTCGAAGTTCGGCTGGTCGAGGAACGACTGGTCGATGAAGAAGTACTGGGTGCACGTCTCCCCCCAGATGTCCCAGCCCTTCTCGCGCGCGACCTGAATCGGCTCGACCGACTCGGCGCACGACACGTGCACGACATAGAGCTTTGCACCGGCCACGCGCGCGAGCTGCACCGCGCGGTTCGTCGCCTCACCCTCGGTCTCGGGCGGACGCGTGAGCGCGTGGTAGATCGGCGAGGTGTTGCCGGCGGCGATCGCCTCGCCCATCAGCACCTCGATCGCGTCCCCGTTCTCGGCGTGCACCATCACCAGCGCGCCGCTCTCCGCTGCGACCTGCATCGCGCGGAAGAGCGTCTCGTCGTCGACCATCAGCGAGTCCTTGTACGCCATGAAGAGCTTGTAGGACGTGACGCCGTGCTCGTCGGGGAGCGTCGCGAGCTCGTCGAGCCGCTCCTGGCCGGCGAGGTCGGTGATCGCGATGTGGAAGCCGTTGTCGATGATCGACTTGCCGTTGCGCTTGCCGTGCCAGATCTCGAGCGCCTCGCCGAACGTCTGGCCCTTCGCCTGGATGCAGAAGTCGACGTGCGTCGTCGTGCCGCCGAACGCGGCGGCCGTCTGGCCGGACTCGAAGTCGTCGATCGTGGTCTCGCCGCGCCACGGCATCTCGAGGTGCGTGTGCGGGTCGACAGCGCCCGGCAGCACGTACTTACCGGTCGCGTCGATCGTCCGGTCTGCGCTCATGTCGAGTGACTCGCCGATCGTCGTGATCCGCTCGCCCTCGATGTAGATGTCGGCGACGTAGTCGTCGGCCGCTGTGATGACCCGGCCGCCCTTGATCAGCACGGACATGATGAGCGCTCCTTTCGCGAGGACCGAACCCCGGGCCCGACGATCCGGGCCCGGGGCTCAGGCTACTACTTGCCGCCGGCGGTCACGTGGACGACCTTCGGCTTGTAGTTCTTGCCGTTGACGTCGACGTGAGCAGCCCTCAGCTGGGCGATCGCCTGCTTCGCGAGGTCGGTGCGGTAGGCGCCCGACGGCGTCTTCTTGATCACCTTGAACTGCTTGGCGATCGATGCCGTCCGTGCGTAGTCCGCCTTGTTCATGAGGCCGATACCGGACGCGTTCGGCCAGACCAGCTTGTTGATCTCGTTCATCTGCCAGGTCTGGTGACCCTTCGGCAGGGTCGGGCCCTGCTTCAGCACGATGTTCACGCAGTCGGTTACGTGGTCACGGCAGTAGATCCATCCCTGCAGCGACGCCTTGATGAACTTGACCGCAGTCGCACGGTTCGTTGCGTCGTTCAGGTACTTGCCGGTCGTGAAGATGCCGTCTTCGAGCATCGCGACACCGACGTTCTGCATCTTGATCACGTTCAGGTCGGCCATCGTGTAGAGCTTGCCGGTCTTCGGGTTCTTCGACTCGAGGACCTGGGCCAGCTCGTTGTAGGTCATCGCCGACGCAGCGTCGATCTGCCGCTTCAGCAGCTGGTTCATGTCGAAGCCCTGCTGGACGATCGTGACCCCCTTGTTCTGCGCCGGGGTCATCCCGTTCTTCGTCAGGGCAGCGAAGAGCTCGAACTCGTTGCCGCCGAGCCAGTTGCCGACCTTCTTGCCCTTCATCTTCCCGATCGTGTTGATGCCCGTGTCCTTCCACGTGATCTCGGTCATTCCCGAGCGTGCGAAGACCTGGGCGATGTTGACGAGGTCGGTGCCCTTGTCACGTGCCGAGAGAAGGCTCGGCAGCCAGTCGATGCCGAACTGCGCCTGGCCGGACGCAACGACCTGTTCGGGAATGATGTCCGGGCCGCCCGGCTTGATCGTCACGTCGAGCCCGGCCTTCGTGTAGTAGCCCTTCGCGAGAGCCGCGTAATAGCCGGCGAACTGCGACTGCGGCACCCACTTCGATTGCAGCGTCACCTTCGTCAGCGTCTCGTGCTTCGACGCCGCCGAGGCGTGCGTCGCAACCGCCGCTGCGGAGGCGATCACGACCATCGCGGTGAGCAAAGTGCCCAGCGCCAAGCGCTTCCTCATTCAACTGCCCCTTTCCCTCTCGAAGTTCGTCCCTGGGGTTCGTTCGGGCGATTCTGACGCGGATCCGCCCGGATTACGAGTCCCGTGTCTCCGGGGCCCACCTGACGACCAGCCGCTCGGCGGCGGCGACCGCCAGGTAGAGCGTGATCCCGAGCACCGAGGCGACGAGAATCCCCGCCCACGCCGTCTCGAAGTCGAGGATCTGGGCCTTCGACCGGATCAGGACGCCGAGCGCGTCATACGAGCCTCCGAAGTACTCGCCCACGATCGCAGCGATCATCGCAAGCACGCTTGCCACCTTCAGCGACGTGAAGACGAACGGGAGCGCGGTCGGGACGCGAACTTGCCTCCAGATCGAGAAGCCGGACGCCGCATACGAGCGCATCAGCTCGATCTGGCGTGGGTTTGCGCTCTGGAGCCCGCGCATCGTGTTCACCATCACCGGCAGGAAGCACAACACCGCCGCCATCGCGATCTTGGAGCTCGGCGACAGCGGGTTGAACCAGTTGTTGAGGATCGGCGCGAACGCGATGATCGGGATCGCGTTCGCCGCGACGGCGATCGGCATCAGCGCCGCACCGAGCGTCCGGAAACGCGAGATGACCGTCGCTGCCGCCATGCCGGCGATCGAGCCGACCGCGAAGCCGCCGAGCGCCTCCTTGAACGTGTACCACCCTGCCGGCCAGAGCGTGTGCCGCTGGTCCCAACAACTGCGAACGATGTCGCTCGGTTTCGGGAGCAGGAACTGCTGGATGTCGAACGCCGCGATCGCGCCCTGCCACAACGCAATCCCGAGCACGAACACGACGAGTGCCGGTGCCCATTCGCGCACGGTCCGCGCGGCACTCATTGGCCGAGCGCCGCCTCTTCCTCGGGCAGGAGATGCTCGCCTCTGCTCCTGAGCAGCTCGCGCACCTCGGTGACGAGCTCGAAGTAGCGCGGTGCTTCGCGCGTCTCGACCGTCCGCGGATACGGCAGGTCGACGTCGACGATGCCGGCGATGCGGCCGGGGCGCGGGCTCATCACGACGACGCGCGTCGAGAGGAAGACCGCTTCCGAGATCGAGTGCGTGACGAACACCACCGTGGAGCCGAGCTGCTGCCAGATCGAGAGCAGCTCGAGATTCAGCCGCTCACGGGTCATCTCGTCGAGCGCGCCGAACGGCTCGTCCATCAGGAGTAGCGCCGGCTCGAATGCGAGCGCGCGCGCGATCGACACGCGCTGCTGCATGCCGCCCGACAGCTGCCATGGATGGTGGTCGCCGAACCCTTGCAGCTCGACGAGGCGAAGCATCTCGTCGATGCGTTCCTTTCGTTTCGCACGATCCCAGCCGAGGAGTTCGAGCGGCATGGAGATGTTCTTCGCGACGGTTCGCCAGTCGAACAGCACGGAGTCCTGGAAGACGATTCCGTAGTCATGGTCGTTGCGTGCCTGCCTGGCGGACTTCCCGTTGACGACGACGGATCCGGTCGAAGGCTCGACGAGGTCGCCGATAACGCGGAGGAGCGTCGACTTTCCGCAGCCCGACGGGCCGATCAGCGATACGAACTCGCCGGGGCGAAGCGCCAGGTCGATGTTCTCGAGCGCGCGCACGTTGCCGCGCGGGAACGTCTTCGACACGCCCGATACATCGACGACGCTGTGCTGCTCCGTCATGCGACGTTCTCCGGCGCGCGGCGGACGATCGCTTTCTCGGCCGCGGCGACGACGACGAAGAAGACGATGCCGAGGATGGCGGCGACGATGTTCGTCGCCCAGAGCTCCTGGGGCTCGATCGAGTAGTACTGGTTGAAGTTGAGGATCGCGCCGCCGAGCCCGGACTGGAGCCCCGACGGCAGCTCGCCGATGATCGCGCCGACGACACTGGCGGTCGCGGCGATGCGCAGCGCGGAGAAGACGAACGGCATCGAGGCCGGCACGCGCAGCTTCCAGAGCACCGTCCAGCGGCTTGCGGCGTAGGTGCGCATCAGCTCGAGCGCACGTGGATCGGCCGACTGAAGCCCGCGCAGCGTGTTGATCGCGACGGGGAAGAACGTCAGATACGCCGCGATCACCGCCACCGAGCCCCAGCCTTGCAAGCTCGGCGGAAGCTTCGGGTTTACCCATACGACCACCATCGGCGCGATCGCCAGAATCGGGATCGTCTGGCTCGCGACGATGTAGGGCAGGAAGCCGCGGACGAGCAGGCGCGAGTGGGCGAGCACGATGCCGATCGCGAATCCGACCACAGCGCCGAGCGCGAAACCGACGGCGGCTTCCTTGGCGGTGAAGAGCGACTTGTGGAACAGGATCGTCCCGAGCGCCGGCTGATTCACCTGTGCCGGCTGCCACAAGGCGTGGAGGATCACCCACACGTGCGGCATCGACGTGTCGTCGACGATGAACGGATGCGTCCAGCCGGTGGACGACCAGATGAAGCGGTAGAGCTCGTAGAGCCCGACGAGTGCCGCGACCACCGCGACGACTGCGAGTGCGCGTCGTGCTCCTGCTGCGATGTGGCCTGCGTACGAACGGCGGATCGGGAAGGTCGCGGCGGCGGCGTGGCTCATCTCGATCCTTCTATCACGGTTTAGGATCGTTTTCGTGTCTGTGAATCCCGGACGGACCGTCGCCGATCTCGAGGAGCTCCGTGAGCTGACCGGCGACGAGAACGGCGCCCAGCGGGTCGCCTGGACCGAGACGTGGGAGCAGGCGCGTGCGTTCCTGCGCCGGAAGATGGAAGGCACCGGCGCGGTCGAGGAGATCGACGAGGCGGGGAACCAGTGGTTCACACTCCGCGGCGCCTCCGACCGGGCGCTGCTGATCGGCGGCCACATGGACTCGGTACCGAACGGCGGGTGGCTCGACGGGTGCCTCAATGTGCTCGCGGGGGTCGAGGTGATGCGTCGCCTCGCAGCCGAAGGCGAGCCGCCGGTCACGGTGCGGCTCGTCTCGTGGGCCGACGAGGAGGGTGCGCGCTTCGGCCGGTCGCTCTTCGGCTCGTCGGCCGCGGCCGGCTCGATGTCCGACCAGGACGAGCTGCGGGCGCTGAAGGATCGCGACGGGATCGCGCTGCCCGACGCGCTGCGGGAGCACGGCGTCGATCTCGACGGCGCGCTCGCCGCCCGCTCACAGCTCGAGAACGCCGCGGCCTACCTCGAGCTGCACATCGAGCAGGGCCCGGTGCTCGAGTCGATGGAGCTGCCGCTCGGGGTGGTGCTCGGGACGTTCGGCGTCGAGCGCTCGCGCTTCACGTGGCGCGGCCAGGCGGCGCACGCCGGCTCGACGCCGATGGACAAGCGCCGCGACGCGCTCGCCGGCGCCGCGAAGCTCGCGCTCTACATCCGCGAGATCGCCGCGGAGGTGGGTGGCGGCGCAGTGTGCACGTCGGGCGGCGTCGTGACGAGGCCGGGGATCGTCACGTCCGTCGTCGAGACCGCCGAGCAGCTGCTCGACCAGCGCCATCTCGACGCCGACGAACTTGCGCGCATGCTGGGGATGGCGCGGGAGGCGGCGGAGCGCTTCGCGCGCGAGGAGAACGTCGAGGTCGAGTGGGAGCGGATCTGGAACATCGAGCCGATCCTCTTCGACGACGCCCTGATCGAGCTCGCCGACGAGTCGATCCGCGAAGTCGCCGGGACCTCGCACCGTCTGCCGTCGGGACCGCTGCACGACGCGGCCGAGGTCGCGCGCGCCGGCGTCCCGACCGTGATGATCTTCGTGCAGAGCCTCCGCGGCCTCTCGCACACGAAGCTCGAGGACACGACGCGCGAGCACCTCGAGCTATCGGTGCAGGCGCTCGACCGCCTCACTTCCAAGACGATCGCGAAGCTCAGCGCGTGAGACCGGGTGTCAGACACTCTTCGTGTCTGACACCTTTCGTCAGCCGGCAACGACAGGGTTCGCGAGCACCCCGATCCCTTCGACCTCCACCTCGACCGTGTCGCCCGCTTTGAGCGCCACCTTGGGGTCCCGGGCCCAGCCGACACCCGGCGGCGTGCCGGTGAGGATCAGGTCACCCGGCTCGAGCGAGAAGACGTTCGAGATGTAGGCGACGAGGAACGGCACCGGGAAGATCAGGTCGCTCGTCGAGCCGTCCTGCAGCACCTCGCCGTTCAGGCGCTGCACGACCCGCAGGCCGCTCCCATCGCCGAGCTCGGACACCGGGACGAGCCGGTCCCCGAGCGGGCAGAACGTGTCGAAGCCCTTGGCGCGCGTCCACTGGCTCTCCGTGTACTGGATGTTGCGAGCCGAGAGGTCGTTCGCGCAGCGGAAGCCGCGCACGTGCTCGAGCGCACGAGCTTCCGGGATCCGGTGCCCTGTGGTGCCGATCTCGACGCAGAGCTCCGCCTCGGCGTCGACGTGCGTCGCCTCGGGCGGGATGACGATCGGCTCACCGGGGCCGATCAGCGTGTTCATGAACTTGCCGAAGAGGAGCGGCGCGGTCGGCGGCTCGTCCCCGAGCTCCGCTGCGTGCTCCGCGTAGTTTCGTCCGACGCAGATGATCTTCATTCCGGCGATTTTGTCGTAGTAGGCTGAGGTCATGAGCCTCACGTTCGGCGTCACAGTTCTGCCCGACCCGCCGTACCAGCGGATGATCGAGCTGATGAAGCTCGCCGAGAGCCATGGGTTCGAGTACGCATGGACGTACGACTCGCACGTGCTGTGGCAGGAGTCGATGCCGACGCTCGCGCTCGCCGCCGACCAGACGTCGACGATCAAGCTCGGCCACATGGTCACGAACCCGGGCACGCGCGAGCCGACCGTGCTCGCAAGCGCCTACGCCACGCTGCACGACATCTCGAACGGCCGCATGGTCATGGGCATCGGCCGCGGCGATTCGGCGCGGCGCTACATCGGCCAGCAACCGGTGAAGGTGGCCGAGTTCGAGGCCGCTCTCGCGATGATCAAGCCGTTCATGAACGGCAAGGAGGTCAACTGGAACGACAAGGATCTCCAGCTGAAGTGGGTTCGCCCGGAATTGCCGGAGATCGAGATGCACGTCGCCGGCTATGGGCCGAAGGCACTTGCCGTCGCCGGGCACCAGGGCGACGGTGTGATCATCCAGCTCGCCGACCCCGACATCATCCAGTGGATCATGGCCACGGCCCGCCAGGCGGCAGAGGAGGCGGGACGGGACCCTGCGGCGCTCAAGAGCATCGTCAGCGCGCCGAGCCACATCAGCGACGATCTCGCGGATGCGCGGGAGCAGGTGCGCTGGTTCCCGGCCATGGTCTCGAACCACGTCAAGGATTTGATCGACCGCTACGGCACCGACGGGAGCACCGTGCCGAAGGCGCTCACCGAGTACGTCCTCGCGCGGAAGTTCTACGACTACAACGAGCATTCGCGCGTCGGCGCCAAGCACGGCGGCTTTGTCACCGATGAGATCTGCGATCGCTTCTGCGTGATCGGCAGCATCGACCAGTGCAAGCAGAAGTTGCGCGACCTCGAGCAGATCGGCGTCGACCAGTTCAACGTCTACCTCATGACCCAGGGGCAAGAGGAGACGCTGCAGGCGTACGGCGACGGGATCATTCCCGGCTTCGCGCAGATCGCGGCGCAAGCGTAGGGAAACCCCTAGGGTCGATTGGGGGGACAACCCCAATATCGACATCCCCGCGAAGCCTGTAGCCTCGGCGCATGAACTCAAACGGAGCAGTCGTCACCGCTACGGACCTCTCTCGCCGCTACGGCGAAGGCGAGGCCGCCGTCGACGCGCTGCGCGGGGTCTCGCTGTCCGTCGGAGCAGGCGAGCTCGTCGCAGTGATGGGCCCGTCCGGCTCGGGCAAGTCGACCCTCATGCACCTCCTCGCGGCGTTGGACAAGCCGACGAGCGGGCACGTCACGATCGCCGGCGAGGACGTCGGCAGCCTTTCCGACCGCGGAGTGACCCTGCTGCGCCGCAAGCACATCGGCTTCGTCTTTCAGTTCTTCAACCTGCTCCCGATGCTGTCGGCCGAGGAGAACGTCCTCTTGCCGCTCTCGATCGCGGGCGAGAAGCCCGACCCCGAGTTCTTCCAAAACCTGATGGATCGCGTCGGCCTGACGCCGCGCAAGAGCCATCGGCCGTCGGAGTTGTCCGGCGGCCAGCAGCAGCGCGTAGCGATTGCGCGTGCGCTCGTCGCGCGCCCCACGGTGGTCTTCGCAGACGAGCCGACGGGCAACCTCGACTCGAAGACCGGGGCCGAGATCCTGGAGCTGCTCCGCTCTTCGACGACCGAGCTCGGGCAGACCATGGTCATGGTGACGCACGACGCCCAGGCCGCATCGATCGCCGATCGCGTGCTGTTCCTCGCCGACGGTGAGATTGCGCGTGAACTGCCGCAGAGCGCGCCGGCGGAGATCCTCTCGACCATGCACGAGCTCTCCTGACGCAATGATCACCGCAGAGCTCAGAGGTCTCTTCGGCCGCAAGTTGCGCACCATCTTGACCGCAGTCGCGATCATCCTCGGCGTCGCGATGGTCAGCGGCACGTTCGTGCTGACCGACTCGATCGACAAGGCCTTCAACTCGATCTTCACCGACTCCCGCAAAGGCTCCGACGCGGTGGTCACCGGCAAGGCCGCGACGAGCACGAACAACGGCTCGACCGCGCCGACGATCCCTGAATCGCTTCTCGGCCGCGTACAAGCCCTCCCTGACGTTCTCGCTGCGGAGGGGAACGTCGCCAGCGACAGCGCGCACCTGATCGACAAGGACGGCAAGGCAATCGTCTTCGGCGGCGCACCGAACCTCGGCTTCAGCATTCCGCACGGGGCTTCGCGCTTCAATCCACTGAGGCTCGTGGATGGAGCCTGGCCGCACGGCAAGCAAGTCGTGATCGACAAGGGCACCGCGAAGAAGAAGCACCTCGCAGTCGGGGACATGATCGGCGTGCAGGCGCAAGGCCCGATCGTGCGCCTCCGGATCTCGGGGATCGTCAAGTTCGGAACGGTTGGCAGTATCGGCGGCGCAACGCTCGCAGGCTTCGACCTGCGCACCGCGCAATCACTCTTCGAGAAGCCCAACGCCCTCGATGAGATCGATATCGCGGCGAAGCCGAACGTCAGCGACCAGCAGTTGCTGAAGGAGGTTCGAGCGGTCTTGCCTGCGAATGCCCAGGCGCGCACGGCAGCACAACAGGCAGCAAAGGATGCCAAGGACACAAATAGCTTCATTTCATTCCTACGCGGCTTCCTGCTCGCGTTCGGCGGCATCGCCCTGTTCGTCGGCAGCTTCGTGATCGCGAACTCGCTTTCGATCACGATCGCGCAGCGGACGCGGGAGTTCGCGACGTACCGGACGATGGGCGCGACGCGCCGTCAGGTGCTACGCGCGATCGTCGTGGAGGCGCTCGTGATCGGGACGGCCGCGTCCGTGGTCGGTCTGTTCCTCGGCCTTGGGATTGCAAAGGGTCTGTTCAAGCTGTTCGATGCAGTCGGGTTCACGCTGCCGAACAGCGGGATCATCTTCGCGACGCGCACAGCGGTCGTCTCGATGATCGTCGGCGTGATCGTGACGCTGATCGCGAGCCTGCGGCCCGCGATCCGGGCGACGCGCGTGCCGCCGATCGCAGCTGTGCGCGAGGGCGCGACGTTGCCGCCGTCGCGGTTTGCACGATTCCGCGTCGTCGGCTCGGCGATCATCACCGCGGCCGGGTTCGCGGCGCTGCTGTACGGCCTGTTCGGCAACCATCTCGGCACGACGGGCGTCCTGGCCTGGATGGGTGTCGGCACGCTGGCGATCTTCGTCGGTGTCTCGATGCTGTCGGTTCGGTTCATCCGTCCGCTCGCGTGGGCTCTCGGCTGGCCGGCGACCAGGTTGGGAGGCACCGCCGGCTGGTTGGCCCGCGACAACGCACGGCGCAACCCACAGCGGACCGCGTCGACGGCGGCGGCGCTGATGATCGGTCTCGCTCTCGTCACGCTGGTCTCGCTGCTCGCCGCGGGGATCACCGCTTCGTTCCGCGGCGCGGTGAACAAGATCTGGACCAACGCCGACTACGCGGTCACCGCCCAGAACAACTTCGATCCGATCCCGATCGCCGCCGCCAACGCGGTTGCAAAGGTGCCGGGCGTGGAGGCGGTCGCGAACGTCCGCACGGGTGACGCGCGTGCATTCGGCAAGAACTTCTTCGCTACCGCGGTCAACCCGCCTGGCGGCTCGATCTTCCAGCTCGATTGGAAGGAGGGCTCGCAGGCGGTGTTCTCGCAGCTCGGTGCCGACGGCGCGTTCATCGACGACGGCTATGCGAAGAAGCACAAGCTGCGGATCGGCTCGCCGATCGACATGACCTTCTCGAGTGGAGCGCACAAGGTCTTCTTCGTCCGCGGCATCTTCAACCCGCCGACGGGAGGCTCGCCGTTCGGCACAGTCACGGTCTCGCAGACCGCGTGGGACAAGCTGAACGCGAACCCGGAGAACCTCTACTCGTTCATCCGGATGACCGGCGGCGACACACCACAGAACGCTGCCAAGCTCGACCAGGCGCTGAAGCGGTACCCGGACGCGAAGGAGGCGACGCGGCAGAAGTTCATCGACAACCAGATCAGCGGTCTGAACTCGATCCTGAACATCTTCTACGTGCTGCTCGCACTTTCCGTGATCGTGAGCCTGTTCGGCATCGTCAACACGCTCGTCCTAACGGTGTTCGAGCGGACACGTGAGATCGGGATGCTGCGGGCGATCGGGATGACGCGGCGTCAGGTGCGCCGGATGATCCGCCACGAGAGCATCATCACCGCGATGATCGGCGGTGCTCTCGGGATCGTGCTCGGGATCGTGCTCGGAGGCATGCTGATCGCACGCGTCGACTTCATCATCTTTTCGCTCCCCGTCGTCTCGCTGATCGTCCTGGCGATCGCGACGATCCTGGTCGGGATCCTGGCGGCGATCTTCCCGGCCCGGCGGGCTGCGAGGCTCAACGTGCTCGAGGCGTTGCAATACGAGTGATGCTGGAGCAGCTGCTGCGGACGCACGTCGCGTCCGACGATCGCGAGGAGGCGGACCGGATCGCCATGCTGCGGCTCGCAGCCGAGCTCGACGAGCCGACCTCCCGCGACCAGGCCCGCGCGCACTTCACCGCGTCGGCGTTGGTGATCGACGCGGCCTGCGCGCGTGTGTGCCTGGTCGAGCACGCGAAGCTCGGGCGGCTGTTGCAGCCGGGCGGTCACATCGAGCCGACCGACGAATCGCCGGAAGCCGCCGCCCTTCGCGAGGCGGCCGAAGAGACACAGCTCGACCTCGACTTCCATCCGGACGCGCCGCGACCGTTCGATCTCGACATTCACGCGATTCCCGAGCGAACGGACGAGCCGGCGCACTTCCACCTGGACATTCGTTACCTGTTGATCGGTGCCGGGGAGCCGTGCGCAGGTGCCGCCTGGTACGCGTTCGGGGAGGCGGGGGACGGCTCGGTCGTCCGCCTCACCTCGAAGGCGGCGCTGTACCGCATGCCGCTCTACGGCGAGGACGCGCGGCGCGACGACCATCCCGACTGACCGGGACTCCCTGTCCCGTCGTCGAAGGAGGTCGATCGTGGTCACCGTACTGGCGGTCGTTGCAGCTTCATGGGGCGTGGCGATGGCGCTTGCGCCGCTGCTCCAGATCCGTGAGATCAGGCGTCACCGCAGCTCGCGGAGCGTCTCCGTTGCGTATCAGCAGGTGTTGCTCGTGGGCTTCGTGCTGTGGCTCGCGTACGGCATCGCCGACAGGAACCTTGCGCTGATCGTGCCGAACACCGTCGCGGCGGTCGTGTCGCTCGCGACGATCGCCGTCGTGTTTCGCTACCGGCGCGTCTAGCAGCCGAGCATGTGCACGTCACGCTTCGCGATGCCGGCGGGGCGTGCCTTCGCGTACGTGATCGCAAGTCGCGCGTAGTAGCGCGCGCTGCCGCAGCGGGTGAGCTGGCCGACCGTGACGGTCACTGCGTACGAGTGGAAGTGGCCGGCTGCGCAGTAGGGAGTGCAGTCGTTCGCGCGAACGGTTCCGGAGGCAGATGCCAGCGAGCGGCCCCAGTGCCGCCAGCGGAGATGCGTGAGCGAGTAGTTGCCGTCGGCGCAGGCCAGTGTCAGCTGCGCCGGAGCGTGCACGAGCGGGCCGCAGTCGTTGATCCACGCGGTTGCGTTCGGCGGTTCGCAGCCTACGGCAAGCTCTCGCATGACCGCCACCGGAGCGGTGTCGCAACCCAGCGACGAGCCGAACTCGAGCACCCACCAAGCCGCGCCGCTACGGTGCAGGACCATCACTGCGAACCCGACGGTCGGCGATTTGACGCGAACAGCCGCGTAGCGGGGATCGGTCGACGAGACGTCGATCGACGTGATCCGGTTGTCATGGGCTGCGGGAGAGTTCGGCACGGTGATGTATCCGTGAACCGTGGCGCTGATCGCCGCGCGCTCGCTCGTCGTCGGCCGCCGAGCCGCCGCCGGTGAGGCAAGGACGGCCGTTGCTGCGAGAACGAGACCCAGCCGGAGAATCACGAGCGCGAAGCTAGCAGCAACGTCGGCTCACCGAAAGCCGGTGTGCTGCTCGATCTGCAGCGGCGGCTGACGCATCTGCTAGTCCTCGACGAGCACCGTCAGCACCTGGTGCGGGAAATATGGGAGCACGAGGTCGTGGCCCTCGATCGTCACTTCGCCCGTCGGCTCCTCGAGCGCGTTCGCCAGCCGTGCGCCTCGCGGCGGCGTGCGGATCGTGACGTTCGCCGTGCCGCGCCCGCCGTGCGCCTCGTACAGGCGCAGGACGAGCTCCTCGCTCCGCTCGGCGCGCTTGACCGTGTCGAGCACGAGGTTCGGGTCGCTGCTCGACGCGTACGACGGCCCGACCCCTTCCGTCCAGCGAAGCGGCGCGTTGAACCGGACCGCCTCGGCGAGCACACCGCCGTCGCGCCAGCCGCCTCGGTGGGGGAACAGCGCGTACGCGAACGCGTGCCGTCCCATGTCCGCCTCGGGGTCGGGCGACTTCGGCGCCCGCAGCAGGCTGACGCGTAGCTCGTTTCCGAAGCAGCTGTAGCCGTACTTGGAGTCCGTCAGGAGCGCCGCGCCGAAGCCGTGCTCGGAGAGGTCCGCAAAGCGGTGACCGGGCACCTCGTACCGTGCGCGGTCGAAGCTCGTCGAGAAGTGCGTCGGGCGCTCGGCGTACCCGAATGCCGCTTCGTACGTCGCCAGCGGCGATCGCACAGCGAGAGGGAAGCATGCCTTGAGGAGAACGTGCTCCTCGCGCCAGTCGACCTCGGTGTGGAATTCGACGCGGCGCGAGTCGGCATCGAGCCGCACGACCTGCCGGAGCGAGCTCCTCTCGCCGACCCGGCGACTGAACTCGATCTCGGCCCGCAGCGGGCCGGACGACAAGACGGCCCACCCCTCCGCGGGCGGGCAGTCGCGCCGCGTCTCGAGGTGAAACGGGTCGATGTCCCATGCGTCGAAGTTGACCGGACGGTCTTCGTACAGTTCGAGGCGGTTGCCGGGCGACGCGAGCGTCTCGCGTCCGGATGCCTTCTCGACCAGCGACCGGACTGTGCCGTCCTCGCCGAGCTCGACCCGCAGATGCTCGTTCTCGAGCATCAGCCCGGCGACGCTCAAGGAGGCGGCCGTCTCCACGACGGCGCCGTCGCCGAACGGCTGCGCTTCGACGACGACGATCCCGTCCGGACCGTCGACGACCTCGCGGCGTGGGAATCCGACCGTGTTCACCGGCGTGGCGCCCGACCCGATCAGGCCCTGGAGCGACGACTCGAGCTCGGCGAAGTCCCGGCGAGCGTCGGCGTTCACGAGCCCGATCGACGAGCCGGGGAGAATGTCGTGGAACTGTTGTAGGAGCAGGAGCTTCCAGAGCCGGTCGAGCTCGTCCCGTGGATAGTCGCCTCGAATCGCGCCGAGGAGCTCCACGTCGTGGAGGAGTTGCTCGCAGACGCGGTTCCCACGCTTCGCGAATGCCTGCGAGGTGTAGGTCCCGCGGTGGTACTCGAAGTAGAGCTCGCCGACGACGGTCGGTCGTGAAGCCGGCTCTGCCTCGAGCGCTGCGAAGAACTCGTCGCTCGTCACGGTGCGCACGCGCGGCAGGCCTTGCAGGTCGCGCATGCGCCGCAAGCGCTCGAGCATCGCGCGCGTCGGGCCGCCGCCGCCGTCGCCGAAGCCGAACACGAGCATGCTGACCGCGCTCGACTCGTGGTCCTTGAACTCGCGCTCCGCGCGCAACACCTCGTCGACCGACGCCTCGCTGTTGTACGTGTCGGCGGGCGGGAAGTGACAGAGCACCTCGCTCCCGTCGATTCCCTGCCAGACGAGCGTGTGCGCATCCGGCCGGTTGAACCGGTTCCACGACAGCTTCTGGGTGAGGAAGCGCGTCATCCCGCTCAGGCGCAGCAGCTGCGGCAGCTGGCCGCAGTAGCCGAACGCATCGGGCGACCAGAACTCGCGGCAGCGGACGCCGAGCTCGTCCTCGAAGAACCGCTGCCCGTGGCTGAACTGGCGCAGGAGCGATTCGCCGGAGGGAAGGATGCAGTCCGGCTCGATCCAGCTCCCGCCGACCGGGACGAACTGACCCGCCCGGATCTTCTCCACGATGCGTTCCCAGAGCTCGGGCTCACGCTCCTTCATCCACGCGTAGTGCTGCGCCTGGGAGCAGGCGAACCGGTACTCCGGGTAGGAGTCCATGTAGCGCGTCTGGCTCCGGAACGTCCGGACGAGCTTTCGTCTGGTCTCGGCGAGCGGCCAGAGCCATGCCGTGTCGATGTGTGCGTGGCCGATCGCCGCGACCTCGTGCACGCGTCGCGCGCCGTGGTGGTCGTACAGCGCGGAGAGGATCTCCGGATCGTGCTCGTTGCAGAAGCGGTTCAGCTCTGCGCGGAGGTGGCCGGCGAAGCCCGGGTCTGCCGCACCCGACGCCTCGAGCTCCCGGAGCACCTCGAAGTCGAAGTACAGCTGCCATGCGTCCGCGTCGAACACGGCCAGTTCGCAGCGCTCGACCTCGGGCGGTGCGCCGTGGTCGCCGAAAAGCCCGTTGCACGCGAGCTCGATTGCGAGCTCGATTCGGTCGTCGCCCCGCGCCGGATCCAGCACGGTCGCGTCCGGCCGCTCGTGCGGTTGGGTGCCGTGCAGGCCTTGCACGCTCGACCCGTCGATCCAGAGGGTCGATTCTGCGGCCGTCGCCCAGATCAGGTCGACCCGGCGTCCGGACCATTGTTCGGGCATCGTCGCGCTGAGCCGGAACCAGTAGGTCGCCCAGAGCGGCCCGTAGCGTTCGCCCGGCACGGCGGGCCGGTAATCGAGCCTCTGCGCCTCGTCGTAGCTGATGCGATCGATCGGCCCGGCGACGAGGAGCTCGTCGGGAGCGACCGTCTCCGGCCGAACCTGCGCCCAGAGGCGGGTGGAAGCCGCCGCGAGCCGCTCGCGGGTGTAGGCGGGGTGCCGGATCAACGACGAAAGCCGGGCGCCGGTTCGATCGCGATCGGTGAAGCCTCGAGCCCAGCGACCGGGGCCGCCGCGTTGTAGCCGCCGGGTGCGACGTCGTTCGGTGCGTCGGCATGGAACAGCGAGGCGAGCAGCTGGATCTGGTTGCGACCAGGCCCGAGCTCGAACTGGCCGCCGCCGTACAGCGCGATCCCTGCGTGCGCGCATGCGTCGTAGAAGTCGAAGAGCCGCTTCACCGAGCCGAAGCGCGACGGCTTGCAGTTGAGGCACTTCGGCTCGAACGGCAGCGCTTCGACGTCACTCCATTCGTGAATCGCTGCGTCCCAGGTGATCCGCTCGCGGTACGGCTCGAGCGCGCGCATCGTCTCCGGTGTCAGCGCGGGGTCCTCGATCCACGCGTCGGGGAATGCGTCGGCGAGGCGCGCGTACAGCTCGGCGTCGGGCGGGTTGCCGAAGGCGCCGCGATAGATCCCCTTGAAGTCGATCGTCTCCACGTTGCGGAGCGTCGCGATCACCTCGTCCGTCCAGTCGCGATCCGGATCGAGCTTGAAGTGCAGGTCGGGGTAGAGCGCCGCCCAGCCCGGGACGTTCGCGGTGCGCGTGGAGACGACGAACCGCAGCGGCTGCGGCTCACGGTCGACCGCGTCACCGAGCGACAGCCGCGCTTGGCGCAGCGCCAGGTCGAGCGCCGCCGACTCGAATCCCCAGCGCCGGTATTCGGTCTGGCCCGCCTGCAGGAGCGAGAACGAGTCGAGCGTGTGCTCGCCCGGGAACGGCAGCTTCCCCTCGTCCGCCTGGAAAGCCTCTTGCGCGCGGGCGTCGTAGTCGACCTCCTCGCCACGGCCTTCCTCGCCCTTGCCGTGGAGCACGACCACGGTGCGCTTGAGCGTGAAGCCGCGCGCGACCTCGCGCTCGAGCGGCTCGAGGCGGTAGCCCTCGATGCTGAGCGGTAGATCTTTGACGGAGTCGTAGAGGCTCATCGGCGGTGGCGCGTCAGGTGTGAGCGAAGCGCGTCGAGACGATCGTCCCATTCCGTGCCCGCCTCTGTCAGTCGGAACCGCGTCTCGCGGCCGTGGCGCTCGGATTCGACGAGCCCTGCGTCGGCGAGCGTCGCGAGGTGCTTCGCGACGGCCTGACGCGTCATCGGCAGCTCGCCGGTCAGCTCGGTGGCGGTCGCGGTCCCGCGCGCCGACAGGTAGCCGATCACCTGGCGACGCGACGGGTCGGCGAGCGCGCCGAAGACCTGTCCCAGCGGATCAGACAAGCGCGGACGCGAACGCCTGGAGCTCGAGCGCGGTCGACCACGCCGGCGATGACTCCACGACGACGAGCCTGGTGCCGTCGACGTCGTCGTCGAGGGTGAACTCGACCGTTCCCTCGTCCTCCCAGTCGAACGCGAGGCGCCGCTCCGGCTCCACCTCCGTCACGATGGCGTGCCGCTCCTCGCCGTTCGACCAGCGGAAGCTGGCGCCGCCACCGGGCCGCAGGTCGAGCTCGACGTCGTTCGCGAACCAGTCCTCGAGCCGGTCCTCGTCCGTGAGCGCGTCCCAGACGTCGTCGCGGGTGGCCGGCAGGACGATTTCCTTGCGAATCATTTCCCGCTCCGGCGCCGCGCGTGTCGGCGCCAGCGCCTGCGCTCTTTGCTGAGCTCCGTCGAGCCTACGCTCATGTGCAACCTCCGAGTTGCGCTATTGTGCAACGGACAGGTTGCACATTACAGGGAGGTCCCATGCTGGTGGGCTCAGTGATTCCGATGGTGGTCGAGCAGGATGGGCGGTGGGAGCGGTCGTTCGACATCTACTCGCGCCTCTTGCGGGAGCGCATCGTCTTTCTCGGGCAAGAGGTGAACGACGACATCGCCAACCTGATCGCGGCGCAGCTCCTGCATCTCGATGCGCAGGATCCCGGCCGCGACATCTCCCTGTATGTCAACTCGCCCGGCGGCTCGGCGTATGCCGGCATGGCGATCTACGACGCGATGCAGTACGTGCAGTCCGATGTGTCGACCGTGTGCCTCGGCATGGGGATGAGCGCGGCGGCGATGATCCTGAGCGGCGGCGCACCGGGGAAGCGCTTCGCGCTGCCGAACGCGAAGATCATGATCCACCAGGGCTCGGCCGGGTATCGCGGTACGCCGGCGGACATCCAGATCGCCGCGCGCGAGGTGTTGTCGATGACGCGGCGGATGGCCGAGATCATCTCGCGCCACACGAACCAGGACGTCGAGCAAGTCATGAAGGACATCGACCGCGACCGGTTCATGACCCCGGAGGAGGCAGTCGAGTACGGCATCGTCGACGCGATCATGGAGAACCGCACCCTCGAGAGCGGCGGCAACGGCATCGGCCTAGGCAAGTAACAGACTGTTACTAACCCATCTGGA
>DATINO010000134.1:0-22558 GCA_035474195.1 Gaiellaceae bacterium
CGGAAAACGCGTGTCCGGCGAGACGAGTCTCACGTCCAGGGAAACGTGGTTGACGGCGGCGTTCGCCCGTGTCGCCGCGATCGACGGCTCCTCGACGTCGACCGCGGTCACCGGGCCGAATCCGAGCAGCGCCGCCGCGACCGAGAGGACACCTGACCCGCAGCCGACATCGAGAAGGGACCCCGGCTCGAGCTCCTGCAGCGCGGCTAGGCAGAGTTGCGTCGTCTGGTGTGACCCCGTCCCGAATGCGCGCCCGGGGTCGACGACGACCACGAGCGCGTCGTCGGCCGGCGCTTCCCACGGCGGCCCGACCCACAGGCGGCCGACGCGCACCGGCCGGTGGAACGCGCGCCACCTGTCCTCCCACCCACTCTCGACGTCGGCCGCTCGCCCGTTCCCGAAGAACGCCCACATGCGCTCCTCTCCGGCGGCGTCCGTGTAGGCGGCGAGCTCGACACCGGCTGCGCGGTCGATCTCCTCGAACCCCTCCGGGAAGATCTCGAGCATGGTCGCGCGGGCCTCCTCGGCGCGCGCGTGCCCGACTTCGATCGCGACGCGGCGGAGCGTGCTCAGCGGAACGCGCTCTTCAGCTTCTCGAAGAAGCTCTCGTCGTGCCGGTAGGTGTTCTCGTCGCTGATCGCATCGAACTCCTCGAGAAGCCGCCGCTGTTCGTCGCTCAGGTGACGCGGCACCGACACGTTCACGAGCACGCGCTGGTCGCCGCGGCCGAAGCCCTGCAGCACCGGCATGCCCTTCCCTTTCAGGACGCGCACCTCGCCGGGCTGCACACCGGGCTGCAGCTCGAGCTCGATCTGCCCGTCAAGCGTCTCGACGGGCAGCGTCACCCCGAGCGCGGCCTGCACGATCGTCAGGTCGACCTGCGTGTAGATGTCGTTCCCTTCGCGGACGAAGCGCGGGTCGGGCTTCACGCGAACGAGGACGTAGACGTCGCCGGCGCGACCGCCGAGGGCGCCCGCGTGCCCCTCGCCGGAGACGCGGATGCGCTGCCCGTCGTGAATGCCGGCGGGGATCTCGACGTCGAGCTCGCGTCGCTCGCGAGTCCGCCCCGCGCCCTCGCACTCCGTGCACGGGTGCTCGACGATCTCGCCGCGCCCCTGGCAGATCGGGCACGCGGCCGTGCGCACGAACTCGCCGAAGACGCTGCGCGAGACCTGCTGCAAACGGCCCGTGCCGTTGCACCGATCGCAGCGCACCGGTGTCGTCCCCGGCTCGACGCCGTCACCGCCGCAGCGCGCGCAGGTGGCGGCAACGTCGAACGGCACCGCAACGGTCGTCCCACGCGCGGCGTCGACGAGCTCGATCGTGACGTCGGCGCCGACATCGCCGCCGCGCTGGCTCCGGCCTCCTCGCCCGCCGAACAGGTCGTCGCCGAAGAACGCGGCGAACAGATCGCTGAGCCCACCCATGTCGAAGTTCGTGGGCGTGAAGCCGCCCGAACGGAGACCGGCGTGGCCGTACCGGTCGTACAACGCGCGCGTCTCGGAGTTCGACAGCACCTCGTACGCCTCGGTCACCTCACGGAAGCGCACCTCCGCGTCGGGCTCGGTCGACACGTCGGGATGCAGCTGCCGTGCGAGCCGCCGGAACGCCTTCTTGAGCGTCTGCTCGTCGGCGTCGCGGCCGATGCCGAGCAGCTCGTAGTAGTCGCGGTCGGCCATCAGCCGTCCTCCGAGTACACGTCTTCGACGAAGCGTGAGAGCTCGGCCGCGGCCGCGCGCACCGAGCGCAGCGCCTTCTCGTAGTCCATACGCAACGGACCGACGAGGCTGACGGAGCCGAGGGTGCGGTGCGCAACGCCGTAGGTCGAGCCGACGAGCGCGAGCTGCTGCAGCCCGGGCTGGACGAGCTCTTCACCCACCCGCGCGAACGGACGCCGGGGGTCGAGGCGCTGCGCAAGCACGTCGAGGAGCGCGGCCCGCTTCTCGAGCGCCTCCATCAGGCTGCGGTACGCGCCGATCTCCTCGGCGCGCATCTCGTCGAGCAGCCCGGCCGTCCCGCCGACGAAGAGCTGCCGGTTCTCGTCGGCCGCCTGCTCGAACGCGCCCCGGATCGCCTGCAGGAACGTGCGCTCGCGCGGGCGGAGCGACGGCTCGTCGAAGGCGAGCTTGACCGCGCGCGATCCGATCCGCGCGCCGCGGACGCGCTCGACGAGATACTCGGCCGCCCAGGTCACGAGGCCGGAGTCGACAGGCTCCGAGAATGCGAAGCGCAGGTCGGTGACGCTGCCCGTCGATGCGATCACGACCACGAGCACGACGTCGGGCTGGAGCAGCAGCACCTCGACGTGACGAACGGTCGCCGCCTCGAGCGGCGGCGCCGAGACGACCGCCAGCAGCCGCGTCACCTGCGACAGCATCTCTGTCGTCGCCTGGAGCGCCTCCTCGACTTCGGCGCGCGCGACCGGCAGGCCGAGCGGGAACTCGTCGGGCCGCGACTCGGGCCGCTGGAGCAGCTCGTCCACGTAGATGCGGTACCCGGACTCGGTCGGGACACGCCCGGCGGAGGTGTGCGGGTGCATGAGCAGGCCGAGCCGCTCGAGCTCTGCAAGCTCGCTCCTCACGGTCGAGGGCGAGACGCCGAGCCCCGAACGCTCGACGAGGTTCCGCGAGCCAACCGGCTGCCCGGTGGCGACATACTCCTCGACGACGAGGCCGAGGATATGCCGCTGCCGGTCGGAGAGCAGGATCTGCATCGACCCCATGGTAGGCCGCCCGTCAGGCGAGGAGCCGGGCGGTCACGCCGCCGCCGAGCAGCCGCCCGCGCGGGGTGAGCGTCACGGAGCCTTCCCGGTGGACGGCCAGCCCGCCCGCCGCCAGGCGATCGAGCGCTGCAGCGTCGACGACGTCGCCGAGGCCGGCCAGCGGCAGCGGCTCGTCGAGCCGCAGGCCGAGCATCACGCGCTCGGTCGCGCGCTCGCCGGCCGACAGCGTCTCCAACTCACGCTCCGGACGCTCCCGGCGAGCGTGCGCCGCGAGGTAGCGGTGGAGCGACGGGGCGTTCCGCCAGCGGCGATTCTCGATTGTGCTGACCGCACCTACGCCGAGGCCGAGGTAGTCGTGACCGAGCCAGTAGCCGAGGTTGTGCCGCGCGCGGAGATCCCGCCCGCCCACGCTGTCCGGGAGCCGGCAGAAGTTCGCCGTCTCGTACCAGCGGTACCCGGCGGCGGTCAGCCGCTCGACGACCTGCTCGATGTACGACTCCAGCTCGTCGGCCTGGCGCAGGAGCTCGGCTCCGTGGGCGTGCGTGAAGCGGGTGCCCGGTTTTGCTTCCAGCTCGTACGCGGAGATGTGCTCCGGCTCCAGAGCGAGTGCCTCGTCGAGGTCGCGTTCGAGGTCGGTGGGGGTCTGGCCCGGAATGCCGTAGATGAGATCGAGCGATCTGTTGTCGATTCCGGCATCAGCCAGACGATGCATGGCGTCGCGGACGTCGTCGGGCCGTGCGCGGCGATCGAGCACGTCCAGAAGAGCGGTGTTGAACGTTTGTGCGCCAATCGACACGCGATCGACACCGTTCCGTGACAGAAGCGACGCCAGCGACGGCGTGACCGTCTCCGGATTCGCTTCCACTGTCACCTCGCGCGCCGGCGGCAGCGCGGCGAGGAGACGCTCGAGCTCCGCCGCTGCCGTCAGCGTCGGCGTGCCGCCGCCGAGGTAGATGCTCTCGACTTCGGACGCGAGCAGGTGGCGTTCGAGCTCGAGCTCGCCCAGCAGCGCATCGACGTACGCGCCGTGTCGATCGGCGTGGCCGACGACGGTGACGAAGTCGCAGTAGCCGCAGCGCGACGCGCAGAACGGAAGGTGGACGTAGAGGTGCCGGGCGCCGTCGGGCACGTCAGCGCTTGGCGGTGTCGCCCAGGTTGAGCACCGCGAGGAATGCTTCCTGGGGCACCTCGACCCCGCCGACCTGCTTCATCCGCTTCTTGCCTGCCTTCTGTTTCTCGAGCAGCTTCCGCTTGCGCGTGATGTCGCCCCCGTAGCACTTCGCGAGCACGTCCTTGCGCCGGGCCTTGACGGTCTCGCGGGCGATGATGCGCGCGCCGATCGCCGCCTGGATCGCGACGTCGAACATCTGGCGCGGGATTTCCTCGCGCAGCTTCTCCACGAGCGCCTTCCCGCGCTCGTACGCGAAGTCGCGGTGGAGGATCAGCGACAACGCGTCGACCGGCTCGCCGCCGACGAGGATGTCGACGCGCGCGAGGTTGCCCGGCCGGAAGCCCGCGAGGTCGTAGTCGAAGCTCGCGTAGCCGCGCGTCCGCGACTTCAGCTGGTCGTAGTAGTCGAGGACGATCTCCGCGAGTGGCAGCTCGTAGGTGAGGTGGACGCGCTGCTCCGACAGGTACTCGAGGTGATCGAACTTGCCGCGCCGGTCGTTGCAGAGTTCCATCACCTGGCCGACGAACTCCTTCGGGACGATGATCGACGCCTTGATGTACGGCTCCTCGACCTCGTCGAATGCGTCGGGCAGGTCGGCGGGCGTGTGCACTTCGACCCATTCCTCGTTGAGCGGCTTCACGCGATAGGCGACGTTCGGCGCGGTGACGAGCAGGTCGAGATCGAACTCGCGCTCGAGCCGCTCGCGAACGATCTCCATGTGCAGGAGCCCGAGGAAGCCGCAGCGAAAGCCGAAGCCGTGCGCCTGCGACGTCTCGGGCTCGTAGAAGAGCGCCGCGTCGTTCAGCTTCAGCTTCTCGAGAGCGTCGCGCAGCTCCGGGTAGTCGTCCGAGTCGGTCGGGAAGAGCCCGGCGAACACCATCGGCTTGACGTCTTTGTACCCCGGCAGCGGCGCCGCGGCAGCACGCTTCTCGGCGGTCAGCGTGTCGCCGACGCGTAGCTCCGAGACGTCCTTCAACCCGGTGATCACGTAGCCGACCTCGCCCGCCTGCAGTTCTTGCACGGGCCGCATCGCAGGCGACATGTAGCCGATCTCCTGCGCCTCGAAGCGCGTGCCGAGCGCCATCGCGCGCAGGTGCTCGCGCGGTCGGAACACGCCGTCGACGACGCGAACGAACGCGACCACGCCGCGGTACTGGTCGTACGACGAGTCGAAGATGAGCGCGCGCGATGGAGCGTCGAGCTCGCCTGTCGGCGCGGGGATCCGGGCGACGATCGCGTCGAGCACCGCGTCGACGCCCTGCCCCGTCTTCGCCGAGATGCGCAGCACGTTGGCGGCGTCGTCGCCGATCAGGTCCGCGACTTCGGCCGCCGCGCCGTCGGGGTCGGCCTGCGGCAGGTCGATCTTGTTGACGAGCGGAACGATCTCGAGGTTGTTCTCGATGGCGAGGTATGCGTTCGCGAGCGTCTGCGCCTCGATGCCCTGCGCTGCGTCGACGACGAGCAGCGCGCCCTCGCAGGCCTGAAGCGAGCGCGAGACCTCGTACGTGAAGTCCACATGACCCGGTGTGTCGATCAGGTTGAGCTCGTGGCCCTTCCAGTGCACGCGCACGGCCTGTGCCTTGATCGTGATGCCGCGCTCGCGCTCGAGCTCCATCGAGTCGAGCATCTGGTCGCGCATCTCACGTGCCGAGACGGTGTCGGTCAGCTGCAGGATGCGATCGGCAAGCGTCGACTTGCCGTGGTCGATGTGCGCGATGATCGAGAAGTTTCGGATGTGCGCTTGGTCCATGGCCTCTAGCCGCGGCGGCCGCGGCTCCGCAAGGAGAGTAGCGCCTGCATCTCGCGCACCGAGAGCGCGCGACAGAAGGCGACGTACACCGTTATCGAGGCGACGAGCGCGGTCCCGAGCGACACCACTTGGGCGGGGAACGACCGGCCGAGCGCGCTGTCCAGCGGATGCCACACGAACCAGGCGACGACGGCCACCGCTCCGCACGCAACGAGGACGCGGGACACCGACGCTGCGATCAGCGTCCCGTCGAGACGACCGAGGCGTCGGCGGAGCGCGAGCACGAGGACCGCGGTGCTCACGACGTTGCAGACTGCCGTCGCGAGCGGGATGCCCCACGTGCCGAATCGGTAGAAGGCGGTGTCGAGGATCACGTTCAGCACCAGGTTCCCGACGGCGACCATGGTCGGAAGCCAGTTCTCCTGCAGGCTGAAGAACGTCCTGTTCAGCATGAGCATCGCGCCGTTGAAGACGAGACCGGCACTGAACGCCGCCAGCGCGGCGGCGACGACGGGTGTCTGATTCGCATGCCAGTGCCCGCGCTGGTACAGGATGCGGATGATCGGCTCGGCGAGGACGGCGCTGATGACCGCTGCGGGCGCGAGCAGGAACGTGATCTGGCGGAGCCCGGTCGAGACCGTCTCTGCGACGCCGCGTAGGTCCCCCCGCGAGGCGAGCCGCGCGAGCGTGGGAAAGAGCACGGTCGCGATCGCGACCGAGAACATCCCTTGCGGGAGCATGTAGACGAGGAACGCCTTCTGGATCGCCGTCGGCGCGAGGTCTGCGTTCACGAAACGCGAGGCGAACCAGGTGTCGATGAGCGCGTTGACGTTGATCAACCCGAGCCCGAGCGTGACGGGGACCATCAGCCGAAAGACACGCTTCACCTCGGGGTCACGCCAGTCGACCACCACGCGCAACCGCTCCTCGCCTCGATCGAGCCCGCGGAGCCACGGCATCGGCAGCAGCACCTGCACGAACGTCGCGATGAGGATCGAAACGGCGTAGACGTAGTACTTCGCGTCGACGGAGGTCGCGTGCGGTACGCCGATCGCGAGCCCGATGATGATCGCGAGGTTCCAGAAGATCGGCGAGATCGCGGGGACGGTGAAGTGGTCGTAGCTGTTGAGGACGCCGACGACGATCCCCGACACCCCGAGCAGCGCGACGATCGGGAACAGCACGCGCGAAAGGCCGACTGCGAGGCCGGGATGCGAGCCTGGGTTCCCGAACAGGCCGATCACCCACGGCGCGACCAGGATGAAGACGGCGGAGAGCGCCGTCAGGCCCAGCAGCATCAGCCAGAAGAGGCTCGACGCCACCCGCCACGCGCGACGCCGCTCGCCCTTCTCCAGAAGGTCGCTGAAGACCGGAACGAACGCCGACGACAGCGCTGCGTCCGCGACCAGCGCACGAATCAGGTTGGGGACCTGGAACGCGACGGTGAACGCGTTGATCCGTCCGGCAGCACCGAAGTAGTAACTCGCGACCATCTCCCGGACGAGACCCATCACGCGGGAGAGGCCTGTCGCGATGCCGAAGATCGCCGTGTTGCGCGCGATGCGCGACGAGGCAGTCGGCGTCACCGGCCCGGGCGACACATACCCCGTCCCCGGCGCCGAGATCAACGCCGTCTCGGCGGGAAGGAGCGCTACCTCATCGTGGATCCGGTCGGTGCCCCACGTGCGCTTCCCCGCCGCCCGGCGTCGCGCGTTGCGTTCAGCCAGCCGCGCCTGACGCTCGAGGGATCGCCGTTCCTCATCCACAGCCGGAGCATACGGAGCGCCTCTGCTACCCTTCGCGCGCCCGCGATTGCGGGCCTTTCTCTCGCGTATGCCGAACATCAAGCAGCAGAAGAAGCGCGTCCGCACGGCCGCCGAGGAGCGCCTGGAGAACCTCCGCTACCGCTCGACGATCAAGACGCTGACGAAGCGTCTCGCGACCCTCGCCGACGGCGGGGACTCCGATGCGATCGAGAGCGGGCACCGGGAGCTCGTGAAGCTGATCGACCGGGCCGTTTCTCGCGGGGCGCTCCATCGGAACGCCGCGGCGCGCAAGAAGTCGCAGGCGGCCAAGCTCGCCGCCGGCTCCCCTTCCTAGTCCTCGCGCACGCCCGCGAGGAGCATCACGCCACCTGCGGCTCGGTGATCTCGACGAGCGCGCGCTCGAGCTCGAGCTCGTTCGCGAGCCGCGAGCCGCCCTTGAGGGAGTGGTCGAGTGCGGCCAGCCGAATGAGCGCTGCGTCCAGCTCGCCTCCGCTGAAGTTGCGCACGTGAGCGTAGAGCTTCTGCGCCGGGAACGGCTTGATGCCGAGCTTCGACGCCGCGTCGGCCGAGGACACGCCGGCTGCCTCGAGCCGGTGCGCCTGGCGCGCGCGACGCACGTGATTGGTCAGGCTGCCGACGAGCCGAGGGATCGTGCGCGACACGGGATCGCCGGTCCGGTCGAGCATCCGCTCCGCCGCACGGAGGACGCCGCCGACGTCACGCGCTCCCCACGCGTCGGTGAGGTTCCACGGCGGCGACTCCGCGCGCGGCGCGACCAGCAGGTCGACGTCCGCGTCCGTCACCTCGTCACCCCCCGCCCACGTCGCCAGCTTCTCGACCTCGCCGGCGAGCTCGTACAGATCGTCGCCGACGAGCTCGGAGAGGCGACGGCAGGCGGTGGGATCGGCCTTCGCGCCGTGGACGGCGAACTGCTCGGCGAGCCACTTGTGGATTGCGCGCGACTGGACATCCCAGATCAGGACATCGCCGGCGCCCGCGACTGCCTTCGCGACCGGCGAGTCCTTCTTCAGCTCGCCGCCGACGAGCGCCAGCGTCGTCCCCGGAGCGGGAGACTTGAGGTAGTCGGCGATCGCCTTCGCGTCCGGTGCCTTCCACGACTCGACGTTCTCGTAGACGACGAGCCGCGCGCCGGAGCCGAAGAGCCCGAGCGCGTTGCACGAGGCGACCGCGTCGTCGCCGGTCGCCTCGGCCGCGTCGTGCAGCTCGACCGCGTCGGAGTCGAAGCGGCCGCGCAGCCTCGCGACCGCGCGGTCGACCTTGGGGCGGTCGCCGCCCGCGATCAGATAGGCGGGCTTCAGATCGTCGGCCATCACTTGCAAGGATAAGCCGACGATGCGGATCGAGCGCCACGACGAGCCCGCCCGGTTCTTCGCCCTCGTTGCCCCCTTCCTGGAGAAGCGAGAGGCCCAGCACAACTTGCAGCTCGGCTTTCGGGCGCGCCTGGAAGCGGACCGGCATGCATACGGCCCGCGCGACCCGCTGCTCTACGCGGTGCTCGACGGCCGAGGCGACGTGATCGCAGTCGCGACGCAGACGCCGCCGTTCGGCCTCATCCTGTCGGAGATGGACGACCCGACGATCGTCGACGCGCTCGCCGACCGATTGGTCGAAGACGGTGCGGAGCTTCCGACCGCCAGCGGCCCTGTCGAGGTCGCCCGCGCGTTCGCCGGTCGCTGGTCCAGCCTCAGCGGGGTGAGGCCGTTCGTGCAGATCGACGAGCGGATCTACGAGGCCACCTCGGTCGTGCATCCCGAAGGCGTCCGCGGCACGATGCGGGCATACACGCCGGCCGACCGGCCGCTCTCGATCGACTGGTTGACCGCGTTCTTCGCCGAGGCGATGCCCGACGCACCCGAGGGACGCGTCGAGCGGATCGTCGACGACCGCGCTGCGGGGATTGGGTCACTCGTGCTCTGGGAGAACGAAGGCGAGGTCGTCTCGCTCGCCGGTCACGCCGGCGAGACGCGAAACGGGGCGCGGGTCGGGCCGGTGTACACGCCGCCGGGCCTCCGTGGGCGGGGCTACGCATCCGCGCTGACCGCCGCCCTGACGCAGCGGCTGCTCGAGCGGCGGCGATTCTGCTTCCTCTACACCGACCTCGCGAACCCGACCTCGAACTCGATCTACCAGCGCATCGGGTACCGCCCCGTCACAGACGTCACGGTGTGGCGGTTCGAGCCGGCCTGATCAGCCTGCTCGCAGAAGCTCGGTCGTCAGCAGACGATCGCTCAACGCATGAGCGTCGCGGCGGCCAAAGTTCGTCGTGGTGATCACGGCTACGCGCTCGCTGTCCGGAAAGACGTGCACGCGGTTGCCGCCCATGCCGGTCATGAAGAAGCACCGCTCGCCGGCGTACTCGCGCAGCCACCAGAGATAGCCGTACTCGATCTCGGCGTCGACCCGCGAATGGGGGCGAATCGACTCGGCGACCCACTCGGGCGGGACGAGGCCCTCGCCGCCATGGAGGTACAGCTCGCCGAGCCGAAGGAGCGAGCGACTGGTGAGCTCGAGCCCGCCTGCCGTCGACGTTTGCCCTTTCGCAGTGACGACCCAGTCCGCGTGCTCGATCCCGAGCGGCTCGAACAGCTCGCGACGGGCGAACTCGGAGAGCGGCTCGCCGAGACAACGCTCGAGCGCGATCCCGAGCGCGACGACCCCGGCGGTGCAATAGCTGAAGCCCGTCGATTCGCGCAAAGGCAGGCGAAGCGCAAAGCCGAGCCAGTCGTCCTGCGGATACATCAACTCCTCGTTGCCGGGCGACCGCTCGTCCCAGTCGTTGCAGTCGAGGCACGAGGTCATCGTGAGGAGCTCCCGCAACGCCACCGGCGGGGCCGGCTCACCCAGAAGCTCCGGGAGACGTGCGTCGACACCGGAGACGACGCCTCGCTCGATCGCGATTCCGAGGAGCATCCCGGCGACGGTCTTCGTGCACGAGCGTGTGTTGCGCAACGTGTCTGGGCCACCCTCCACGTACTCCTCGACCACGAGCTCGCCCCGCTGAGAGAGAAGGACGCTCGTGATCTGTCCGTAGACGGCGAGGTTCACGCGGGGAGAAATACACAAACGACGATCAGCCTGGCACCCTGAGCCGGCGCCAGGCGAGCACTGCACCCGCAATCGATCCCGCTGCGGCGACGGCCGCCGTGCCGCCGGACACCTGGGCGGCGGGTAATGCCGACACCGCGCGTGCGCACGTCTCGATGTAGACGGCGACCCAGCCGTTCGCCCACGCGAGCTCGACGGCGAGGCTCGGCGCGAACGGTGCAGTCGCGGCGGCGGAGAACGAGAGGCCGAGCAGCGCCGGTACCGCGGGCTCGACCAGCGCGTTCGCGATCACCCCGTAGAGCGGCACCCGGCCGAACTCGAGCCAGAGGATCGGCGCGGTCACGAGCGTGCACGCGGCCGAGATCGCGATCGCCGAGCGGAGCCAGCCCGGCATCGGGTATCCGTCGAGCACGCGCAGAAACGGCCTGCCGAGGACGAAGATCGCGGCAACGGCGCCGAACGACAGCTGGAAACCGGCGTCGAACAGCGCGTACGGGTTCCACGCAAGGAGCGCGCAGGCCGCGACGAGCAGAAGGTGCCACGCGTCGCGCAATCGACCGGCGAGCCAGGCGACCGACACCGCCGCGCCCGCGATCGCGGCGCGGATCACCGACGGCTGCGGGCCGACCGCGAGCACATACGCGCCGATCGCGGCGAGCGCGCCGACGTGCCCCCACGCACGGCCGATGCCGAGTGCGACTGCGAGCGCGAGCACACCGCCCGCGAGCAGCACGACGTTCTGGCCCGAGACCGCCAGCAGGTGATAGAGCCCCGAGCGGCGAAACGCTTGCTTGGAATCGTCGGACAGACCGCTGTCGTCGCCGAGCAGCACTCCTTCGACGAGCGCGCGTCGTTCTCCCGTGAGCCCGGGCGACGACGAGCGCCGAAGCCACCGCCGCAGCCGGTCTGCGACACCGCCGAGCCCACCGCGCCGGCCGACGACGTGCCACTCGTCCACGTGGAGGACGACATGCACACCCTGCCGGCGCAGCCAGGTGCGCTCGTCGAAGCCGTGCTCCGGCCCGCGCGGCGCCTTCACGACCGCGAGCAGGCTCAGCCGCGCACCCTGGGGAGGCGCGCGCCCGAGCGGCAGCTCGAGCTCGACACGTTCGCCGCGCATCCGTGCCATCTGGCGCAGCTCGAACGCTCCGCGCCGGACCTCCGCGGTCGTGACGACGACGAACCGGTCGGCGGTGCCGATGCGCGGTGCGAGGACGGTGTGGTCGAGCTGGTCGAGCCGCGCGCTGCCCCACCACCACGCGACGCCGAGCGCAAGCGCCGCGAGGAACGCGGGCCTCCCCCACCCCGCCGGGGCGAGCAGTGCCGACACGAGACCGGCCGCCACCGCCACCACCGCGGCGTCGTGGATGCGCACCGCGTCGCTCGCCGCGAGACCGACAGCACACGCCGCGACGACCACGTGCGCCGGGAGCAGACGCGTCATGGAACGACCAGCCCACGCAGGTCGGCGAGCCGCGCCGGCCCGATCCCGGGGATCGCGTCGAGCTCGTCCACGGAATGAAACGCGCCGTGCTGGGTTCGGTAGTCGACGATCTTCTGCGCTGTCACGGGACCGACGCCCGGCAGCGCATCGAGCTGCTCCGCACTGGCGCTCGACAACGAGACCGGCCCGCTCGTCGCAGCAGCACTCCCGGCCGCGGGCGGCGCGCTCCCAACGGCGCCGCGCCGTGGCACGACGACCTGCTGCCCGTCGGAGACGGGTGCGGCGAGGTTTACGCCGCTGCGATCGGCGAGCCGTGTCGTCCCCCCGGCCCGGGCAACGGCATCGGCGACCCGCGACCCCGGCGAGAGGTGGACGAGCCCCGGCCGGCGGACTGCGCCTTCGACGTCGACGACGACGCCGGGCGCGGCGCGCGAGCGGGCCGAGGCGGCAGGTGCCACGCGAATCGGCGCCACCGCGAGCGCCGCGGAGTGCGGACCCGGACGCGCATGCCGAAGCGCGAGCGCGACCAGCGCGAGGACGAGCAACCCGGCCGCCAGGAGGCGCCGCGTCGAGACCGTGATCGGAAACGTGTCCACCCGACCAGGCTGCCGCCAAAGGTGTCACACGTGGGAAACGGCTTCGTGCCGAAACAGAGAAAACTCAGACGACGATGTTGACGAGCTTGTCCGGCACCACGATCACGCGCTGCTCGTCTCCGCCGTTCACGTGCGCCTGCACCTTCTCGGACGCGCGCGCCCGCTCGATCAGCTCGTCGTCCGACAGGCCGGCCGGAACACGAACGCGGTCACGCACCTTGCCGTTCACCTGCAGCACCAGCTCGACCTCGTCGTGCACGAGCAGCGCCTCGTCGGCGACCGGCCACGGCGAATCCCACAGCCGCGACTTGCCGAGCATGCCCCAGAGCTCCTCGCACACGTGCGGGGCATACGGCTGCAGCACCGAGACGGCCGTCTCCGCGGCGAACCTCGCGGCCGGATCGTCGGGTTTCTTCGACAGCTCGTTGACCAGCTCCATCACGGCGGCGATCGGCGTGTTGAACACGAACCGGCGATCGATGTCGTCGGTCACGCGCGCGATCGTCTCGTGAGCCTTGCGCGCGAGCGCCGTGTCGACGCCCGCGGGCGACTCGGGCTGCGCCGCTGCTTCGTGCACGACCCGCCAGAAGCGGCGGACGAACCGCACCATCGGCTCGATCCCGTCCGGACTCCAGTTGATGTCCTGGTCGGCAGGCCCCTGGAAGAGGATGTAGATGCGAATCGCGTCGGCGCCGAACTGATCGACGAGCTCGTCGGGGGACACACCGGCCTGCGACTTCGACATCTTCCGACCGTCGAGCAGCACCCAGCCCTGGTGGAACAGCCGCTGGAACGGCTCGCGGAAGCCGAGCATCCCCCAGTCGTTCATCGCCTTGACGAAGAAGCGCGAGTAGAGCAGGTGCCCCTTCGCGTGATCGATGCCGCCGATGTACTGGTCGATCGGCATCCACGCGTCGACCAACCGCCGCTCGAACGGCGCCTCCGCGTTGTGCGGATCGCAGTAGCGCAGGTAGTACCAGGACGAATCGACGAACGTGTCCATCGTGTCGGCCTCGCGCCGGCCCGCGCCGCCGCACGACGGGCAGGCAACGTTCATGAACTCCTCGTTGGAGGCTAGTGGCGGCTTGCCCTTAGGGCGGTAGTCCTCGACCTCGGGCAGCAGCACGGGCAGGTCGCTCTCCGGCACCGGGACGATCCCGCACGTCTCGCAGTAGACGACGGGGATCGGCGCTCCCCAGTAGCGCTGGCGCGAGAAGCTCCAGTCGCGCAGCCGGTAGTTGATCGCCTGCTTGGCACGGCCGTGCTCGGACAGCCATTGCACGATCGCGCCCTTCGCCGCGTTCGCCTCCTGCCCGTTGAACTCGCCGGAATTGACGAGCGTCCCGTCCTCCGAGATGACGGCGACGACCGGCAGCGCAAACGCGGCGGCGAACTCGGCGTCCCGCTCGTCGTGCGCCGGCACCGCCATGATCGCGCCCGTGCCGTACTCCATCAGTACGTAGTCGGCGACCCAGATCGGGATGCGCTCGCCGTTCACCGGGTTGGTCGCGTAGCGACCGGTGAAGACGCCCGTCTTCTCGCGTTGCTCGCGCTCCTCGGTGGGGCGCGCTCCAGCGACACGCGCGTACGCGCGCACCTCGTCCGCGTCTGCCGTTCCGTCGACGAGCGTGTCGACGAGCGGCGACTCGGGCGCAACGACGAAGAACGTCGCACCGAACAGCGTGTCGGGCCGCGTCGTGAAGACAGCGATGTCGATGTCGAGCTCGTCGACCCGGAACAACACCTCGGCCCCGTCGGAGCGCCCGATCCAGTTCGTCTGGATCTTCTTCGTGCGCTCGGGCCAGTCGATCGTCGCCAGGTCGTCGAGCAGCTGGTCCGCGTACGCGGTGATCTTGAAGAACCACTGCGCCATGTTCCGCGCCTCGACGACGGCGCCGCACCGCCAGCACTTCCCGTCGACGACGTGCTCGTTCGCGAGCACGGTCTGGTCGTTCGGGCACCAGTTGACCGGCGCCTCCTTGCGGTACACGAGCCCCTTCTCCAGGAACTTCAGGAAGAGCCACTGCGTCCAGTGGTAGTACGTCGTCTCGTGGGCGGACACGACGCGCTGCCAGTCGATCGCCCAGCCCATGCGGCGCATCTGGTTCGTGATCGTCGCGATGTTGCGCTCGGTGATCTCGAGCGGGTGACCGCCTTCGCGGATCGCGGCGTTCTCGGCCGGCAGGCCGAACGAGTCGAACCCCATCGGGCGCAGCACCTCGTGGCCGGTGCGCCGGCGGAAGTGCGTGACGACGTCGCCCATCGTGTAGTTGAGGACATGCCCCATGTGCAGCTGCCCGGATGGGTATGGCAGCATCTCGAGCATGTAGAAGCGCGCCTTGTCGTCCCCGGGCTCGGGGTCGGCCGCGTGGAAGGCCTGCTCGTCCTCCCAGACGGCCTGCCATTTCGCTTCGATCTCGTGTGCGTCGTATCTGTCCATGAAATGAAAAAGCCTCTCGCATGAGAGGCCGTCGGGAGCCGGCGCGGCTCGTCGCCGCGAGGTTCCCTGGGTCAGCTAAGGAGCAGCTCCATCGCCTTCCATCTTGCCAGGCTTTCGGCCTGGCCGCCACCAATTCCAGTCCCCGAGCAGCGCCATCAGGCTCGGGACCAGCAGCGCCCGGACGAGTGAGGCGTCGATCGCGACGGCGAGCGCGATGCCGAGCCCGACCTCCTTCACGATCACGATCCCCGACGTCGCGAACGACCCGACCGCGACGCAGAAGAGCAGCGCGGCCGCCGTGACGACGCGGCCCGTCCGTTCGAGGCCGAGCGCGACCGCCTCGCGGTTCGGCAAGCCGCTCTCGTGGGCCTCGCGGATGCGCGAGAGCAGGAAGACGCCGTAGTCGGTCGCGAGACCGAATGCGATCGCGAACAGGAGCACGGGTTGGGTCAGCTCGAGCGCGCCCTGGCTCGAGTAGTGAAGGACACCCTCGAGCCGCCCGTCCTGGAACACCCACACGAGAACGCCGAACGCAGCCGAAAGGCTGAGCGCGTTCATCACCACCGCCTTCAGCGGCAAGATCACCGACCGCGTGACGAGATAGAGCAGCGCGATGATCGTGAGCGCGAGGATCGCGCCCGCCGCGGGCAGATGCCGTCGCAGCGACGACGACGTGTCGAGGTACCACGCGGTGACGCCGGCGACGGAGGTCCCCGGGAGCGCGCGGATCCGGTGGACGAGGTCCTTCGCGCCGCCTGACATCGGGGGCGCGGCCGGTGTCACGTCGGCCGTCCACAGTCCACCGCCGAGCGGCCGGGGCGCTGTCATCGCGGCGACGCCGCGCAGCCGGCGCACATGCACGAGCGTCGAGCGAGATGCGACGACGTGCTCGGGCGCACGCGCGTGGATCGCGTCCTGGACCTGGCGCGCGCTCGCACTCGTCGGCAGCACCGACGCGTCGACACCGGTGAAGCGGACGCCGAGGAACGGCAGGCCGAGCGCGATCAGCGCGGTGGCCGTCGCAACCGCGATCGGCAGCGGCCGACGCATCACGCCGTGTGCGAAGCGGTACCACCCGCCCGTTCCCGGCGGCCGGCCGCGGCGAATCGCGAGCGCGTCGACGCGGCGCCCGAGGAGCGCAAAGAGGGCCGGGACGACGAGCAGCGCGACGACTCCCGCGAGCAGCGCGACCGCTATCCCGCCGATCGCCATCGACCGCAGGAATGCGAGTGGGAAGACGAGCAGCGACGCGAAAGCTGCGGCGACCGTGACGGCGCTGAACGCGACCGTCCTCCCCGCCGTCGCAACCGTCGTGCGGAGCGCCGCCTGCGGCTCGGAGTGCGCAAGCTCCTCGCGGTACCGCGAGAGCAGCAGGAGGCTGTAGTCGATCGCGAGCCCGAGCCCCGCGCCGGTGACGAGGTTGAGCGCGAACACGGAGATGGTGACCGCCGAGTTCGCGAGGCGCAGCATCGCGAGCGTCGTGACGATCGAGAGCACGCCTGCGGCGACGGGCAGGAGCGCCGCGACAAGACCGCGGAAGATCCAGATTCCGAGCGCGAGCAGGAGCGGGAACGCGATCAGCTCAGCCCGCAGGAGGTCGCGCTCGGACTGCCGCCGCACCTGCTCGCTCGCGACCGCAGGCCCGCCGACGAGACCGGGCGCGGCGTGCTCGATCCGGCGGGCGGCGCGGCTCGTGTCGCTCCCGTTGCGGAGGTAGGCGGCGATCACGACCGAGCGCGCGCGATCCTGACGTCGCACCACGGCGACCGCGGGGTCGCGGCGAAGGACCGAGGCAGCTCGTCCCGCGTCGGCACGGGACGCGATGATCACGATGGACGGCCCTGGGATCACACCCGTCCGCTGCGAGAGCAGCTGGAACGTCCGGTAGCTCTCGGAACCTCTGTCCTGGTAGTCGTTATCGCTCGCGCTCAGGCGCGACGGGGTGCTCGCACCGAACGCTCCGGCGGCGACCGCGAGCATGACGGCGGCCACGAGGATCCGCCGAGGACGGCGCCACGCGAGATCGGCGAGATGGGCGAACACGCATCGGCCACAATGCCTGAGGTGCCACGCGTGCTCGACCTGTTGCCCGACGGGGCGTCGATCGACGACGGATCGCTCGTCCTCGGCGGCGTGCCGGCGACCGACCTCGCCGCCAGGTTCGGGACACCGCTCGTCGTCTACGACGAGGCGACGCTGCGCAACCAGGCGCGCGCGTACCGCGCGGCGGCGCCGGACGCGCTCATCGCCTACGGCACGAAGGCGTTCCCGTCGGTCGCCGTCCTGCGGCTCTTCGCCGAGGAAGGCCTCGGCGCCGACGTCTCGACCGCGGGCGAGCTGGCGTTCGCGCTCCGCGCAGGGCTCGACGGACAACGGCTCGTCGTGCACGGGAACAACAAGGAGGACGAACTACTGCGCGGGGCGGCGGCTGCGGGCGCGCTCGTCGTGCTCGACTCCCTGGACGAGCTGGAACGCGCAGGCTCCGCCGGCGTCGAGCGCTTCCTCGTCCGCGTCACGCCGGGGATCGAAGCCGACACGCACGAAGCAGTGAAGACCGCGCACCACGGCTCGAAGTTCGGACTGCCGCCCGACGACGCGGTCGAGCTCATCCGCCGATTACCCGAGTGCGAGGGGCTGCACGTCCACGTCGGGTCGCAGCTGATGCACTTCGGCGCATCGCTGATGACGGTCGACTGGGTCGCGCAGTTCGCCGCCCGCCTGCGAGCGGAGCTCGGCTGGACGCCTCGGTTGATCGACCTCGGCGGCGGGCTCGGCGTGCGCCACGTGGTCGAGGAGCCGTCGTTCAGCATCGAGGAGTTCGTCGGCGGCCTCGTCGGCGAGCTGCGCCGCGCGTGGCACCTGCAGCAGTTGCCGGAGCCGCACCTGGCGCTCGAGCCCGGCCGGTCGCTCGTCTCGCGGGCCGGAATCACGCTCTACACCGTCGGTGGCGTGAAGCGCGCGAGCGCCGCGACGACCTACGTCACCGTCGACGGCGGGATGTCCGACAACCCGCGGCCGGCGATGTACAACGCCCGCTACGCCGCGCTGCTCGCGTCGCGCGCCGACGCCGAGCCCGACGGCGCCTTCGCGATCGCAGGGAAGCACTGCGAGTCGGGCGATGTCCTGATCGAGCGCGTGGAGCTGCCGCTCCCCCAGCGCGGCGACGTCATCGCGGTGCCCGTCACGGGCGCCTACACGCTTGCGATGTCGTCGACGTACAACGCGGTACCGCGGCCCGCGGCGGTGCTCGTCGCAGACGGCGAGGCGCGGCTGATCCGGCGGCGCGAGACGGTCGACGACCTGCTCGCGCTCGAGAGCTAGAAAGTCCTCGGGAGGCGCACCGCGGCGCGCTTCACGACGCCGAGTCGTAGGGACACCGCTGGCGCGGTGCGGGCGGATCGATCGCGAGCAGCTCCTGGACGGAGACCGCGCGCAGGCCGCGGGCATGGATCGCCTGCAGGATCCACGGCAGCGCCCGCACCGTCCAGGGATGGAGGTCGTGCAGGAGGATGATCGACCCGGGCCGCAGTCCGCGCTCGACGTTCCGGACGATCGCCCCGACCCGGGCATCTGGGACGTCGTCCCGCGCGTCGACGTTCCAGAAGACCTCGACGAGCCCGAGCCGCAGCGAGATGCGGTCGGTCGCAGGCGAGTGCTCCGCGTACGGCGTCCGGAAGAGCCGCGGCTTCCAGCCGACCTGCGCGCCCACCTCGTACTGCGTCCGCATCAACTCGAGCCAGACGAGCCAGTGCGGCAGGCGCGTCAGGTGCGCATGCGACCACGTGTGGTTGCCGACGCCGCCCAGCCGGGCTTCCGCATGCGCGGCGTCCGGCCAGTACGCGAGCCGGTTGCCGACATCGAAGAATGTCGCGTGCGCGCCGCCTCGCTGCAGGATCCGGAGCAGCTGGGTCGTGTACGGGCTCGGCCCGTCGTCGAAGGTGAGCGCGACAGCATCACCGTGACCGCCGCCGCACGAGACGATCTGCCGCCGGTCGAGCACCTGCCGTAACGCATGATGCTGCGCCCACGCCGGCGGGAAGCTGGGCCGGCCCTGCCCCGGCGTTGTCCGCTCCGGCGCCGCCATCGCCGCCGGGATGACGGCGACGAGGAACAAGGCGGCGAGCAGCGTTCTCATCACATGCGGAGCTTGAGCGCGAGCACGTTCGCGACGAACGGCTTCGAGACGTTGTACACCCCGTGCTCGTTGACCGCGCGTTCGCCCTGGTACCAGGCGGCGAGCGCGAGCCCCTCGTTCCCGTGAAACACCTGCAGGAGGTGGCGGAGATAGAGGATCCCGACCTCGATGTCGCCATCCACCGTGTGTGGGATCCGTCGACCCGCGAGCACCGTCTCGACGTACTCGCGCGTCGTCGGCAACGTCTGCAGCACACCGCGCGCGCCGGCCGACGACACGATCCGCGTCTGGTACCCCGATTCCATCCAGGCGAGCGCGCGCACGAGATGCGAGTCGACGGCGAGATCCGCCGACCAGTAGTCGAGCCGCGCGCGGACGTCGCTCTGCGTCGCAGCGAGGCCGGCAGTGCGTGACGGGACGCGCAGCCGCTGCCCGATCAGGATCGGCTTGCTCGCATCGATGTGGTTCAGTGAGGCGACAGCGGCAATCGTCGTGCCGGCGCTCTTTGCGATCGCCGTCAGCGTGTCACCGACGCGAACGACGTGGACGGTCGACACCACCGCCATCGGCACGGTGCTGCGAACCGGTACGCGGTCCCGCCGCGCGATCGTCGAGAGCGTTCGGGGGCCGACGATCGAGTCGGCCGAGAGGTGCATGAGCCGCTGGTAGCGCTTCAGCGACGCGGCGGTCTCGGCACCGAAGTACCCGTCGAGCGCGCCGCTGTAGACGCCGCGGCGCGTCAGGAGGAACTGGAGCACCGAAACGTCGAGCCCGAAGTCTCCGCGCTTCAGGATCCGCGATCCGAACAGCGGGCGTCCGAGCGGACCGAGCGCGATGCGCGTGCGCGTGTCCGCGGCGCCGACCGACAGATGGTGCGCGCGCTGGAAGGCGTGGACGGCCGCCGCCGTGCGGGCGCCGGCGAGCCCGTCGATCTGTGCGAGATAGAGCCCGTGCGCGCGCAGGGCGACCTGAAGCCCCGCAATCTGGGGGTTGACGCCTGCGAGGGCGCCGGCGGGCGCGGCGAGAGCCGCGACCGCCGCAAGGACGGCGAGACGAGTCACGGGACTGGGACCTTTCGCCCCGCCGCGCGCGGCTCCTTCAATTCGGGCGGAGGCGTTCGCGCAGGCGTTCGATGCGTTCTTCGGCGAGTCCGATGTACCGCAGGTACGCCTCCACGCTGCCGTGCTCGCGCTCGAGCTGCTCGAGCGCCCGCTGCATCGCCTCAGGCGGCGTGTGCTGCATGAACAGGCGGCGTGCCCGCTCGTCCTCGTCGGGCGCCGCATCGACCCAGGAATCCGGCGCGCCGGCCCGCCGCTCCTGGCTCAGCGAGTAGTCGCGCGCGATCTCCTCGATCGGAGCGCCGGCGAGCCGAAGAATCAGCGCGGCGACGAGCCCGGTGCGGTCCTTGCCGCCCGTGCAGTGGAAGACGACGGCGCCTGCCGGCGCGTCGGCGACCGCACCGAGCGCGACCGCGAAGTTCGGCGCGAACGCGCGCAGGATGCGCGTGTACGAGATCGCCCAGTAGCCGGCCGGATCGTCGACCGCCATGTAATCGCGGATGTCGTCGCTGAAATCGGGGTCGAGCACACCGAGCAGCGACACGTGCACGACGTCGATGTCGACGTCGCGGGGCGGATCCTCGTCGAGCTCTTCCGGCCACCGAAGATCGACGATCCGCCTGACACCGTGCGCGGCGAGGGAACGCCAGCCGTCGTCGGTCAGGAGCCCGATGTTGTCCGCGCGCACGAGCACGCCGTAGCGTGTCTCGCCACCGTCTTCGAGCGCGACGCCGCCCAGGTCCCTGACGTTCAGGGTCCCGTCCCAGTCGAGATGCCGTGTCACGCCGCGGCGGTCTCTGCGCCGAGGTACGCCTCGATCACCGCCGGGTTGCGCTGCACCTCGTCCGGCGTGCCCTCGGCGATCTTGCGGCCGAAGTCGAGGACGTGGACACGCTCGGCGATTCCCATCACGAGCCCCATGTGGTGCTCGACGAGAAGAATGGTGAGGTCGAAGTCGTCGCGCAGCCTCGTGATGAACGTGCCGAGCTCCGAGACCTCCTCGTGATTGAGGCCGCCCGCAGGCTCGTCGAGGAGCAGGAGCCGTGGCTCGGACGCAAGGGCACGGGCCAGCTCGACGCGCTTCAGCGTCCCGAACGGCAGCCCCGCTGCGGGACGACGCGCGACGCCGGCGATGCCAACGTAGTCGAGGATCTCGAGCGCACGCGCGTCGCCGGTCCGCCCGCCGAACGGCCGCGTGCTGGTGTGCGCGCCGACGAGCACGTTGTCGAGCACCGACATCGTCTTGAAGAGCTCGACGTTCTGGAACGTGCGCGCGATCCCGCGGCGGACGACGCGGTGCGGCGGCGTGCGCAGCAGGCTCTTGCCGTCGAAGTCGAGCTCGCCCGAGTCGGGCCTGTACAGCCGCGTGATCACGTTGAAGAGCGTCGTCTTGCCGGCGCCGTTGGGGCCGATCAGCCCGACGATCTGCCCGGGGTCGACGTCGAGCGACACCTCGTCGATCGCGACGATCCCGCCGAAGCGGCGCGTCACGTCCCGGATCGAGAGCAGGGCCACGCGACGAGTCTATGCGTCAATACGAGGTCTGGATCGGTGGGCACCGCGTGCTGCCGGCGCCGGCGATATCGATGCCGTAGACGGCCTTCCGCCGGGCTCCTGCGGCCGGCGACTCGCGCACGACCGACACCTGCGCTCGGCGACGAGCAATACGACCAGGCCGCTTCTCACGGACGGACCCTCGCGAGTGCTCGCGCCGCAGCGATGCAGAGCGACGCCGCGCGGTTCCAGCCCTCGACGGTGACCCACACATCGTCCGCGTGCACCTGCGCTTGACAGGTGCGCTTCACCAGCCCCAAGCCGGTCACGGGCGCGCGGCGCAGAAGCGCCGTGCCGGGTGCAGGCGCGCCGCCGGGCGCGAGCCAATAGATCGGTTCGCGCGCCTTCGCCTCCGAGACCTGAATGCGATCGGCGACACGGCCGTACGCGAAGTAGACGCCCTTCGACAGGCGCACCGGCACCGGCGGATCGTGCGACAGCAGCTGAAGCTGCGCGTATTGGAGCGGGATGCCCCGGAATGAGCGACCCAGCCACACTGGCGTCCAGCCGACGAGTCGCGCCGCCTTGGTCGGCGCGATCGTCTGCAGATGGCTGCTGATGTTGAGGAACGCGACGGGCTTGCGTGCGCGGAAGTCGGACGGCCGGTACGGTCCGGTCCCGATCTCGGTGACCCTCCAGGTCGGCTCGACCGGCTTGCCCCGTGCGCCGAGCGGCTCGATCACGACAGGGGAGTACGTCTTGGCGTCGATGCCGACCCGCTCGCCGAACAGCCGGTACGCGAACCGCAGCCAGATCACGCTCCGCCCGTCGAACGTGCCTCTGCCGTCCTCGCGCGCCTGTCCGCTCTTCAACGCTTCGCGGTACCGGCTGACGAACGCCGTCAGCGCCGGATCGA
>DATINO010000135.1:0-12441 GCA_035474195.1 Gaiellaceae bacterium
GTGATCGCGCCGGTCAACGAGCCGGCACGCGGCTACGTCGTCTACGAGGACACGCGCCGCGCTTCTGCCGGCCGGCGCCTCGAGAAGACGCTGAAGGCACTTCGCGAGGCAGGCTTCGCGGCGCAGGGCTTCGTCGTCGAGACCGGGCCGGTGCAGGCCGTGAAGGATGCGATCGCACAGCTCGAACCGAAGGTCGACGAGATCGTCGTCTCCACGCATCCGGCGGAGCGCTCGGGGTGGATGCGGCGGAACGTCGTCGAGGACATCGAGCGGGTTGCGGGGGGCCTCCCGGTGGCGCACGTCGTCGCGGGCAACGAGGAGCCCGGCCGCAACGTGCTCGTGATCGCGAACCAGACCGTCGTTTCGCCCGAGCTCCTCGATCGCATCCGCGCGCGCGCCGCGCAGGCCGAGGCGAGCTTCTTGATCGTCGCGCCTCAGAGCGACGGCGAGCGACACGACGAGGCCGACCGCCGTTTGCGCCGCGCGCTCAGCGAGCTGCGCAGCGAAGGGATCGACGCGCACGGCCAGGTCGTGCACCCCGACCCGTACACCGCGGCGCGGCAGGCAGTCCACGACGAGCGCGTCGACGAGATCATCGTCTCGACGTTCCCGGGCGAGCGCTCCGGCTGGCTGCGCAGGGATCTCGTCGAGCGCCTGAAGAAGGACACGGGGCTGCCCGTCGACCACGTCGTCTCTGCCAACAACCCCGTCGCTGTATGACCGCCGTCGCCGAAGAGCACCACGGCCCCCCGCCGATCCACTACAGCTCGCGCGTGTCGCCGAGCGTGCTCGGCATGTTCCTCTTCATCGCGTCGGAGATCATGCTCTTCGGCTCGTTCTTCACCGTCTACTTCTTCGATCGCGTCGTGAACCACGCGTTCGGCGGCCAGTGGCCGCCGCCGGGCTTCCATCGGCCTGCGTTCGTTGCGGGTGTCAACACGCTGATCCTCGTGACGTCGAGCTTCACGATGCACTGGGCGGACTCGTCGATCAAGAAGGGCAACCGCGCCGGGCTCCAGGCGGGGCTGGTGCTCACCGTGCTGCTGGGGCTCGCGTTCCTGCTGACGCAGGTGGTCGAGTATCACCGGATCGGCTTCAACACCTCCGACACATCGTTCGCCGCGACGTTCTTCGGGCTCACCGGCCTGCACGGCGCGCACGTGTTCGTCGGGCTGTCGATCCTCACGGTGATGATGGTCAGAGCCTTCCGAGGCCACTTCTCACCCGAGCACCACCACGGCATCGAGATCGGCGGTATCTACTGGCACTTCGTCGACGTTATGTGGATCGTGGTCTACGTGACCGTCTACCTGCTCTAGCGCGGCATCAATGCGCAATCCGATCCGGAGCGAGACAGACGCATTCCGGTTCGTCCTCCTGACGATCGGCTACTTCGCGCTGATCGTGATCGGGTCGGTGATCAACGTCTGGGTCGGCGTCGTCGTGTTCGTCGTGCTCTCAGCAGGCGTGCTCTGGTGGTTCGTCGTTCGCCGCGGCGAAGCGCAAGCGCCGGTGCGGCAGGCGCCGGCCCCGTCTCCCCCCGAGGAGCACCGCGTCCTCGTTGTCGCCAACGAGACGGTCGGCGGCTCGCAGCTGCTCGAGACGATCCGCGAGCGGATCGCAGACCGCCGGGCGCGCGTGCTCGTCGTCTGCCCGGCGCTCAACTCGCCGCTGCGCCACTGGGCCTCCGACGAGGACGATGCCCGGCAGAAGGCGCAGGAGCGTCTCGACACGAGCCTGCAGACGATGCAGGGGGCAGGGATCCAGGCGTCCGGCGAGATCGGCGACGGCGACCCGATCCAGGCGATCGAGGACGCGCTTCGCACGTTCCGGCCCGACGAGCTGGTCGTCTCGACGCATCCGCTCGGGAAGTCGCATTGGCTCGAGCGCGGAGTCGTCGAGAAGGCGCGCGAGCGGTTCGCGCTGCCGGTCACCCACGTCATCGTCGACCGCCCCTGATCGAGATCGTCGAGCTCGATCCGCTCCCCTTGCGGGCGGAGCTGCGCGATGTGCACCGGGCGGCGCTCGGCGCGGGCGCGCTCTCCGACGAGTGGGCCGGAGACCGGCTGCCGCGACATGCGGCGCGCGAGGACTTCGTGTTCCTTGCCGCCCGTGACGGCGGCCAGGTTGTCGGGTTCGGCTACGGCTACACGGGCGAGGAAGGCCAGTGGTGGACCGATCGCGTCTCCCGCGCGCTCACGGAGGCGCAGCGTGCGGAATGGCTCGATCCGCCGCACTTCGAGATCGTCGAGCTGCACGTGCGGCCGGCGCTCCAGCGCCGCGGCGTCGGCTCACGCCTCCTTGCGCAGCTGCTGACGCGCCAGCGGCACGATCGCGCGCTCCTCTCGACGCAGCGCAGCTCCCGCAAGGCGCGGGGGTTCTACGCGAAGAACGGGTGGAGCGAGCTTGCCGAGGTCGATTTCGGCCTGGGGTACCCGCCGTACCTCGTCCTCGGCAAGCGGCTCAGTGCCGGTGTGGGTGGGGGTGTCTGACACCCAAGGTGTCTGACACCTCTTCGTCCGGGAGCTACTTCCCGGCGTTCGACGAGACGAACGTCGCGACGGCATCGATCTCGGCCGGGCTCAGCTGCCCCTTGAAGGACGGCATCGCGCCGCCGCCGACCTCGACTTGGTGCGTCACCGTCGCCTTGGACGGCTTCAGCTGGTCGAGGTTCGGGCCGACGTTGCCGCTCGAGCCGGCGGCCTTGAGCGTGTGACAGCCGCCGCAGCCGGCCTTGGCGAAGACCGCCTTGCCGTCCGGCTTCGAGGTGGGCGTCGTCGCCGTCGAGGTGGTGGTCGTCGCCGGCTTGGAGGTCTCCGCGGTCACGCCGCAGGGGTTCACTCCCGCGCATTTCGCGACGTACAGCGCGATGTCGCGCGCGTCCTGCCCGCGATAGAGGTTCGCGGGCATCGGCTCCTCGGGATACGCGATCTGGCCGCGGACAATGTCGGCCATCGTCTGCTCGGAGAAGCCCTGGGACTTGTCGGAGGAGAAGGCGTCGTCGAGGTTCGGCCCGAGCGTTCCCTTGGAACCGGCGTCGGCGAGCGTGTGGCACGACGCGCACGAGCCCTTGCTGGTCGTCGCCTGGAAGAGTTGCTTCCCGTGAGCGACGTCGCCCTGCCCGACGCGTCCGACCGCGCCGCAACCGGCCGCGGCGAGCGCGGCGAGGAGGACGGTCGCTATTCCGAGGGCGCGGCGCAGGTTACGAGCTCGTTTGGGAGAGGCCGAGGTTCGCGATCGCCTCGTCGCGCGAGGCGTGGATCGCGAAGACGCGGTCGAGGCCGGTGATCTCGAAGATCTTCGTGATGTTCCGGTCGCTGCAGACGAGCGAAAGCTGGCCGTCGTTCGTGCGCAGGCGCTTGACCCCGCCAACGAGGACGCCGAGCGTCGTCGAGTCGATGAACGTGGTCGACGTGAAGTCGACGATCACGCTCTTCCCTCCCTGGCCGATCACCTCGAGCAGCTGCTGCTTGAACTCGGGCGCCGTGTACAGGTCGACCTCACCCGCGAGGGAGATCACGTAGGCGTCGTCAGAGATCTGCTCGGTCTTGATATCGAAGTTCATCTGTCCCCCCGCATCGGCTTGCCGCGACGGGCGAGAGTCTACTTCTTGGCCGTCGGCGTCAGCGCTTTGATGCGCGCCTGGGCCTCGGTGCGGAGTGGATCCGTCTTCACAGGGACGAGCTTGACCACGGCCTTGTAGGCCGCGAGGGCGACCTTCGAGTCGCCTGCACTGTCGGCTGACTGGCCGAGCTGGAACTGCGCGTTCGGGTCCTTGGGCGTCAGCTTCGCGAGCTTCTGGTAGGTGTCTTCGGCGTTCTTGATCGCCGTCTGGTAGTTCGACAGGGCCGTCTGCTGTGTCGCCTGCGCCTGCGCGCGAAGCGTCGCCGAGATCGGGTCCTGCAGCGCCTTCGGGTCGTTGAGCGCCTTTCCGAACGGCGACGTGGCGGCCGGCGGGAAGGCCGCGAACGGCGGCGTCAGGACGGCTGCCGCCTGGAGGCTGTTCTGGTAGTCGGTCGCATACGTGCTCGCCTGCTTGCCGTACTGGGTTGCGAGCTCGGAGAGGGCGTCGCCGTCTTTCGGGCGCAGGCCGGTGTATTGCGCCAGCGCGATGATCGCGTCGTTCGTGCGCTGCTTCGTCTCGTAAGCGGTCGCGAGGTCGCGCCACGCCTTCGCGTCCAGCGGGTTCTTCTGGGTCTTGTGCTCGAGGTTCGAGATCGACGGGCCGCCGCTCGATCTGCCGAACGCGTTCTGGAGCGCGTCGGTGATCCCGTTCGCGCCGGACCCGATGCCGAGGAAGACGAAGCCCAGCCCGAACACGAGGGCCAGGAACACGAACGCCCACTTCGCATGCACGCGCAGGCGTTGGAAGAACAGTTGCTCCTGCCACTCGGGCGGGCGCCGCTTCCGGCTCGCCGCTACGGAAGGGGAGGTTGCGGGTTTCCGAGCATTCGGGCCCGTGCGGCGCTTGCGATGCTGCGTACCTCTCGCCACTGTGTTTCTTCGGCCTTCCGGTAGCGGGTCTGTCCGTCGACGATCGTCTCGAGCACTCGGTCCGGAGAGCCGCCGAACACGACCGCCGCAGCCGGATCCTCGACCGGATGGTACGGGCTCCCGGCGAGCGACACGACCGTCAGATCAGCGCGCTTTCCGGCGGTCAGCGTACCCACCTCCGCGTCGAGTCGTAGTGCGCGGGCCGAGTGGATCGTGGCGAGCTCGAGTGCGTCGGTCGCCCCGAGCGCGTCGGCGCGCCGCTCGCGGGCCCGTGCCGAATACACGGCGGTGCGGAGCTCTTCGAACAGGTCGAACGACGGTGTCGAGGCCGGCGAGTCGGTGCCGAGCCCGACGCGGACTCCTGCGGCCTGCAGCGCCCCGAGCGGTGCGATCCCGCAGCCGAGCAGCGCATTCGAGCGGGGGCAGTGGGCGACGGGGACGTCGCGGGCCGCGAGGAGGGCGATGTCGGCCCCGTCGACCTCGACGCAGTGGGCGCACAGGAGGTCCGGGCCGAGCACGGGCTCCAGCGCCTCGACGGGGCGCTTTCCGGGCGGTGGGACGAGAAGCGCGGCGATCTCCTCCAGCGGCCCGCGGCCGTGCAGAAGCCAGTCCGTCTCGTTGGGGCTCTCTGCGAGATGCGTCCCGGCCGGCACGCCGAGCGAGAGGCAGAAGCGGTACGTGTCGAGCGAGCACGTGTAGGGCGCGTGCGGGGAGATGCCGATGCGGACGAGCGGCGTCTCCTCGACGTGCGCGCGCTTCTCCGTCCACTGCTTCTCCGCGTCGTCCGGGTCGACCGCGAACACCTCGAGGTAGACGGTCGCCCGCAGGCCGGCGTCGCCGGCCGCACGCGCGGCGGCGCCGGAGAAGCTGTAGTCGGCGACGGTCGTCACGCCCGAGCGCAGGCACTCCAGCGCGCCGAGCCGCGCGACCGCGAGCATGGCCGCCGCGTCGAGCTCCGCCTTGCGCGCGATGTGCGTCCTGATCCACGGGCCGAACGGCACCCCGTCCCCGAAGCCGGCGTAGTTCGCGTACTCGAGGTGCGTGTGCGCGTTGACGAAGCCGGGGACGATCGCCGCCTCGGCGTAGTGATGTTCGGCGCGCCCGGGCCCGACCTCGACGATCCGGCCGCCGTCGTAGCGGACGACGCCGCCTTCGATCGGAGGCCCGTCGACCGGCAGGACCCAGTCCGCGGATACCGCGGAGATCACGTGCCGATCGGGTACGTCGCGCGGCGTTCGGCGCGGCGCTCGAGCAGCACCGAGGCCCAGATCGACGCCTCGTAGAGCACGAGGAGCGGAACGGTTTCCATGATCGTCGTCACCGGGTCGACGCCCGGCAGGAGGACGCCGATGCAGCAGACGACGAAGTAGCCGACGCGGCGTGAGCGGCGGAGCGTGCGCGTCTCGATGATCCCGATCCGCGTCAGCCCGATCACGAACAGCGGCAGCTCGAAGACGATCGCCATCGCGACCAGGACCTTGGCCGCGAAGCCGATGTAGTCGCGCGCGCGGATGAAGTTCTGGTACTGGCCCTTGTCGTAGTTGGCGAGGAAGTGCGAGGCCTTGGGCAGCGCGACCCAGTAGCCGAACGCGACGCCGATCACGAGCATGAGCGTCGCGATGAAGACGAAGAGGCGCAGCATACGGGCGTGCGAGGCGTCGAACGCGGGCAGGAAGAACGCCCAGGCCTGCCAGATGATGATCGGCAGCGAGACGAGGAACCCGGCGTAGACCGAGAGCCACAGCGAGGTCATGAACGGCTCGCCGATCGTCAGCGTCGTGAGTCGGCGATCGCCCTTCGGGAGTTCGAGCTCGAGCCAGTGGACGAGGTGCCGGTGGAAGACGTACGCGACGACGAAGCCGACGAGCAGCGCGCCGAGGCACACGAACAGTCGCTGTCGCAGCTCCTCGAGGTGCTCGACGAGCGTTGCCTCCTCGCCGTGCCCGAGTCGGCGCGGTGGGCGGAGCTTCATTCCCTAACGAACGGTTTCGTTCTCGCGCTGCGGCGTGGGGGTGGTGTCCTGCGTCCCCACGGGAAGCTGCGTGGTGGTTTCGGTGTGGCTCGGCGTGTTGCCGGTCACCGAATCCTTGAACTCACGCATCCCGCTGCCGAGCGACCGACCGATCTCCGGCAACCGCTTCGCCCCGAAGAGGAGCAGAGCGACGAGCAGCAGGAGGATGATCTCGGGCGCGCCGATGTTTCCCATAGCCAGAGGGTATCAGCGTTTCGGCGGGGTTCCCGAACCGGGCTCGAACACCCACTCGGCTACGCTACGAGCGCCTTGGCGACACTCGAATTGAAGAACCTCCACGTCGCGCTCGAGGACGGCACCCCGATCGTGAAGGGCGTCGACCTCAAAGTCTCCTCCGGCGAGGTGCACGCGATCATGGGCCCGAACGGGTCCGGGAAGTCGAACCTCGCCTACGCGATCGCCGGGCACCCGGCCTACGAGGTCACCGACGGGCAGATCCTGCTCGACGGCACCGACATCACGGAGGCCGAGGCCGACGCGCGCGCGCAGGCCGGGCTGTTCCTCGCGTTTCAGTACCCACATGCGATCCCGGGTGTCACGGTGACGAACTTCCTCCGCCAGGCGATCAACGCGACGCGCAAGGCGCGCAACGACGGCGTGGAGAACCCGATGCCCGTGCCGGAGTTCCGCAAGGTGCTGCTCGCGCAGATGGATCGCCTCAAGGTGTCGCGCGAGCTCGCGTCGCGCTACCTGAACGACGGTTTCTCGGGCGGCGAGAAGAAGCGCGTGGAGATCCTGCAAATGGCGATGCTGCGCCCGAAGATCGCGGTGCTCGACGAGACCGACTCCGGTCTCGACATCGACGCGCTGAAGATCGTCGCCGGCGGCGTGAAGGAGCTCGTCGGCCCCGATATGGGCGCGCTCGTGATCACGCACTACCAGCGGATCCTCAACTACATCGAGCCCGACCACGTGCACGTGTTCGTCGGCGGGCGCATCGTGGAAGAGGGCGGCAAGGAGCTCGCCGAGAAGCTCGAGGCAACCGGCTACGAAGAGTGGGAGAAGGTGGCGGTATGAGTCAGACCGAGAACGAGATCGTCCAGGAAATCGGTTCCGACTACCTGACGAAGTACGGCTTCTCGAACCCCGACGAGGCGAAGGACTACTTCTTCAAGTCGGGCCGCGGTCTCTCGCACGAGCTCGTCGACGCGATCTCTTCCCACAAGAGCGAGCCCGACTGGATGCGGAAGTTCCGCCACAAGTCGCTCGACTACTTCCTCGCGCGGCCGATGCCCACTTGGGGTGGCATGCCCAGCCTGCACGAGATCGACTTCGACTCGATCTTCTACTACATCAAGCCGACCGAGAACCAGGCCGAGTCGTGGGAGGACCTGCCGGCCGACATCAAGGACACGTGGGACAAGCTCGGCATCCCCGAGGCAGAGAAGAAGTACCTCGCCGGCGTCGGCGCGCAGTACGAGAGCGAGGTCGTCTACCACAAGCTGCAGGAGAGCCTGACCGCACAGGGCGTCGTCTTCCTCGACACCGACACCGCGCTGCGCGAGCACGAGGACATCTTCAAGCAGTACTTCGGGACGATCATCCCGCAGAACGACAACAAGTTCGCGGCGCTGAATTCGGCCGTCTGGTCGGGCGGGTCGTTCATCTACGTGCCGCCGGGCGTGCGGATCGAGCTGCCGCTCCAGGCCTACTTCCGCATCAACGCGGCGAACATGGGCCAGTTCGAGCGCACGCTGATCATCGTCGACGAGGACGCGTACGTGCACTACGTCGAGGGCTGCACCGCGCCGATCTACTCGACGGACTCGCTGCACTCGGCCGTGGTCGAGATCGTCGTCAAGAAGGGCGGCCGCTGCCGCTACACGACGATCCAGAACTGGTCGACGAACGTCTACAACCTGGTCACCAAGCGTGCGATCGCCGAGGCGAACGCGACGATGGAATGGGTCGACGGGAACCTCGGCTCCAAGCTGACGATGAAGTACCCGGCGATCTGGCTGACGGGCGAGGGTGCGCACGGCGAGGTGCTCTCGATCGCGTTCGCCGGCAAGGGCCAGCACCAGGATGCGGGCGGCAAGTGCGTCCACATCGCGCCGCGCACCTCGTCGGTGATCACGTCGAAGTCGATTTCGAAGAACGGCGGCCGCGCCGGCTACCGTGGGCTGCTCGAGGTGGCGAAGGGCGCCACCGGCGCCAGGTCGAAGGTGGTCTGCGACGCACTGATCCTCGACGACGAATCGCGCTCCGACACGTACCCGTACATCCGTATCGACGAGAACGACGTCGACATCGGCCACGAGGCGACGGTGTCGAAGATCGGTGAGGAGCAGCTGTTCTACCTCATGTCGCGCGGGCTCTCCGAGGCGGAGGCCTCGGCGATGGTCGTCAGCGGCTTCGTCGAGCCGATCACCAAGGAGCTGCCGCTCGAGTACGCGGTCGAGATGAACCGCCTGATCCAGCTGCAGATGGAAGGCTCGGTCGGCTAGTTGATCGTCGAGCACGTCGATTTCTGGGCCGTGCCCGTCACCGACATGGAGCGTTCGACGAAGTTCTACGCGGAGACGATCGGGCTCGAGCAGACGAGCGACGGCGGGTTCCCCGAGTTCAAGCTCGGCGACAACGGCTTTCTCTACCTCTTGAGCCTCGAGTCGATCGGCGGCGCGTTCCGCGCGCCGCACGACGCCGGGTTCGCGCTGCGCGTGCCGGACGTGCACGAAGCGCGCGCGGAGCTCGAAGGAAAGGGCGTCGTGTTCAACGGCGAGGTGCTCGACACCGGCGTCTGCCACATGGCGTTCTTCGCCGACCCGGACGGCAATCAGATGGTCCTGCACCGCCACTACGCCCCGCGCGACTGATGGCAACCCTTACGCGCGAGGAAGCCGCGAAGCGGTTCGAGGAGCTGCCCCTGCCGACCACGGCGGACGAGCACTGGCGGTTCACGGACTTGCGGGGCTTTGACCGGCAGGAAGGTATGTCAGACGCCACGGTGACTGACACGAAGCCGGCGCTCGATCTCGACGTCGCGGGGATGGCGCGCGTCACCGAGACCGGCATCGAGATCGTGAGCGCTCCGGAGGGCATCATCTTCGAGCCGCTCCCGGCCGACTACCCCGCCGAGATCGTCCCCGACGACGACAAATTCGCCGTCGAGAACCTCTCGCGCTGGCAGCACGGGCTGCTCGTCCACGTGCCGAAGGGCGTCGCGCTCGAGAAGCCGCTCTACGTCCAGGTGACGTCGAGCGGCGGTTCGCTGTACTGGCGGATGGTCGTGCGCGCCGAGGAAGGCGCGCGCTTCACGCTGATCGAGGACCTCTCGTCGGCGGCCGAGGACACGCTCGCCTACACGAACGCGGTCGTCGAGCTCTTCGTGGAGCCGTCCGCGAAGATCGAGTACGTCTCGCTCCAGAACCTCTCGAAGGAGACCTGGCACTTCGGCCGCCACCGCGCGCGGCTGGAGCGCGACAGCGAGCTCGACTGGGTGCTCGGGGGCTTCGGGTCGAAGCGCGGCAAGGTGTGGATCGAGAACGATCTCGTCGGGCCGGGCGCGACCTCGCGGGTGACCGGCGCATATTTCGCCGACGGCGACCAGCACCTCGACTACGACACGTTCCAGGAGCACGCCGCGCCGAACACCGAGAGCGACTTCGCGTTCAAGGGCGCGCTGCGCGAGCGGGCGACCGCTGTATGGCGCGGGATGATCCGCGTCGAGGAGGACGCCCAGAAGACGAACGCGTACCAGGAGAACCGCAACCTGCTGCTCTCCAACGAAGCGCACGCGGACTCGATCCCGGGCCTCGAGATCATGGCGAACGACGTGCGCTGCACGCACGGCGCGACGCTCGGCCGGATCGACCGCGAGGAGCTCTTCTACCTGATGGCCCGCGGCCTTTCGCGCGCGGAGGCGGAGCGGCTGATCGTGCGCGGCTTCTTCCAGGACGTGCTCGACCGCATCGAGCTGGAGCCGGTGCGCGAAGCGCTCGGCGCTGCGCTCGAAGCACGCATCCCGCAGGCGTAGCCACGCCTAGCTCCCGAGCTGTTCCGAGACCCGGCGCGAGGCGTTCGAGTAGACGTCCTTGCGCAGGATCTTCCCGTTGCGGAACGGGAAGATGTCGACGCCCTCCCACGAGAGCTCCGTGCCGTTCGGGTGCGTCGCGTACGCCGTCCACTCCTGCACGACGAAGTCGTTGCCGACGTAGAGCGACCGGCCGGTGAAGCGGAGGTCGGGCCAGTTCTCGAAGATCTGCCCGATGTGTGCGCGGACCGCGTTGCCCTCCGCGCGCTCACCCGCATTCCAGTTCTCGAACACCATGTCCGGCGCGTGGAGCGAGACGATGCCGTCCAGGTCGTGCTTGTTCCATGCCTCGTTGTAGGCGTCGATCACGTCTTCCAGCGTCGGCGCGGCGCGTTCCTCGGCGGCGAGGAGATGCGTCCAGCGCAGCTCGCGCTGCCCCGTCTCGCGGGGGAGCTCGCGCACGAGCTCTGCCTCCGCGAGCCGCGCGAGCGTGTCTGCGACCTGAGCGTTGTCGGCGAACGCGTGCGCCCGTGCGGTGCGTGTGCGCAACTCGTTCACGGTCTGCGGCCCGCGTAGGAACAGCATCGCGAGTAGCGACGATTCCGAGGGCAGCAGGTCGAGCGACTCGTCGAACAGCTGGCGGTACTTGGCTGCGCGCGACCCTGCCCCGGACGCAAGCCGGACCCAGCCTGCGCTCGACAGGCTGTGCACCGCATCGCGTACCTCGTCCTCGTCGAGCGACATCACGGGCTCGCGGTTCGACGACTGGTTGCACGCAAGCCGTAGCGAGTTCAGCGAAAGCGGGTACTGGTCGGGCGTCGTCCGCTGCTTCTCGAGCAGGCAGCCGAGGACGCGCAGCTCGGTTGCGTTCAGGCGGTGCTGGGTGGACTTCGCCATGGCTCTAGCTTAAGCCCGAAAAGGTGTCAGACACTGTTGGTGTCAGACACCCCACCCAGGCTACTAGGCGCGGACGAGCGGCTTGTACTTGATCCGGTGCGGCTCCAGCGCTTCCGGGCCGCGCGTCTCGCGCACCCAGTCGGCGTACTCGGCGAAGTCGCCCTCGAACCAGGTGACCTGGGAGTCGCCCTCGAAGGCGAGGATGTGCGTCGCTACGCGGTCGAGGAACCAGCGGTCGTGCGTGATCACGACGGCGCAGCCGGCGAAGTCGAGCAGCGCCTCTTCGAGCGCGCGCAGCGTGTCGACGTCGAGGTCGTTCGTCGGCTCGTCGAGCAGCAGCACGTTGCCGCCGCTCTTCAGGAGCTTCGCGAGATGCACGCGGTTGCGCTCCCCGCCAGACAACTGCCCGACCGGCTTTTGCTGGTCGCCGCCCTTGAAGTTGAACCACGACGTGTACTGGCGCGAGTTGATCTCCTTCTTGCCGAGCAGCACGATGTCCTGGCCGCCGGAGATCTCCTTCCACACGGTGCTCTTCGGATCGAGGTCACCGCGTGACTGGTCGACGTATGCGAGCTGCACCGTGTCGCCCACGCGGAGCTCGCCCGAGTCGGGCGTCTCCTCGCCGGAGATCATCCGGAACAGCGTCGTCTTGCCGGCGCCGTTCGGGCCGATCACCCCGACGATGCCGGCAGGTGGCAGCGAGAACTCGAGGTTCTCGAAGAGCAGCCGGTCGCCGAACCCCTTCGACACGCCCGACGCCTCGATCACGACGTCGCCCAGGCGCGGCCCCGGCGGGATGTGGATCTCGACGCGGTCGAGCTTGACGTCCTCTTCCTCCGCGAGCAGCCGCTCGTATGCGCCGAGGCGGGCCTTCGACTTCGCGTGGCGCGCCCTCGGTGCCAGCCGCACCCACTCGAGCTCGCGCTGCAGCGTCCGCTGGCGCGCCGAGCTCTGCTTCTCCTCCCGCGCGAGCCGCTCCTGCTTCTGCTCGAGCCAGCCGGAGTAGTTGCCCTGGTACGGGATGCCGCGGCCGCGGTCGAGCTCG
>DATINO010000136.1:0-28262 GCA_035474195.1 Gaiellaceae bacterium
CGGCGAGCCGGTCGGCAAAGGTGGTCGTCGTCGCGACTGCCATCGTCCTCACGGTAACGCGTTCGGCGGCGTGGCATCGCGCAAGCCGGGAGGGCGGCTCTCGCCGCCCTCCCGGAACGTGCAGCGACGAGGCGTCGGCTAGCTCTTGAGCGCGGCCTTGAGCTGGCTCCCGGCCGAGAACTTCGGCACGGTCGTCGCCGCGATCTGGACGCGCTCGCCCGTGCGGGGGTTGACGCCCTGGCGCGCCGCCCGCGCCGACGGCGAGAACTTGCCGAACCCGGTGAAGTTCACGGTATCCCCGGCCTTCAGGGTCTCGGTCACGGTCTCCATGAATGCATCCACGGCCTTGCCCGCATCACGAGCCGAGAGCCCGCTCTTCGCGGCGACCTTCTGGATGAAGTCCTGCTTGGTCAACGAACATCCTCCTGCGTCGGGGACTGAGTGCTAGACCTCGGCGGACCAGGCTAACAGCGTGGTCGGATATCGCTCAACCATGCGGATTTGCGGGGTCTTTTCGAAGCTCCGACGACCGGTAGAGCGGTCGCAGGCGCACTGCCTGGCGCGCGAACGCGTCGATTCCGCCTTCTTCGCGGTCGACGACGCAGACGGCGCTCGACACCTGTAGCCCCGCGTCACGGAGAGCTTGGACGGCCTCGAGAGCCGCTCCCCCGGTCGTGACGACGTCCTCGATCAGGCACACGCGCTCTCCCGGCTCGAACACGCCTTCGAGCCGTTTCGAGGTTCCGTAATCCTTGGCTTCCTTACGGACGATCAGGAACGGCAGACCGCTTTCGAGCGATGCAGCGGCGGCCAACGCCACGGCGCCAAGCTCCGGGCCGGCGAGCCGCGTGGCCTCCGGCTCGTGCTCGCGTACCGCTTCGGCGATCGCGCGGCCGAGCGGAGCGAGCAGGTCGGGGCGCGTCTCGAAGCGGTACTTGTCGAGGTAGTACTTGGAGCGGCGGCCGGAGCGGAGGACGAAGTCGCCCTCGAGATAGGCCGCGTCGCTGAGCGCGCGGGCGAGCTCGTCCCGCGTCACGGCGTCGCGAGCAGGTCCTGCGCGATCGGCAGGAGGCGGGCCGCTTCGGGCGATCCGTCGGTGAAGGAGTGCATCGAGCCATCGGAGGCGTAGAGATCGACGTGCGCCTGCTTGCGAGCAGCGCGCCGGCGCACGAGCACCGAGCCGACGAGCGAGCCGGCGGCGAGCATGAATCCCGTCACGACCTTACGCCGCGGCATCGTCGACCTTCTTCTTGGCTGCGGCCTTCGGCTTGGGCTCGCCGATCGCGCGCAGGCACGTCTTGAGGTCGTAGAACACGAGCCCGACGGTCGGCTCGGGAGATGTCGTGGCTGCGATCAAGCGGTCGGCGTCGCGCACGACGAAGACGCTCCCGGAGACGGTGGCAGCCTCGAGCTGCGAGACGCCCGGCCGGCGCTCCTCGGCGGCGCCGATCAGCTGGGTCGCCCCGTCGACGAGCTTCTTGGCGGCCGCCGGGTCGGCGTTCGAGCCGACGATCGAGCCGTCCGCCGCGATCACGACGACGCGCTGGACCTGCGGCGAGATCTCGGTCAGATCGGCAATTGCCTGGGCTGCGTCCACGACTCCGAGCATACTCACGAACCGTGGGATCGGTCGTCCGCAAGTTTTTCGCCGATCGCGGGACGCACCTGGCGGCAATGATCGCCTACTTCGCGCTCCTCTCGTTCGTGCCGCTGCTCCTGCTGTCGCTGGCCATGCTCGGGCTCGTGCATCAGGCCGACGAAGGGTCGTTCTTCGTCCGGCAGCTCGAGAAGACGTTCCCGAGCACGTCTCTCGACTCGATCCTGCGCGCGGTGCGCGCGATCCAGTCGAACGCCGCTGCGCTGGGGGCGGTCGGCGGAGCCTTCCTGCTCTGGTCGTCGCTGTCGTTCTTCTCGGTGCTCGAGAGCGCGTTCAACATCGTGTACGGCCGGCCGAACCGCGGCTGGCTGCACGGGAAGGCGCTCGCGACGATGATGATGGGCGGCTCGCTCGTCTCGCTCTTCGTGTCGCTCGTGATCGGCTCGATCGGGCAGGAGATCCTGAAGCGGTACTTCGGCTTCGGCGGCAACGACACCTTCGCGCGCGTGATCGCGATCGCCGTGTCGACCGCGGGGCTGTTTCTGTTCCTCTCGTCCGCGTACTACGTGCTGACGAACGCGGACGTGACCTGGCGCGAGGTGCTCCCGGGCGCGGTGACCGCGGCGATCATCCTCGAAGCGACGTTCCAGTTCTTGCCGGTGTACGTCGACATCTCGAAGCACAACCCGGTGCTGCAGACACTCTCAGGGCCTGCGATCCTGCTCGTGTGGCTGTACGTGATGGCGAACGTGATCGTCCTGGGAGCAGAGGTCAACTGGTGGCGCGCCGGGCGAGCGCTACCCGAGAACGCTCACGCGTAAGCATGTTCCGGCGTTCTCTCACAGCAGTCGTGGTTCTCCCGCTCGTCGCGAGCGCAGTCTTGCCTGCGGCAGCCGGCACGAACAAGGCGGTTGTCACTCACACGCTCATCGTGGCAGTCAAGAAGAACCTGCCCCCGACTGCCGAGAAGAAGCTTGCGGTCCTGGTGCTGATCAGCCAGAACGGCGGCGCTCCTGCCGGAGCCGTGGCCACGCCGAGCAAGCCGCTCACCGTTCACCTCGGCAATGGCCGCCTCTACCGCGTCAAGGCCGAAATCAACTCCTCGTGCAAAGGCAGCTGTGGTGCGAGCTACCGCATTTCGGGCTCGGCCAACCACAGGCTCGAGGTCGTCCCCAGCTGTCGGCCCAACGGCTCAGGCTTCGTCTGCAGCAAGTTCAGGATCGTCAAGGTCTCCTGAGCACCGGCGCTGACGCGATCACCGACGACCGCGCGGTACTCGCGCAAAAGCCGTTCCGATTGACGGCGGACTATTCGCGGTACGAGACGCGTTCGAAGCTTTCGTCACGCAACGAACTGAGGAGGATCTGCCGATGACGACTCTGAGCGAGAAGCAGGCCAAGCTCTTCACCGACCGCAACTGGGGCGTGATCGCCACGATCCGCGAAGACGGATCACCGCAATCCACCCCGGTCTGGATCGACTACGACGGCGAGAACGTGCTCGTCAACAGCGCTGAGGGCAGGACGAAGGTCACGAACATCGAGCGCGATCCCCGCGCGACCGTCACCGTCCTCCCGGCCGAGAACCAGCAGTCCGGCTACGTGATGGTCAGCGGCCCCGCCACGGTCGTCGAGGAGGGCGCGCTCGAGCACATCAACATGCTCGCGAAGAAGTATCTGGGCGAGGACAAGTACCCGTATCTCGGTCCCGGCGAGAAGCGCGTCATCATCAAGATCCGCCCCGAGCGCGTCGACGGTTACGGCGCCGGCGGCTAGCGCATTGGATGTGCGCGCAGTGATCCTGGTCGAGGGAACGAGCGATCGCAACGCCGTCGAGGCGCTCGCGCGTCGTCACGGCCGCGATCTCGACGGTGAAGGCCTCGCCGTCGTCCCGATGGGCGGGTACGGGAACCTGCCGCGTTTTCTCGACCGGCACCACGACGTTCGGGTCGCGGGCCTGTACGACTCAGGCGAGGAGCAGCACTTCCTGCGCGCGCTCGGCTGCGCTGACCGCCGTGCGCTCGAGCGGGCCGGCTTCTACGCCTGCACGCGGGACCTCGAGGACGAGTTGACGCGCGCGGTCGGCCCCGAGGGCATGGAGCGCGTGCTCGACGAGCAAGGCGAGCTCCGCTCGTTCCGGACGTATCAACGGCAGCCAGCGCATCGCGACCGGACGCTCGAGGAGCAGATTCACGGCTTCATGTGGAACCGCAAGCAGCGGTACGCCGTCGTCCTTGTCGAAGCGCTCGACCTCGCGGACGTTCCGCGACCGCTCGACCGCGTCCTCGCACACGTCGCGCCTCCGCGCTAGGTTCCGCTCACGGTGCTCGCTGCACCGCCGCGCACGCACTCTTCGCCTGCGGACGCGGCGAACGCGTCCAACATCTACCGCCGCCGACTGATCGCGTCACGCAGCGCCTGCGCCGCGAGCGCGCGATGCGAGTGGCCCGCCTTCCATCCGTCGCCGAGCTCGGCGACCGTGCGCGTCTCGCCGAGAGGGACGAACACTGGATCGAAGCCGAAACCCTCGGTCCCGGCAGCCCCGAGCGCGATCGCGCCCCGCAACACGCCCGTGCCGACAACCTCACTGCCGTCCGGGGCGAGCGCGACGAGCTCGCAGATGTACTGCGCCCGACGATCGCCGACGCCGTCGAGCGCGGCGAGCACCTTCTCGACGTGCCGGCCTTCGGCCCAGCGTGCCGTCACCACTCCGGGCGCGCCGTCGAGCGCGGCGACTTCGATCCCCGAGTCGTCGGCGAGCATCCAACGGCCGGCCGGGCCGACAGACCGGCCGAACCGCGCCTTGATGCGCGCATTGTCGACGTACGTCGCGCCATCCTCGGGCGGAAGCTCGGCGTCCTCGAGCAGCTCGAGGTCCCAGTCGGCGAACAGATCTCGGAACTCCGCGAGCTTGTGCGGGTTCCCCGAGCACACGGTCGCCCTCAGCGGCGCCACTTCACGCCGATGACGAAGTCGAGGTCCGAAAGACGAGCGACGAGCTCCTCGTCGACGGCCGGCGACTCGAGCTGGATGATCTTGCGGTCGAGCTCTTCGGTCACTTCGATATGTCGCACCTGTGACACGTGCGCGAGGAGCTCCGCGAGCGAGTGTCCTTCGCGCAGCTCGATCACGATTCGGTCCTCCTCCGGTTTGACGCGATCGATCATCCGATACGCCACGTAGCGAAGTGGCCAGAGAGCGACGAGGGCGACGACCGTGGTGATGATCGCGACGCTGTAGAAGCCCGCCCCGGCGGCCATCCCGATCGCGGCGACGACCCAGAGTGTTGCCGCGGTCGTGAGCCCGCGAATCGACAGCCCCTGGCGGATGATCGCGCCCGCCCCGAGGAAGCCGATGCCGCTGACGATCTGGGCGGCGATCCTCGAGGGATCGAGCCGGACGACAGCCTGCGGATCGTGCGTGAGTACGTCGTGGAACCCGAACGCCGAGACGATCGTGAACAACGCCGACCCGAGCGAGACGAGAAGGTGCGTCCGCAGGCCGGCCTCGCGCTCTCTGAACTCACGCTCGAGACCGATGATCGAGCCGAGCGCCGCGGCGAGCGCCAGCCGCCCGAGCGCGTCGTACCACGAGAGCGTCGCGAGACTAGTCGCGAGGGACATCGATCGCCTCCTGCTGCAGCGCAGCGAGCTCGTCGATCCCACCGGCGGCGAGGTCGAGCAGCTCGTCGAGGCGCTCGCGCGAGAACGGCACCTTCTCGGCGGTCGACTGCACTTCGACGAAGCGCCCATCGCCGGTCATGACGACGTTGACGTCGACTTCGGCATTCGAATCCTCGGAGTAGTCGAGGTCGAGGAGCGCGACGTCGTCCACGACGCCCACCGACACCGCGGCCACCGATCCGGTGAGCGCCTTCGACAGACCGAAGCGGTCGAGGGCGCGCGATGCGGCGACGTACGCACCGGTGATCGCGGCGCAACGCGTACCGCCGTCCGCCTGGAGCACGTCGCAGTCGAGGTACACGGTCCGCTCACCGAGCGCCTGGAAGTCGACGACGCCGCGCAGCGCGCGGCCGATCAAGCGTTGGATCTCGACGGTCCGTCCACCCTGCTTCCCGCGCGCCGCCTCGCGGTCGGTGCGCTCGCCCGTCGACGCGGGCAGCAGCGAGTACTCGGCCGTCATCCACCCGCGGCCCGAGCGGTACAGCCAGCGCGGCACGCCCTCCTTGATCGACGCGGTACAGAGGACGCGCGTCATCCCCTGCGACCAGAGGACGACGCCGTGCGGCTGCTCGAGGAACGCCGGGTCTGCCGTGACGGGCCTGAGCTCGTCGGGCCGCCGGCCGTCGTTGCGGCTCATTTCCCGCTCCGGCGCCGGCAAAGCCGGTGCCTCCGCTCTTCGGTGAGCTCCGTCGAGCCTACGCTCACGCTGCCTCCTCGAGCTCGGTCACGCTCACATGCTCGACCTCGCCGAGCGGCAGCTGCAGGAAGCGCTCGCCGAGCGTCCGGAACAGCTCGGGATCGCCGGTGGTCAGGAAGCGGTACTCGCCCTCGCGATGGCCGTCGTTCTCGAAGCCCTTGCGCGCGAGCGTCTCGGCTACCTCGCGCGCCGTCTCGTCCGCGGAGAAGACGAGCGTGACGTCGCGTCCGAACGCGCGCTGGAAGACGGGTCGGAGAAGCGGGTAGTGCGTGCAGCCGAGGATCACGGTGTCGCAGCCCGCATCCTTGAGCGGCGCAGCGTACTCGCGCACAGCCGCTACGACCTCGTCGCTGAAGGTGTCGCCCGCCTCGATCAACGGGACGAGTTTCGGGCACGCGACGGACGTCAGCCTCGCGCCGGCGTCGAGCGTGCGTACGAGCGACTCGTAGCGACCGCTCGCGACCGTCAGCTCTGTGGCGAGCAGCCCGATGCGGCGGTTACGGGTCGCCTGGACGGCGGCATGCGCCTCGGGCACGATCACCGACACGACCGGCACCTCGAGCTCCCCCTGCAGATCGGGCAGCGCGACCGACGTCGCCGTGTTGCACGCGACAACGACCATCTTCACGCCGAGGCTCTGCAGGTAGAGGCCGATCTCGTGGGCGAACCGCCGCACCTCGTCGCGCGTCCGCGGGCCGTACGGCAGGCGGGCATGATCGCCGAGATAGACGAAGTCCTCGTGCGGCATCGTCACGAGGCACTCGTGCAGGACCGTCAGCCCGCCGACACCGGAATCGAAGACGCCCACTGGGCGGGAGTCGGGCATGGCGGCGATTCTATGCTGGGGTCGTGGCGGCGCCGATCCGGATCGGGACGTGCTCGTGGGCGGACGACGCCCTCTCCAAGTACTGGTACCCGCCCGGGACGCCTCCGCGCGACCGGCTCGCCTACTACGCCGAGCGGTTCTCGACGGTCGAGGTGGACTCGACCTACTACCGCGTCCCGGACGAGAAGATGGTGCGCGGCTGGGCCGAGCGGACGCCGGACGGGTTCGTGATGCACGTGAAGGCATTCGGGTTGATGACGCGGCATCCGGTGAAGCTCGAGCAGGTGCCGCCCGAGCTCCGCGACGGCCTCCCCGTCGACCACCGCGGGCGGGTCGACCGGCCGCCCCGCGATCAGCGCGCCGGCGTCTTCCGGATGTTCCTCGCCGCGCTGGAGCCGCTCCGGGCGAGCGGCAAGCTCGGCGGCATCCTCTTCCAGATGCCGCCGTACGTCGTCTGGAAGCCGTCGTCGCTCGACTACCTCGAGTGGGCGCGCGACCAGCTCGGTGACGACGGCTTCCTGTTCGAGCCGCGCCACCGCTCCTGGTTCGCCGAGGACATCCGCACCGAGCTCCTGCGCTGGCTCGAAGAGCGAAAGATGAGCTGGGTCGTGGTCGACGCCCCGAAGACGGACGCGGCGAACGTGCCCGGCACGCTCGTCGCGACAACGACGCCGACGGCGTACGTCCGGTTCCACGGCCGCAACGCGGGCACATGGAACGTGCGCGGTGGCTCGGCCGCACAGCGGTTCGACCACATGTACGGCGAGGACGAGCTGCGCGAATGGGTGCCGCCGCTGCGGCAGCTCTCCGAACAGGCGGCCGAGGCATACGCATTCTTCAACAACAACAACCAGACGCACGGCGTCGCGCAAGCACCGGCCGGCGCGTTGCTGCTGCGGAAGCTGCTCGAGGACGACAACATCCCGACCGCATGAGGGTTCTCGCGGTCATCCACTCGCACGACGCGGGCCCCGAGCTCTTCACCGAGGTGCTCGCGGAGGACGGCCACGAGCTCGTCGTCTGGGACATCCGGACGCAGGGCACTCCGCCGCAGGACTTCGACGCGGTGATGGTGTTCGGCGGCGACCAGAACGTCGGCGAGGAGATCGAGCATCCGTGGCTGCACGAGGAGTACGACGCGCTGCGCCGCTGGGTCGACGGCGGCACGCCGTTGCTCGGCGTCTGCCTAGGCGCGCAGACGATGGCGCACGCGCTCGGCGCGAAGGTCGCGCCGCTGCACGAGACGCTGGCAGGGTTCTACGAGACGACGCTCACCGAGGCCGGTACGGCCGACCCGGTCGTCGGCGTCCTGCCGCAGCGGTTCGAAGCGTTCAATGCGAACGGGTACGCGTTCGAAGCGCCGCCGGGCGCGACGCCGCTCGCAGAAGGGCCGGTGCTGCAGGCGTTCCGGATCGGCGAGAAGGGGTGGGCGCTGCAGTTCCATCCGGAGATCCGCCGCGAGCACGTCCTGACGTGGTTCGAGGACGACACGACGCCGCGAACGCCCGACGAGATCGCAGCACTGCTCGACGAGAAGCTCGACGACTGGCAGAAGCTCGGCCGGCGGCTCTGCCGCGCGTTCCTCGCGCAGGCGCTTCCGCGCTAGAGCCCGCGGACGATCTCGACCTCGGCTGCGACCGAGGGACGCCGCTCGAGCTCGGCGAGCCAGTCGGCGATGCGCCGCGGCAGCTCGACGCTGAGCAGGTCGCGCGCGCGAATCACCCACGGCAGGTACGCGATGTCGGCGAACAGGCTGTCGCCCACGTCGAGCGCCTCCAGCTTCGCCGCGAAGTCGTTCGGGTCGCCGCGGCGGAAGGCGTAGTAGTCGTCGCCGAGGTTCGAGTCGAACCGGTGCACCATGACCCGTGCTCTCGCGCGCGCAGCCGGATCGAGGGGCAGGAGCGCCGGGTCGGGATGGATCTCTTCGAGCAGCTCCATGATCACTCCCGACTCGGGCAGCCCGTCGAGCACGGGAACGCGGCCGTACGGCGGGTTGAGGTCGACGAGCCACTGCGGACGATCGGAGAGGTCGACCAGGGTGACCTCGTGCTCGATGCCCTTCTCGGCGAGCGCGATCCGGACACGCGCGCAGTAGGGGCAGCGCAGCGCATCGACGAGCTTCATCCCTGGAGCCCCATCAGCGCGGCGATCTGCTCGTAGAGATCGTCGGGCAGGTCGGACGGAGAGACGGCGGTGCGGGTGACGCGCCGAACCTCGTCGCGGTCGGCGCCGGTGAGACGGGCCACGAGCGTCGGGTTCGCCTCCAGCGCCAGCTCGTCGCCCTTCGACAGCTCGCCGTAGTACGTGGGAACGGAGAGGTACTCGTCGACCATGCGGCCACGCTCGTACAAACGAAAGCGAACGACTTCTCCTTCCTGCGCGAGCGCGACGGTCACTGCCCCGAGCCGCTCGGACAGCTCCTTCGCGAACCGCCCGTGCGCGTCGCGGTCGTGGTCGAGGATCGGGTCGACGACCCGGATCCAGCTGTCCGACGCCGTGACCTGCGGCGCCTGCAGCCGCGGGACGAACTGGGCAACCGCACGCTCGACCGAGACCTCATCGTCGGTCTGCACATGGGTGGTCGCCCGCTCGGTGCCGACCGGCACCCGGTTGAGCCGCTCCTCGAGCGCACCGATCGGTGTCGCCATCCAGTGCGAGACGGTGTCGAACCCGAGCCTGCGCCAGGTCGCCAGTGCGGGCTCGTTGGTTGCCAGGACCTCGAGCGAGACGTGCTCCGCGCCGCGCGCCTTCGCGTCGGCGGTGCACGCGGCGACGAGCGCCTTCGCGACCCCCTGCCGTCGCGCACGCTGGCGAACGTGGACGAACTGGATGTGCGCGACGCCGCGCTCCGGCGCCTCGACACGGCCTGCTCCGATCGGGCCTTCGTCGTCCTCTGCGATGAAGACGCCGCCGCCGCGGATGTCGTCGAGCGTGTCGGCCCACTCCTGCTCCCACGCCTCGGGCTCACCGACCGGCTCGGGCACCTCGCGCTCGAACTCCTCCCAGAGCTCCCGCAGGATCGCCTCGTCCGCCTCCGATGCGCGCCGGATCGTCACGTGACCAGAGTGCCCATCAGGAGGTAGTGCGCCGACAGGTTCTGGAAAGGATCCAGCTGCGCGCCGAGCTCGTGCACGTCGACACCGTAGAGACTGAGCGCAGCCTTGCGGAGCACCAGGTCGCCGGCGGGCCACGCGTGCGGACGGGCGAGGTGGCGCGCGAGGAACCATTCCGCCGTCCACGGGCCGAGTCCGCGCTGGGCGGTGATCGTGGCGCGCACCTCGTCGTCGGGGAGCAGTGCGAGCGCGTCGAGATCGACATCACTGCGTGCGAGCGCGACCGCGTACTCGGCCTTTCGATGGGTGAAACCGACCGCGAAGAGCTCGTCCTCGTGTGCGTCGGCGATCCGTTCACGGGTCGGGAACGCCCATACCTCTCCGACGCGTTCGCCGAAACGCTCGATCAGCCGGTTCCGGATCGCGACGGCAGAGATGAGCGACACCTGCTGCGCAGTGATCGAGGTGACGAGCGCCTCGAATGCGCTCGGCTGGAGCGGCGGACGGAAGCCGCGGAGGCGCTGGGTCAGTGTCCGCATCGGTCCCGACGCCCAGTCGTAGAAGTTGTCGAGGTCGAACGGCGCCCCGAGGAGTTTCATCACGACCGGCCGCGTCTCGTCGTCGAGCGGCTCGACGTCGACGCCGCCGGTCGTCGGCGCGATCGCGACGTCTCGCCCGCCGATCGCGCGGTGCAGCACACCGTCGACGAAGCGGTTCGCAAGGTCGGTGCCGAACGCCTGGAAGCGGCTCGTCGAGAGCGCGTAGTCGAACGGCTCGGGAAGCCGGACGAGTGTCAGACGTGCGAGGTGACGCCGGCCTGGTCGTCGGCGGCCGCGTCGTCCTCCGCCCACGAGAACATGTACCGACCGTCGTCGAGATCCGAGGCAAGCGTCGTCAGCTTGAGCGGATTGAAGGTGTCGCACATCACGGCGTACTCGTGCGTCTCGGTCATCCCGAGCGACTTCTCTGCGAGACCGGGCTGCGGGCCGTGCGGCAAACCCGACGGATGCAGCGTGATGCTCCCGACCTCGATCCCCTTGCGCGACGAGAAGTTGCCGTCGACGTAATAGATCATCTCCTCGCTCTGCAGGTTCGAGTGGTGGTACGGGATCGGCACTGCCTCGGGGTCGAAGTCGAGCTTGCGCGGGCAGAAGGAACAGATGACGAAGTTGGGGCCGGCGAACGTCTGGTGCGACGGCGGCGGCATGTGAATGCGGCCGGTGATCGGCTCGAAGTCGTGGATCGAGAACGTCCACGGGTAGACGTAGCCGTCCCAGCCGACGACGTCGAACGGGTGGTAGTCGATCACGTAGGTCTGGTAGCCACCGCGCACGCGCACCTTCACCTCGAACTCGCCCTTGTCGCGGTGCGTGTGCAGCTCGGTCGGCGCATGGATGTCGCGGTGGTAGTAGGGCGCGTGCTCCATCAGCTGCCCGTGCTCGTTGCGGTAGCGCTTCGGGATCGTGATCAGCCCCGGCGTCTCGAACACGACGTAGCGCTGCTCGCCGTCGGGCTTGAACCGATACGTGGTGCCGCGCGGCACGACGAGGTAGTCGCCGTTTTTGTAGGGCAGGTCGCCGAAGATCGTCTCGAGCGTGCCCGTGCCTTCGTGCACGAAGATCACCTCGTCGCCCTCGCCGTTGCGGAAGAAATACTCCATCGGCTCGGTCGGACGGCACAGCGAGATCTCGACATCGTTGTTCCACATCAGCAGCTGGCGGCCGCTCACCGGGTCGCCCGCGGGCGGAACATCCCATGTCCGGAGATGGCGGTGCGCGTGCGCGTCGGGCACCCACTCGTCGCGCACGATCGGCTCGAACTCGCCGCACGCGATCACGCGGCACGGCGACTGGAGGTGGTAGAGGATCGATTCGAGGCCCGAAAAGCCCTCGAAGCCCATCACTTCTTCAGTGAGGAGCGTGCCGTTGTCGCGCGCCACGATGTGGCGCTTCCTGGGCAGCTCGCCGAGGCGCTGGTAGAACGGCACGGATGAAGACTATCTCCGCCCGGATCGAACGCGAGGTTGGTTCGTGGGAGGGCGTCACTACGCACCCGCACCGCTTCGGCGGGCTGTCGTTCCGGCTAGGCCGGCGGGAGCTCGGTCACCTGCACGGCGAGCGGTGGGCCGACCTGGCGTTCCACAAGCGGATCCGGGACATGCTGGTCGAGACCGGGCGTGCCCAGCCCCACCATGTGCTGCCCCACACCGGTTGGGTGTCGAAGCAGATCCGGACCGACGATGACGTCCGCGAGGTGATCGAGCTGTTCCGACTCGCCTACGAGCGTGCGCTCGTGGCGGAGCGGATCAAGTCCGAGAAGCGCTGAGCGTCCACGTTCCCGCCCGAGATCACGATCCCGATCGACGGTGCATCGACGAGCCCCTCGCGGTGTGCGGCAATGCCGACCGCTCCGCTCGGCTCGATCACGAGCTTCATGCGGTCGAACACGAAGCGCATCGCGTCGACGATCTGCTCGTCGGTCACGGTGACGATCTCGTCGACGAGCCTGCTCCCGACCTCCCAGGTCAGCTCGCCCGGCGCGTGGGTTTGGAGGCCGTCGGCGATCGTGCGCGGCACGTCGATCTCCACGATCTCGCCGCGGTCGAGCGACTGCGCCCAGTCGTTGCCGGCCTGCGGCTCGACGCCGACGATCCGCCGGACACCGAGGTCCTTTGCGATCGTCGCGCAGCCGGAGATCAGCCCGCCGCCGCCGACCGGAACGACGAGCGTGTCGACGACGCCGGCGTCCTCGATCAGCTCGAGCGCCGCCGTGCCCTGGCCCGCCATGATCAGCGGGTCGTCGTACGGCGGCACGATGTGCGCGCCGCGCTCCATCGCGAGCTCCGCGGCGATCGCTTCGCGGTCGCCCGTGTAGCGGTCGTAGGTGACGATGTCGGCGCCGTAGCCGCGCGTCGCGTCGACCTTGTTCTGCGGAGCGTCCTCGGGCATCAGGATCGTCGCATGCGCGCCGAGGAGGCGCGACGCGAGCGCGACCGCCTGCGCGTGATTCCCGGACGAGTAGGCGACCACCTCGCAGCCCTTCGGGAGCGACGAGATCTTGGTGTACGCACCGCGGAACTTGAACGCGCCGACGCGTTGCAGGTTCTCGGGCTTGACGACGACGTTCGCGCCGAGTGCGTGCGACCGCATGACGGGGGTGCGGTGCGCGACGCCGTCGAGGACGCGCGCTGCCCTGCGGACGTCGTCGGGGTCGATCACGCGACCGTGTTCCGCAGCACGCCGATCCCTTCGATCTCGAGCTCGACGACGTCGCCGCGCTGCAGCCAACGGCCGTCTCCGTGCTCGAGGATGCAGCCGGTGCCGACCGTGCCTGAGCCGATCACGTCGCCGGGGACGAGGATCGTGTTCCGCGCCGCGTGTGCAAGCAGCGCGTCCCACTTGTGGAACATCGCGCCGAGCTCGCCGCGAGAGCGCTCCTCACCGTTCACGCGCGCGATCATCGCGCCCCTCGTTCCGGCGAACTCGTCAGGCGTGACGACGATTGGGCCGAGCGAGGTTGCGAAATCCTTGCCTTTCGCGGGGCCGAGGCCGACGCGCATCTCCTGACGCTGCACGTCGCGCGCCGACCAGTCGTTCATCACCGTGAAGCCGCCGATCCTGCCCTCGGCGCCGATCACGGCAGCGCATTCGAGCTCGTAGTCGAGCTCCTGCGTCCCCTCGGGATACGGGACGGCCTCGCCGTCGGCGTAGATCGCGTGCGGGTTCGAGAAGTAGAAGACAGGGATCTCGTACCACTCCTTCGGCACCTCGCTGCCACGCAGCCGGCGTGCGGTCGCGACGTGCTCCTCGAACGCCATGAAGTCGCGCACGGACGGCGGGCGAAGCACCGGCGGCCGAAACTCGATGTCGGCGAGCGCGTACTCGGCGTGCTCGCGCGCGGACCCACCGCCGGTGAAAAACGACTGGAGGGTCTGCGCCGCGAGCTGGATCACGCGATCCCCCTCAACCCGCCCGGGCCACCCCCGCTCGAGCGCGAGCTCCCTCGGCGTGAACATGCAGAGCTTCACGCCGCGACCCTAGCCTGTGGAACCTTCGCGGCAGTTCGTCCCAGTGGTCTGACCACGTTGTCCACAGGCCCGCCCGCCGAAGTACCTGCACCTCGTGGGCTCGTGACACTTCGGTGAACTTTGGTCTGACCACAAGAGGCGGCCCGGGTGGTCACGGCTCTCAGGGCTCTGTGTGGACGATCACGTCGGCGACGTCCGGTCGCTCGCGGCGGATTCGTTCTTCGATCGTGCTCGCTCGCGCGTGCGCGTCGTCGAGGCGGCTCGTGCCGTCGAGGCCCAGCGTCAGGAACGCGACGAGGCCGGCGTCGGTCCGCAAGAAGCGGAGCTCGCGCGGGTCGCGGCCTGTCTCCTCCCGCACCACGCGCAGCACGAGCGCCGCCGCATCCGCATCGACCTCCGCGGCCGCGCTGGCCTCCGTCAACGGCTCGAGATGCGTCTGCACGCCCGCGATCTCCGGGATCGCCTCGCAGACCGCGCGCTCCAGCTGCTCGGCCACCTCGTGCGCCTCGTGGAGCGATAGCTCCCCCGGCAGCTTCAGATGCAGCGACAGCTCCGTCCGTCCGCCGACATCGACGAGCAAAATGTTGTGCACCTCGCGGACGCGCGGTACCGCAACCGCCGCAGCGTGCACTCGCTCACGCAGCGTCGCATCCTCCTGCGGCTCGACATGGACGACGACATCCGCGTTCGGCAGCGCGCTCTCGACCGCCTCCTCCACCGCATCGGCCGCCGCGTGCCCTTGCCCCACCGCCGCGCCCGGCGGCACGCCGATCACGACATCCGCGAACTGACGCCCACCCGCCTGTCGCATGCGCACACGGCGCAGCTCGACCGCCGGCTGCAGCGCGCGAATCGCGGCGATCGCAGCGGCCTCCGCATCGGCCGGAGCGCGATCCATCAACACATCGACGTTCAGCTTGATCAGCCGCGATGCACCGAGCAGTACGAGCACGCCGACGAACAGCGCCGCGATCGCGTCGCCTTCCTGATACCCGCCGCGCGCGGCGAGGAGGCCGGCAAGCACGGCCGTCGACCCGAGAAAGTCGCTGCCGAAATGCAGCGCGTTCGAAGCGAGCGCCACGCTCGCGTAGCGACGCGATGTCCGGTACGACACAACGGTCCGCGTCGCGTCGATCACGAGCACCACACCGACGACGACGAGCGCGTACCACGTCACCGACACGTGCGTGTTCGACGCGCCCCACAGCCGCTCGAGCGCGCGCAGCGAGATGAACAGCGACACGACGACGAGGAACCCCGCCTCGGCAAGCGCCGACAGGTGCTCGGCCTTGCCGTGCCCGAACTGATGCGTGACGTCGGCCGGCCGCGCCGCGACGCGGATCGCAAAGAACGTGAGCAACGCCGCGACGAGATCCGTCCCGGAGTGCGCCGCCTCGGAGAGAAGACCGAGACTGTGGGTCGCGAGCCCGATGGACAGCTTGAGGACGACGAGCGCCGCCGCCGCCGCGACGGAGACGAGCGCGGACCGCCGCTGTGGGGACATGGCTAGGCCCTAGAGGTTGCCGCGGAGCGCCTGCTCGCGCTCGATCGCCTCGAACAGCGCCTTGAAGTTGCCGTCGCCGAAGCCGCGTGCACCGTGCCGCTCGATCACCTCGAAGAAGAGCGTCGGCCGGTCCTGCGCCGTCTTCGTGAAGATCTGGAGCAGATAGCCGTCGTCGTCACGGTCGGCGAGGATGCGCAGCCGGCGTAGGTCGTCCCAGCTCTCGTCGATGTCACCGACGCGCTCCGGAGTCTCGTCGTAGTACGCATCGGGTGTCGACAGGAACAGCACGCCGCGCCGCTGCATCTCCTCGACGGTCTCGACGATGTTCGACGACTGCATAGCGATGTGCTGCGAGCCCGGGCCATGGTTGAACTCCAGGTACTCCTCGATCTGGCTCTTGCGCTTGCCCTCGGCCGGCTCGTTGATCGGGAACTTCACCTTCCCCTGGCCGTCCGTCATCACCTTCGACATCAGCGCCGAGTATTCGGTCGAGATGTCGTCGTCGCTGAAGTGGATCATCTCGGTCATCCCGAAGACCCGCTCGTAAAACTCGACCCAGTGCTCCATGCGACCGAGCTCGACGTTGCCGACGATGTGATCGAGCGCGAGCAACCCGACACCGGGATCGGCGGACGGCTCGCGGACCACGTACCCCGGCAGGTACGCGCCTTCGTACGCATGACGGTCGACGAACGTGTGCACGACGTCGCCGTAGGTCGCGATCGTGGCGAGCACGACCGTTCCGAACTCGTCCTCGACCGACTTGGGCTCCATGATGCCGCGCGCGCCGCGCTGCACCGCCTGCCGGTACGCCTCGTTCGCGTCCGGCACGCGCAGAGCGATGTCCTTCACGCCGTCGCCGTGAAGTCCCGCGAAGTCGCCGATCTCATGGCCGCGCCGCAGCGAGCTCGAGATGACGAAGCGGATGTCGTTCTGCTCGAGCACGTAGCTCGCGCGGTCACGCACGCCGGTCTCCGGCCCCGCGTACGCGGTGCACCGGAAGCCGAGCGCCTTTTCGTAGTAGTACGCGGCCTGCTTCGCGTTCCCGACCCAGAGCTCGACGTGATCCCACCCGTCGAGGGGCATGAAATCTTCAGTCACGAAGGTGATTCTAGGGCAGCCCCGGCCGGAGTAGCCGCCGCAGCGTCGACGGCGGCCACCTCGTCGAGCGACTGGCGCAGCGTCTGCTCCTTCACAAACAGCACGGCGATCACCCAAACCGCTGCGGCAATGCACGCAGCGACGAGGAACGCGGGATGGATCGCCGCCGCGAGGCCGCTTCGAAGCGCAGGCGGCAGCCGGTGCACCTGTGCGCCCTCGCCGCCCGCGGCGACGCCGGACGGCAGGCCGTGGTTCACGAGGACGCCCATGATCGTGACCCCGAGCGTCGCGCCCATCTGCCGCCCGAACTGCGTCAGCGCGGTCGCCGAGCCGATCCGCGAACGGGGCACCGCGTTCTGGACCGAGAGCACGAACACCTGCATCATCGAGCCGATCCCGATGCCGGCGATCACCATGTTGCGCGCCGCCTCGCCGTTCGTGGTCGAGACGTTCATGCGCCAGAGCAGAAGCATCGCCGCGGTGAGCACGACCGGGCCGAGCACGGCATTCCAGCGGTAGCGCCCGGTGCGCGAAACGAGCTGGCCGGTGAGGATCGACGTGCACACGGCGCCGAGGATCATCGGCGTGAGCACCACGCCCGAAGATGTCGCCGACGTCCCGATCACGCCCTGCACGAACAGCGGGACGTACGAGATCGTCCCGAACATCGCCATGCCGACGAGCGCCATGCAGGCGACGCTTCCCGCGACGATCGGGTTGCGGAGCACGTCGAACGGCAGGATCGGCTCGGGCGCGCGGCGCTCGACCACGCCGAAGACGACGAGCAGCACCACCGCCGCCGTGAGCGCAAGCACCACGTGGCCGCTCCCCCATGCGTACTGCCGGCCGCCCCATACAAGCCCGAGCAGGAGCGAGCCGGTGCCGGCTGCGAGCACGCCCGCCCCCAGCCAGTCGATCGCATGCTCGGTGAGCGCGGCGCGGCTCGGCATCGTCAGCGAGATGACGATCAGCGCCAGCCCGCCGACCGGCAGATTGACGAAGAACACCCAGCGCCAGGTCGTGTTGTCGACGATGAAGCCGCCGACAGCCGGCCCGATGATCGACGCCGCGGCGAACACCGCACCGATCAAGCCCTGCCAGCGGCCGCGGTCGCGGGGCGGGACGATGTTGCCGATCACCGCGAGCGAGAGCGGGAAGAGGCCGCCGGCGCCGATCCCCTGAATCGCGCGGAAGACGACGAGCTGGGTCATCGACTGGGCGGCGCCGCAGAGGGCCGAGCCGATGAGGAAGACGACGATCGAGAACAGGAACAGCCGCTTCCGTCCATAGACGTCCCCGAGCTTCCCGTACAGCGGAACCGTGACCGTCGACGTGAGCATGTACGCGGTGAACACCCACGAGTACTGCGTGATCCCGCCGAGGTCGCCGACGATCCGCGGCAGCGCGGTGGCGACGATCGTCTGGTCGAGCGCGGCAAGCGCCAGCGTCACCATCAGCCCGGCGTAGATCGCGAGGATCCGGCCGATCGTCAGGTTGTAGCCGGGAGGCTTGCTCCGGAGCCGCGCTCGAAGATCCACTGTTTAACCAGGTTAACGAGCGTTCAGTCGCCCGGGGGTTCGACACTCGGCCGCCGCGAGCGCTCGAGCACCACCGCGGCGAGGATCAGCGCCCCGCCGATCACCTCCCAGCGCGTCAGGTGCTCGCCGAGCAAAAGGATCGCGAACCCGACACCCAGGGCGGGCTGCAGGTTCGAGAAGAGCGATGCCCGCGATGGTCCGACCCTCGAGATCGCCGTGAACCAGAGGATGTTCGTCAGGAAGAGCGGGCCTACGACGGCGAACGCGAACCCGGCCCACACGAGCGCGCCGAAGTGGAACGACTGGCTCGTCGTCTGCGGGATCCCGACCGCGGCGATCGGCAGCCACCCGAGCGCCAGCACGAGCGCCGAGATGCGAAACGGCGAGTAGCGCCGCATCAGCGGCGTGATCGCGACGGAGTACATCGCCCACGTGAGCGCCGTCGACACCGCGAGCCCGTCGCCGAAGACGTGACCGGAGAACCCGCCGGAGCCCGACGCGACGAACGCGACACCGACGAGCGACACCGCGGTCGCGAGCCAGAACCCTCGTCCCATCCGCTCGAGGCCGATCACGCTCGCGACGACGCCGATGAAGATCGGCGTCGTGCCCAGGAACAGCGTCACGGTCGCGGCCGAGGTCTTGTCGACCGAGTACACGAAGCACACCTGGTTCGCGAAGATCATCGCGGCGGCGATCCCGACGTAGCGAAGGTCGCGCGGGGCGATGCGGAACGACCGCTCGCGCGACCACGTGAACACCCAGAACAGCCCCGTCGCAATCGCGTACCTGATCGTCGCGTACGCGAGCGGGTGGAAGCCGTGCGTCAGGACGTAGCGGGTGACCGTCGCGTTGAGCGCCCAGAGGAGGACGGTGCCGAGCAGCATCAGGTCGACGGTCCGCACGCGCATCGGCCTCAGTAAGCTACTTCGCGCCATGGACCGCGAGCCGACCCGCGAAGACGTCGACGCCCTCGTCGGCCCCGCGACCCCCCACTTCGCGTACCAGATCCGCGCACGCGTTCGCGAGCTCGTCGCAGGCCTGCCCGAGGGCAACGCGGTGCGCCGGTACGCGGACAGCCAGATCGACCGCCTCGATCGTCTCGGCTACGCCTCGTCGAAGGCCGACGAGGGCCCGCGCGAAGCGTCGACGCGGCTCGGCTGGGACGAGATACCGTCGGCGGCCAACGCCGACGATCCATTGCCGAGGTGAACGTCTTCGTCACGGGCGGGTCGCGCGGGATCGGCCGCGCGATCGCGCTCCGCTTCGCGCGCGACGGCGCCGAGCGCATCGCGATCGGCTACCTCCGTAACGACAGCGCCGCCGAAGAGACGGGCGGGGAGCTGCGCGCGCTGGGCGCCGACGTGACGCTCGTGCGCGGCAACGTCACGTCGCAGCGCGTCCTCGACGAGGTCGCCGCGCTCGGCGCGCTCGACGTGCTCGTGCACAACGCGGCGACCGGCGTGATCCGACCCGCGCTCGAGACCGAGGACAAGCACTGGGACTGGACGATGAACGCGAATGCGCGCGCCCTCCTCCAGCTCGCGCGGGTCGCCGCGCCGAGCATGCCAGACGGCTCGTCGATCGTCGCGCTGTCGTCGCTCGGCGCGCAGCGCGTGCTCGACAACTACGTCCTCGTCGGAACGTCGAAGGCGGCGCTCGAGTCGCTCGTGCGCTACCTCGGCGTCGAGCTCGCGCCGCGGATCCGCGTCAACGCCGTCTCGGGCGGCGTAGTCGAGACCGGGGCGCTCGAGCATTTCCCGAACCGCGAGGAGATGCTGCGCGCCGGCGCCGCGAATCCCGTCGGCCGCCTCGTCAGCCCCGACGACATCGCCGGTGCGGTCGCGTTTCTCTGCTCGCAGGATGCCGACATGATCCGCGGCCAGACGATCGTGGTCGACGGCGGGTTTTCTCTCGTCGTCAGCAATTGACGAGAGTCGCTCTCAGCCTCGTCATCGCTGCAGTCGGGCTCGTCCTAGCGCTCGCCGTGCATCCGGCGAGTCCCGGTGCGATCGACATCAATACCGTCGGATGGATCCTGTTCGCGATCGGATCGCTCGGGTCGATCATCGACCTGCTCCCCTACCTGCGACGCGGCTCCTAGCGGCGAAGCGCGCGGGCCAGCAGGTCGCGGGCGACGTAGCCCGCGATCTTCGGGTTCTCCTGCAGACGGCGCACGGAGTACTCGTACCAATCCGTCCCGAACGGGACGTAGACGCGAAGCCGATGTCCGGCCGCGACCAGTTCGTCGGCACGGTCGGGCCGCACACCGAGCAGCATCTGGAACTCGTAGCGGTCCGGTGGTAGCCCGGACTCGGCGACGAGGCGAAGGGCCTCGCCGATCAGGTGCTCGTCATGGGTCGCGATCCCGACGTACGTGCCCTGCGCGACGAGCGCCTCGAGACACCGGACGTAGCTCGCGCGCACCTCGTCGAACTCTTGGAACGCGACGTCAGCGTGCTCGACGTAGATCCCTTTGCAGATGCGCACGTTGCCGAGCCCCGGAACATCCTCGAGCGTTCGCCGCAGGTACGCCTGCAACACGACGCCGATGTTGTCGTGGCCTTCGTCGCGAAGCTGCCGGTGAAGAGCGAGCGTGCGCTCGGTGGTCGACGAGTCCTCCATGTCGATGCGCACGAACCGGCCGCGGGCGGCGGCGTCGACGACGACCGCTTCGATGTTCTGGTGGCAGAGGTCGGGATCGAGCTCGAGCCCGAGTGCGGTGAGCTTGATCGAGATGTTCGCGTCCAGCTTCTCCTCGTCGAGCCGCGCCAGCACGTCGTGGTACTGACCCGCGATCGCCCGCGCCTCGTCGGCGTTCGCGATCTCCTCGCCCAGCACGTCGACGGTCGCGAGCTTCCCTTTCGCATTCAGTCGCCGGACGACCCGCATCGCGTCGTCGATCGTCGAGCCGGCGATGTAGCGCGACGAGAGCCGCTGGACGACGGGCTTCGGCACAGCCGGCAGCAGCCGGACGATCGCGCGGTCGAGGACAGCCACGAGCGCGCGGGATGGTAAAGCAATCCACACGGCCGGACGGCCTGTAGAGGCGAGCATGGACATCACCGGCGAACGCCCACTCTCGCCCGCGCTCTTCTCTGGGTTCGCGGTCGCGGCGATCGGCGGGCCGCTGGCGCTCGCAGTGATCTACGTCCCGGGCGCGGCCGACATGCGCTCGGCCGGGCTCGTGACGCTGCTCGGCGCCCTGCTGTACGTGGCGCCGCTCGTCGTCTGGGTTCGCTTCAGCCGTGACGTCGTCTCGCCGGCCGGGCTCGCCGGCTTCGTGGAGGCCGCCGCCGGCAGGAGGATCGCGCTCGTCCAGGCGGCCGTATGGGCGTTCTCGTACTTCCTCTATCTGCCGTACACGGTCACCGACATCGTGTACGAGATGCTCGCGGTCGTCTTCCCCGGCATCGAGCCGTGGCGGCCGTTGCTCGAAGTCGTGATCCCGATCGCGATCGTCGGGCTGGTGCTGCTCGGGACGTTGCCGGCACTCCGGTTGCTCGCAGTCTCGGCGGTGCTGCAACTCGGGATCCTCGTGGTCCTCGGCGCGACGGTCATCCACCACGTCGGCGCGCCGACTGCGTCCTTCACGCACGCGCATGGATTGCGTCCCGGCGCGGCGAACGTGGCGTTGCTCTTCGTCTGCGGCAGCCTGCCGCTCTTCCTCGGCGCCGAGGTCGCCGGCGGGAGCCGAACGATCCGCCGTGCGCTACCGATCGCGGCGATCGTCGCCGCGGCCTACGTGCTCTTCGCGGTCTTCGCGTTCGCCGCCGTCGATCCCGCGCTCCGCGGCGAGGGGCTTCCCGGTTACGCGATCGCGGGCGCCTACTCGGGGCGGACGCTCGCGATCGTCGTCGGCGTCGGTGCGGCCGTGAGCGTGGCCGGGCTGATCGTCGCCGAGTACCTCGCGCTCTCACGACTCCTCTTCGCCTTCACCGGCGTCCCGGTCCGCAGGCTCATCAGCTGGATCGCCGTGCCGTTCGTCACGCTCGACGCCCTCAGCCTGATCGACCCGGAATGGTTCGACGAGCACGTCCTGCGACCGTCGCTGATCGCGCTGTACCTGTCGCAGCTGATCGTGTTCGCGGTCTACCCGCTGTACCGGAGGCGTCCGCTGGACGTCGCGCTCGGCGCGATTGCGTTTGCGCTCATGGCCTGGGGTCTATGGCGCGGGATCACCGCGCCGGTCTCCACTTAGCCGTTCTCGCGCATGAACCCCTGGCGCGCAGCGCTGACGAGCGCCACCGCCTCGGGGAACAGCACGCGCATCGCGTCGCGCATCGCCATCGACTGCTCGTCGGCCGGCCCGGTCACCTGAATCTGAGAGAGCGCTGCCGAGGTCAGCTCGACGGCGGTGTTCAGGGTCAGCGTCGCGAACTGCTCGCGCTGCGCCTCTTGCACCGACTCGGCCTGCTGCTCCGCGAACTCGCGCAAGCTACGCATCAGATCTTCGGGGTCGCCTCCGAACGGAAATCCGAATCCACCTTCCATGCGGCCAAGGTAGCGGGTCAGGGTCAGGACAGGGAGACGCCGTAGTCCCGTTCGACCTCGCGCACGAACTCGTCGATCGCGCCCGTGGCGCCGCGGATCGCGGCGGAGAACGGAGACGAGTTCTCGCCGAGCGCGCGTTCGAGCTCGACGGTCGCCGCGCCGACCTCGTCGAGGAAGGCGGGCGTCGCGAGGCGGGGCGGCGAGCCGATCACCCGCTCCAGGGCGAGAGCCGCATCCTCGGCCTCCTCGATCCCCGGTGGCTGCTCGACGATGCGCACCCGTGCCAGCTCGGCCCTCAGCTGCTCGAGGTCGCCGCCGCCTGCGAGATCTTCCGCAAGCTCGCACATCGCGACGATCGAGGCGGTGTCGCGCACCTCGTCGCGCGCGGTGACGACGGCGCCGCCGTCGTCGAAGACCAGCCAGCGCCGATCGTCGTCACCGAAGGCGACGAGGTACCGGCGCAGACCGCTCGCCGGCTCGGCGGCGAGCACCGCTGTCACGCGGCCGTGCGCGCCGGCAGCGCCGGCGATCCGCTCGAGATCGGCGTCGAGATCCATAGAGTCCAAGCGTATGGATGCGAAGACGCTCTTCGCTCCGCTCGGTCCCGACTACGACCGCTGGGCGAACATCCTGTCGTTCGGGCAGGACCCGCGCTGGCGGCGGTTCCTGGTGTCGCGGCTCGACGTGCAGCCGCTCGACACCGTGCTCGACGTCGCGACCGGCACCGGGGCCGTCGCGCTCGAGCTCGTGCGGCAGAAGGACTGTTACGTCGTCGGCGTCGATCAGAGCGCAGAGATGCTCGAGGTCGGCAAGCAGCAGGTTCGCCTCGCGGGCGCGACGAAGAAGATCCGGCTCGAACAGGGCGACGCGCGCTCGCTGCCGTTCGACGACGGCACGTTCGACGGTCTGACCTTCACATATCTCCTGCGCTACGTCGAGGATCCGGCGACGACGCTGCGCGAGCTCGCCCGCGTCGTGCGTCCCGGCGGCGTGGTCGCGGGACTCGAGTTCGGCGTTCCGCGCGGCATCTGGCGGCCGCCGTGGGAGGTGTGGGTTCGCGCGGGCCTGCCCGGTGCGGGACGGCTGATCGGCCACGGCTGGTACGAGGTCGGGACGTTCCTCGGGCCGTCGATCCGGAACCACTACGCGGAGTGGCCGGTGCCGCGGCTTTTGCGAGCCTGGCGCGACGCGGGGATCGAGGACGCACGCGTGAAGCGGCTCTCGCTCGGCGGCGGGATCGTGACGTGGGGACGCAAGAAGACGTAAGGCCCGCCTGGTATGCGCTCGGCGGGGGCGGCTGGCGCGACTACGTCACGCTTCTCCACCCGCCGTACACGCTGTGGCATCTGTCGTATGTCGCGATCGGCGCGGCGCTCGCGCCCCGCTTCCACACGGACCGTCTCGTCTGGGGCATCGCGGCGTTCTTCCTCGCGATGGGGATCGCGGCGCACGCGCTCGACGAGCTGCACGGCCGGCCGCTTCGCACGCGCATCCCAGCGCCGGCACTCGTCGCGCTCGCAGTGGTGTCCCTGGCGGGAGCGGTCGCGATCGGTGTCGCCGCCGCGGACGCCTGGGGTTGGGGCCTGCTCGCGTTCGTCGCGGTCGGGGCGGTGCTGGTGCCCGCGTACAACCTCGAGCTCGCGTTCCACAACGACCTCGGCTTCGCGGTCGCATGGGGTGCGTTCCCGGCGCTGACCGGCTATTTCGTGGAAGCGCAGACGATCCGTTTCGAGGCGGTCGCGGCGGCTGTGTTCGCCTTCGCCGCAAGCCTCGCGCAGCGGATGCTCTCGACGCCGGTCCGGCGGGCCCGGCGCCAGGACGGCACGACCGCCGGCACCGAGCCGCTCGAACGTGCGCTTCGACTCCTGACCTGGGCGATGGTTGCGCTCGCCGTCGCCCTCGTCGCGGCGCGCCTACGATGAAGCCGTGACCGTCGCCGCGATCGTCGCCGTCATCGCCGCAGGGCTCGCCGGAATCGCGCTCGTCGCGTGCATGCTCGTCCTGCGCAAGGTGAAGGCGCACGAGCACCTCCTCGACAGGACGATAGACCGTGGTCGCGCCGCCTTCGACGAGGTCGTGACGCAGGAGATCGAAAGGCGCGCATCCGAGCTCGAGGCGACGCTCGCGCGTGCGCGCGCCGACTCGATCTCGCAGCTCGCCGATGAGGAGCGGCGCATCGCTGACGAGCGGCGCCGTGACGTCGCGGAGCGCGAACGTGACGCCACCGCGCGGCTCGGCCAGCAGCTCATGCAGGCGCAGGCCACGGTCGATCAGCGGCTCACCGACTGGCAGAGCGACGTCGAGAAGCTGCAGCAAGGGCTGGACGAGGAGTTGAAGCGGATCGGGGCTCGTCAGCGTCAGCTCATGACGGACGTGGAGTCGAAGATCGGCCAGGACGCCGAGGCGCTGCAGGCCGACATCGAGGAGCAGCGGACGGTGATCGCTCGCATGCGCGACGAGCTCAAGCGGGCCGCCGAGGAGGTCGCGGAGCAGGCGAACGCCGAGCTCGAGTCGCACGCCGCCGAACGCCGCCACGCGCTCCACGACGTCGCCGACCGGCTGCGGCGCCGAGAGCGCGACCTGCAGGAGCTCGTGGAGCGCGAGGGCAGCGACGCGGCACAGCGCATTCAGCTCGCGCTCGGTGACATCGAGCGCCGCCATGTCGAGCAGCTGCAGAGAACCGTCTCGCGCGAGACGACGCGGTATGCGGAAGCCGCCGCGCTGTCGTTCGACGGCTCGATCAAGTCTGCGCGCGAGGAAGCGGCACGTCGCCTCTCACGCGAGCTCGACCTGTCGGTCGAGCGGTTCGCGCGCGAAGCGGAAGGCGTGCTCACCGATCGCCTGAACGCCCTGACGGAAGCCGCCGCCGGCCGCGTCGAGGAGCGGCTGTCGCGGCTGCGCTCGGCGCTCGAGCGGCAACGCGACGAGGCGCTCGTGTCGCTGGAGGATCGCGCACACCAGGTGGAATCGGGTCTCCGAGACCGTTTGCGCGAGATCGCAGCCGACGCGGAGTCTGAGCGCGCGGTGCTCGACGGCCGCTTGCACGAGCTCGGCAGGCGGCTCGACGAGCTCGCGGCCCGAACGTAAGGATTCCGTTTCGAGCTCCAACTTACGCCGGGAGGGTTCGTCTAGATCAGAGCGAATCACCCTCCACCATGCCCCAGACGATTGAACAACCCCAGTCGGAGCGCGAAAAGGTCGAGTCCTGGCGCCTCCACGTGCTGATCGAGGCCGGCTATCCCTTGCCGCTCGCCGAGAGGCTCGCGCACTCTGAGGCCGATCTTCACCGGGCCGTGGAGCTGGTTCAGTCGGGCTGCACGTTCGAGACCGCAGCCGAGATCCTGATCTAGGCCTAGATCGCTCGGGCGACGAGCTGGCGCGCGATCTGCGCGTCGATCTGCGAAACGACCTTCTGCACCGCGTTCTGCACGATCGACACGATCGTCAGCTCGGTCCGTCCCTGGGCGACCGCCACGAACTCGACCGCGACGCGCACCTTCCCCGTGTTCGTCTTCACGTCGACAAGCATGAGGAATGCCTGGGCGTTGGTCGCGACGGGCGCGAAGATGACGCGGCGGAACGACACGAACGTGACGTCCTTGCCGAGTTCCTTCAAGAGGTGCCGGCGAAGACAGGGAACGGCGCCCGACGCGAGGATCGTGCGCTGCCAGTCCGCTGCGACCATGGCGCGCGTCTTCAGGACCTGCGCCACCGTTTCCAGCTGCAGCCCCCGCTCCGTCCAGTCCGACTCCGCGGCGCCGGTGACCACGAGGTCGGCCTGCCTCGGATGGAAGGTGGCGCACGCCGGCGACTGGGACAGGTTCGGCTTCGAGTAGCCGCCCGTCCAGTTGCCCGCGCCGAGGTCCGAGCGGACGGCGACAGCGCGCTTCGCCGACGCCTGATCGGCCTTCGTCAGGTGGATCTGCTCCTTCTCGCCGGTCGTGGCGAACGCGGTCCCTGCGGCCACGGCCAGGATGCAGAGCGCGATCAGCGGGGCTCGCATTCCGAGAACCTTACGTACGATCGACCCGATGAAGGTCGAGGCCACGGAGATTGACGGGCGCAAGGTCTACAGCGTCCGCGCGTTCAACTCGGGCATCGCGACGTGGCTGAACCGCCTGCCGACGTTGTGGATCGAGGGCGAGGTGACGGAGCTTCGCCGGCAGCAGCGCTGGGCGTCCGTGTTCTTCACGCTCAAGGATCCCGAGGACGGTGCGAGCCTGTCGGCGCAGATGCCGCGCGGCCAGTTCGACGCCCTCGAGCTCGACCTGCGCGACGGCGAGCGCGTGCACGTCTTCGGCCGCGCCGAGCTGTACGAGCAGCGGGGGGAGCTGAAGCTCAAGGTGCTGACGATCGAGCGCTTCGGCCTCGGCGCGCATCTCGCCGCGCTCGAGCGCCTCAAGCGCACGCTTGCCGCCGAGGGCCTCTTCGCAGCCGAGCGCAAGAAGCCGCTGCCGCGCTTCCCACGCTTGATCGGGCTCGTCACCGGCAACGACGCAGCAGCGAAGAAGGACGTGCTGACCCACATCGTGCAGCGGTTCCCGCCGGCAAACGTGCTCGTCGCCGAGACGTACGTCCAGGGGCCGCGCGCTGCCGTCTCGATCGCGACGGCGATCGCCGACCTGTGCAAGCGCGGTGCGGACGTGATCGTGCTCGCGCGCGGCGGCGGCAGCTTCGAGGACCTCCTCCCGTTCTCCGACGAGCGCGTCGTCCGCGCCGTGGCGGCCTGCAACGTCCCCGTCGTGTCCGCGGTAGGCCACGAGCAGGACACACCGCTCTGCGACCTCGCCGCGGACGTCCGCGCCTCGACGCCGACCGCCGCGGCACGACTCGTCGTGCCCGACATCAACGAGCTGCGCGAGACGCTCGTCCGATTCCGGGAGGCGCTGCATCGCGGCGCCGAGCGCATGGCGGAGCGGCACGCACAGCGCCTCGCCGCCGCACACGAGCGTCTGCGGCGCGCGCCGCTGCTCGCCGTGGAACGGCGGCGCGCGACGCTCGACACGCTGCATGCGCGCGTCGGCGCGCTCAGCCCCGTCGCGACGCTCGAACGCGGGTACGCGATCGTCCACCGTGGTGACGAGCTCGTCCGCTCCTCGACGCAGGTCGACCGCGGCGACGAGATCGACGTGCGCGTCGCCGACGGCACCTTCGGAGCGACCGTTGGCTGAGCCGACGTTCGAAGAGGCACAGAAGGAGCTCGAGGCGATCGTGACGAGCCTCGAGCGCGGCGACGCGGGCGTCGACGAGCTGACGAAGCTCTGGGAACGCGGCGAAGAGCTTTATCGCATCTGCGCGACGAAGCTCGAGGTCGTGCAGGGGAAGATCGAGGAGCTACGCGCCCTCGAGGAGCGCTCGGCCTAGCTCCGCGCCGAGCTCCTCCAGATCCTCGGCCGCGCTCCTCTCGTCACCCGAGAGGGAGCGCGCGTCGATGCCGTCGCGCACGACGCCGCCGAACAGCACGCACGTGACGCTGAGCGCAGCGCAACGCTGCACGACGGCGCCCGGAGCCTTTCCCTCGAGGGTGGTGCGGTCGACGGCTCCCTCGCCGGTGACGACCAGGTCGGCGCGTTGCGCGCGCGCGTCGAAGCCGATCGTGTCGAGCACGAGCGACGCACCGTCGCAAAGCTCGGCGCCGAGCGCCGCGAGACCGGCGCCGAGGCCGCCGCCCGCGCCCGCGCCCGGCAGGTCGCGGAACGGCTCGAGCTCGGCGAGCGACGCGAGGCGCCATTCGAGCTCGTCG
>DATINO010000137.1:0-7310 GCA_035474195.1 Gaiellaceae bacterium
TCAGCTTGTCGGAGATACGCCGGCGCGCGTCCTTGAAGACCCAATAGATCGACGCGATCCAGATCACGATCACGAAGAAGATCGCGAGATTGCGGGCGACGTACCACGTCGAGGAGTGGAAGAAGTCGTGGACGCCGCCGAAGGTGGACGCGATCACAGCAGGATTCTTCCTATCCCATAGCCCGCGGCAAACGCGAGCCCGACGAACAGGGCCAGAAGCAGCACGGCGAAGAGAAACACGGTGGTCCGTTCACGGGCGCGGGTCATCGTACGGATTTTCTGTCGTTCCCAGCGAGGTCGGCAAGGAGATACAGCGAGCCGGTCACGAGCAGGCGCCCGCCAAGCCGGCGGGCGCGTGCCAGCGCATCAGCCGGCGTAGGGACGATTTCGACGATCTCGAACCTCGGGCGCGCCAGGGCGGCGACCGCTTCCGCGGGCAGCGCGCGCGGGTTCGTCGAGGCGGTCGCGACGAGCGTTCGACCGGCCCGGGCGAGCCGGTCGAGGATGCCGGCGGCGTCCTTGTCACCGAGGATCGACGCGACCACGACGTAGTCGTGCGGTTCGGGAAGGCGCGCGAGCAGCCAGTCGACGGCGTCGGGTGTGTGGGCGCCGTCCCGGATCTCGCGGTCGCGGATCTCGAGGCGGCCGGGCAGGCTCGCCTCGGCGAGAGGCCGGTGCTCACCGAGGAAGGCCTCGACCGCTTCCTCGGCTCCACCGATCCTCACGTCGCCTTCCACGAGGTGCGCGAACTCCGGGTCTGGGAGGATGACGGTGCTGCCCGGCCCCGCCACCGCGAGCTTCTCCGCGGCGATTGCTTCGCGCGTCGACCCGAGCACGTCGGTGTGCTCGAGGCCGATGTTCGTCAGCAGGACGACGCGCGCGTCGATCGTGTTGGTCGCATCGTGCCGGCCGCCGAGCCCGGCCTCGACGGCGGCGACCTTCGCACCGCGCGCTGCAAAGTCGGCAAAGGCGGCTGCGGTCACCGCCTCGAACTGCGTGGCGGCGACGGCCTCGGCGTCCGGTCGGATCCGCTCGACGGCGCGCTCGAAGCCGTCGGGGTCGGTGTCGAGCCGCTCGTGCCAGCCCGAGACGTGCGGCGAGGTGTAGGCGGGGCCGCCGACCGTGCGCGCGATGCGGCGCGCGGCGGTCGACTTCCCCTTCGTGCCGACGATGTGAACGGTCTCGAACGAGCGCTGCGGGTCGCCGAGCCGCGCGAGGAGCGCGCGCATCCGCTCCGTCCCGAACCCATCGACCGGCCACGGGCTCAGCGACTCGAGCCATTCGACGCTGGTGCCAGGCACCGTCACGAACCACCTGAGATCGATCCACAAACGCCCGAAATCCCTGCAGAAGGCCCGCGGCCGTTTGGACATGCCCGGTGCCAGGCACCGTCGCAGAACTGCAACGCCCGGTTCCCGGGCTCAACCGCCGATGGCATCGAGCTCGCGCTTGTAGCGCTCGAGCTTCTCGCGTTCCTTCGCGACGACATCGGCCGGCGCGTTCGCGGTGAAGCGTTCGTTCGCAAGCATCTTCTCGCCGCGCGCGATCTCGCCGCGGAGCCGCTCGCGCTCCGCCTCGACGTTGCCGTTCTCGCGCTGCGGTGCGCGGTCGGGCTTCACGACGGCGTCGAAGATCCGCTTCTCGTCGCCGTCGAGCGGCGGCACGACACCCGAGCGGCGAAATACCTGCGCGTACTCCTGGGTGCGCTCGAGCGCACCTGCCTCCGACTCCTCGCCGGCTTCCGGCCACGCCGCGACGATCAGCCGCGACTCACGGCTGGGCAGGTACGACCAGATCTCCTCGGTGACGTGCGGCATCGCGGGGTGCAGCAGCTTCAGCAGCCACTCGAGCGCGAACGTGGCGGTCGCCCGCGCGTCGGCGTCGCCGTCGTAGAGGCGGGCCTTCACCGCTTCGAGATACCAGTCGCAGAAGTCGTCGAACGTGAGGTGATAGAGCTCGTCCATCGCGTGCGCGAAGTCGAACGCGCCGAGGTAACCCTCGATCTGCCGTTGCGTCTGCGAGAGGCGCGCGAGGATCCAGCGCTCCTCCAGCGACGACGGCCGCTCGCCGGCAGTCGCGCCCTCGCATGCGGTCACGATCAACCGCGCTGCGTTCCACAGCTTGTTCGAGAGCTTGCCGCCCTCCTCGATCGCGGCGTACGAGAAGCGCACGTCCTGCGTGAGCGAGTTCTTCAGCAGCCCGTACCGGGTCGCGTCGGCCCCGTAGCGGTCGAGCACCTCGAAGGCGTCGATGCCGTTGCCGAGCGATTTCGACATGCGCCGGCCGTCGACGGCGAGCACCGTCGGATGGATGACGACGTCGTCGAACGGCCGCTTGCCCATCAGCTCGAGCCCGGCGAAGATCATCCGGTTCTCCCAGAGGCGGATGATGTCGCGGGCCGTCGTGTTGACGTTGCCTGGATAGAACTGTGCGAGCTCGGGCGTCTGCTCCGGCCAACCGAGCGTCGCGAACGGCCAGAGCGCCGAGCTGAACCACGTGTCGAGCACGTCGGTCTCGCGCCTGAGCTCCGTCGAGCCGCAGTCTGCGCACGCCGACGGCTCGTCGAGCTCAACGGTCACGTGACCGTCCGGGCAGTACCACGCCGGGATCTGGTGACCCCACCAGATCTGGCGTGAGATGCACCAGTCGGGCGCGTTCTCGAGCGAGTCGATCGCGAAGCGGTGCTGGCTCTCCGGGTGGTAGCGGATCTCGCCGCTGCGGAGCGTTGCGAGCGGCCGTTGCTTGATCTGCTCCATCGAGCACCACCACTGCAGCGAGATCCGCGGCTCGATCCGCGAATGGCAGCGCTCACAGAACGCGACGCTGTGCCGGTAGTGCTCGCGCTTCTCCAGCAGGTCGCGCTCGCGGCACCAGTCGAGGATCTTCGCGCCGGCCTCGTCCTGGGTCAGCCCTTCGAGGCCGGCCGCCGTGGAGCGGCCGTCGGGACCGATGCAGCTCGGCTCCGGCAGATCGTGGGCGCGGCCGATCTCGAAGTCGGTCGGGTCGTGCGCAGGCGTCACCTTGAGCGCGCCGGTCCCGAACTCGACCTCGACGTGCTCGTCGGCGATTACCGGCACGCGGTTCTCGGTCCACGGGACGATCACCTCGCGTCCGACGAGGTGCCGGTAGCGCTCGTCGTCGGGGTGCACCGCAACGGCGACGTCGGCGGGAATCGTCGCGGGCCGCACGGTCGCGATCGAGATGTAGCCGTCGCCGTCCGCCAGCGCGTAGCGGATGGTCGAGAGCGTGTCGTCGACGTCCTCGTGCTCGAGCTCGAGGTCGGAGAGCGACGTCTCGTGGTACGGGCACCAGTTGATGATGCGGTTCGCCTGGTAGATCCAGCCGCGCCCGAAGAGGTGCACGAAGAACTGCATCACGGCGCGGCTGTAGCCGTCGTCCATGGTCATGCGCGAGCGGCGGTAGTCGAGCGACGCGCCGATGCGCCGGAAGTCGTCGAGGATCTTCCCGCCGTACTCGTGCAGCCATTCCCACACACGTTCGACGAACGCGTCGCGGCCGATCTCCTGGCGCGATGTGCCTTCGTCGATCAGCGCACGCTCGACCACGTTCTGCGTGGAGATGCCGGCGTGGTCGAAGCCCGGCTGGAACAGCGTGTTGAAGCCCTGCATCCGCTTCCAGCGGATGAGCGAATCCCCGACGGCGAGGTTGAGGGCATGCCCGGTGTGCAGCCGCCCGGTGACGTTGGGCGGCGGGTGGCAGTCGACGTACGGCGTGCGGTCCGGATCGGGCTCGGCGTCGTAGAGGCCTTCCGCCTCCCACGTCCGCTGCCAGCGCTCCTCGACGCCGCGCGGCTCGTACCTCGGTTGCATGCTCTCGCCACCGCTCATTGAGCGGCCCATCCTATGGGCCGGTGGGGGCTACGCAGGAACTATGCGGCCAGTCTACCGGCAGGCCGCGTAGCCCTGCATGCCGCGCGGGTTCGAAGCGGCGACGATCTGGCCGTCCTCCCGCTTCACGGCGCTGACGCGGCCGAGCGACCACGCGTCCGTGACGGTGACCTCGTGACCGCGGCGGCGAAGGTCTGCGATCACGTCTTCGCCGAAGCGCGACTCGACCGCCAGCGACCGCGGCGCGAAGCCACGCGGGTCGAACGACGCGATCAGATGATCCGTGTGCCACTCGGGCGCGTCGATCGCCGCCTGCAGGTCGAGCCCGCGATCGACGTGACGGAGGAATGCGTGCAGCGCCCACTGCTCCTGCTGGTCGCCGCCCGGCGTGCCGTACGCGAGCCACGGCTCGCCGCCTCGGAGCACGAGCCCGGGCGAGAGCGTCGTGCGCGGCCGCGTGCGCGGGACGAGCGACGACGGCAGCCCTTCCTCGAGCCAGAACATCTGTGCGCGCGAGCCGAGCGGCCAGCCGAGCGCCGGGATCGTCGGCGAGCTCTGCAGCCACCCGCCGCTCGGCGTGGCGGAGATCAGGTTCCCGAACCGATCGGCCACGTCCAGGTGCACCGTGTCTCCGCGGGTCGGTTCGCCGGCTCCGATCGGAGTGTGTGTCGACTCGACGGAAAGTCCGGGGAGGCGGCCACGGCCAGGCCGGAGCTCGCCGCTCGCCTCGTCGCCGATCAGGTGCCGGCGCCCGGCCGTGTACTCGGACTCGAGCAGCTCCGCGATGTCCGCGCCGTCGCCGTAATTCGCGTCGCGATCGGCGAACGCGAGCTTCGCGGCCTCGGTGACGACGTGCACGAGCTCGGCCTCCGAGAGCGACGCGACGTCATAGCCTTCGAGCAACGCCAGCTGCTGCAGCGCCGCCGGGCCCTGCCCCCACGCTCCCGTCTTGCACACGGTCAGCCCGCGGTAGTCGAGCGTCGCCGGCGGCTCGAGCGTGGCACGCCACACCGCCAGGTCATCGCCCGTCAGGAGTCCGCCGTTGGCACGTGAGAACCGGTCGATCTCCTCGGCGACGAATCCCTCGTAGTAGACGCGCCGCGCGCCTTCGACCGTCCCACCCGACTCGGAGAGGAGACGCCGCCAGGTCGCTGCGAGGTGTGGGTTCCGGAACGTGGAGCCTGGACGAGGAGCGGGAAGATAGAGCTCCGCCGACGCGGGCCACTGCGCGAGCAACGGCTCGGTGCGCTCGATCGTCATCGTGATCCCCGGGATCACCGGGTAGCCGTGCTCGGCGTAGCCGATCGCGTACTCGAGCACGTCGGCGAGCGGCCACGTTCCGAACTGCTCGAGCAGGAGCAGCCAGCCGCCGAACGAGCCGGGAACGCACGCCGCGAGCAGCCCGGTCCCCGGCACGCGCTCGAGCCCGCGTGCGCGGTACTCGTCGATCGTCGCGGCGGCGGGCGCGACGCCCTGCGCACACAGGACGAGCGGCTTCCCCTCGCTCGCGGACCAGAACACCGCCGGAAGGTCGCCGCCCGGCCCGTTCAGGTGAGGCTCGACGACCTGGAGGACGAATCCCGTCGCGCACGCGGCGTCGAATGCGTTACCGCCGCGCTCGAGCACCGCCATCCCCGCCTGTGCCGCGAGCCAGTGCGTCGATGCGACCGCGCCGAACGTGCCGCGCAACTCGGGGCGAGTCGTGAACGTCATCGGCTCACTTCTACCGGTCGGAACAACTCTGGGCGCTCACCGCGCGCAACGAGGTGGCACGCGGCGAAGTGGCCGCCGCCGGTGTCGAGGAGCGGCGGCTCCTCCTCGTGCGACTGCGGCGCGGAGCGTTCCTCGAGTGGGCAGCGCGTCCGGAAGCGGCAGCCCGTGGGCGGCTCGAGCGGGCTCGGAAGGTCGCCTTCGAGCACGACCCGGCGTCGCGCCCTCTGCACGACCGGATCAGGAACTGCGGCGGCCGACAGCAGCGACTGCGTGTACGGATGCTTCGGTTCGGCGAACAGCTTCGCCGTCGGCGCGAGCTCGACGATCTTGCCGAGGTACATGACCGCGACGCGGTCGCAGAGATACTCGACGGTCGCGAGATCGTGGGTGATGAAGAGACAGGAGAAGCCGAGCTCCTGCTGCAGGTCGCGAAGCAGATTGAGGATCGACGCCTGCACCGAGACGTCGAGCGCCGACACCGGCTCGTCCGCGACGAGCAGCGCCGGCGACAGCGCAAGCGCGCGGGCGAGGCCGACGCGCTGGCGCTGGCCGCCCGACAACTCGTGCGGATAGCGGAAGCGCAATTCGTCGCGAAGGCCAACCTGGTCGAAGAGCTTGATCACTAGCGCGTCGAGGTCACGCCCGCGCGCGAGACCCTGCACATCGATCGGCTCGCCGACGATCTGCCCGCACGTCATGCGCGGGTCGAGCGACGAGTAGGGATCCTGGAACACCATGTGCATGTCACGACGCAGCGGCCGCAGCGCGCGGCGCGACAGATGCGTGATGTCCGTTCCCTTCAGACGGATCGTGCCGTCGGTCGGGGCGACGAGCCGCATGATGCAGTTCGCGACCGTGCTCTTTCCGCTGCCGGACTCGCCGACGAGGCCGACGAGCTCGCCGCGTCCGATCGAGAGCGACACGTCGTCGACGGCGTGCACGACGCCCTTCGCGCCGAACCCGCGCACCGGAAAATGCTTGACGAGCCCCTCGACCTCGAGCACCGGCTGGTCGCTCACGCTGCAGGCCCCGGATGGAAGCAGGCGACGAGATGGCGCGGCTCGATCTCGCGCAGCTCCGGCACCTCTGAACGCGAGAGCTGGTCCGCGCGCGGACAGCGGGGCGCGAACGCGCACGCCGTCGGCAGCTCGGCCAGCGAGGGCACGCGTCCCGGGATCTCCTGCAGGCGACCCGAGCCCGGGCGCGGCACAGCGCCGAGAAGACCGACCGTGTACGGATGCTGAGGCCGCGCGAACAGGTCGTGCACCGGCGCCTCCTCGACCTTGCGGCCGGCGTACATGACGAGCACCCGGTCGGCGACGTCGGCGACCACCCCGAGATTGTGGGTGATCAGGACGATCGCCGTGCCGAGCCGTTCGCGGATATCGCGCATCAGGTCGAGGATCCCGGCCTGGATCGTCACATCGAGCGCGGTGGTCGGCTCGTCCGCGATCAGGATCTTCGGATCGCACGCGAGAGCCATCGCGATCATCACGCGCTGCCGCATCCCACCGGACAGTTGGTGCGGGTATTCGTCGACGCGGCGCTCCGGCGACGAGATGCGAACGAGGTCGAGGAGCTCGATCGTCCGCCGGCGCGCGTCGGCGCGCGACAGCGACAGATGTCGTCGCAGCACCTCGCCGATCTGGTTGCCGACCTTGAAGGCGGGGTTCAACGAGGTCATCGGCTCCTGGAACACGAACGCGATCCGGCGGCCGCGGATCGCCCGCAGTCGCGCGTTCGAGGACG
>DATINO010000138.1:0-14490 GCA_035474195.1 Gaiellaceae bacterium
CGCGATTCCGGCGCGTTGAAGCGGGGCTACGCGCTCCCGCAGGATGCTCGCCGCGAGCAGCACCGTGACGATCGGATAGAGCGACGCGAGCACCGCGGTCAGGCTGACGAGGCCGTGCTGCGACGACGCGGCGAAGCAGACGTTCCCGGCCGTGTCGACGATGCCGGCGCCGATCGCGATCGCCGCCATACGCGGGCTCAGCCGCACGTCGACGCGCCGGCTCGTGACCGCCGTTGCGACGAGCAGCAGCGCCGTCGTCCGGAAGACGGCCGACGCCCACCAGAAATCGACCTTGCCGGCTGCATGCATCCACGGGAAGTAGAAGCCGAACCCGCACGCGGCGAGCAGCGCGAGCCCGACCCCGGCAGCGACCCGCCGCCGCCCTTCCTGGTGCTCGATCGACGCGAGCCCGACGCCCGCGAGCGCAGCCGCGACGCCCATCACCTGCAGCACGGACGGATGGTCGCCGGTCGCGACCCCGAAGATGACGGGGATGACCGCGGACACGCCGGCGATCGGCGCAACCACGCTCATCGCCCCGGTGTTCATGCCGCGGTAGTAGGCGTACAGCCCGAGCATGCCGCCGAACGACGCCCCGATCGCGTAGAGCACGCCCCAGCCCGCCGGGCCCTGCGCGCGGATCGCGACGGCGACGGCGAGCGACGCGACGCCGCCGATCTGCGCCCACATGAGCACGGGCAGCACGCCGACCGTCCGGCTGATCAGCGGCCCGAAGAAGTCGCCGACACCCCAGGCAAGGCTGGCGCCCAGCGCGAGGAACAGGGGGGTCAATCGACCTTGCGAGTCGCTGCGACCGCGTCGAGCTGGTTGGCGTGGTACAGCACCGACGCCTCGGCCGTCCGCGCACCGCGTGCGTCGTGGTGCACCGCGACGCAGTGGAGCAGCTCGGCGAGCTGCGCTCCGTTCAAGCCTTCCGCCCGTTCCTCGATCAGCCGGAGCCCGAGGTGCACGTGCCCGAGCAGGCGCCCTTCGGCCGTCAGGGAGAACGCAGGCCCCGGCCCGAGCTCGACCGTGCGGCCGACGTCGTGGACGAGCGCGGCGGCGAGCAGCAGGTCGCTGCGCAGCCGCGGGTGGAGCTGCGCCGTCTCGCGCGCGAGCGTCGCGACGCCGACCGTGTGCTCGAGCAGTCCGCCTGCGTAGGAGTGGTGATCGTCGGGCGTCGCCGGAAACGTCGCGAGGTCGCGGTCGCCGAGCACCGCCTCGACAGTCGCGCGGAGCCCGGGATGCGTGAGCTCGGCGACGAGGAAGTCGAGGAACCCGCCGAGCTCGTCGCGGTCGCGGCGCAGGGCCGGCGTCAGCGTCTGTGGGTCGACGTCGGCCGCTTCGAGCGAGCGAACGTCGAGCTGCAGCCGGTCGCGGAACTTCTCGACGCGGGCGAGCACGCGCACCGCGTCGCCCTCCGCGAAGCGGCCGTCGAGCAGCTCGACGTCGTTCCAGACGCGCGCCTCGACGCGCCCGGTCGGGTCGACGAGCTCGAGCGCGAGGTACGAGGCGCCGGACTTCGTGCGCAGCTTGCGCTTCATGCGGACGGCATACACGCCTTCGACGACCCGGTCCTCCTGCAGCTCCGCGATGGTCACGGGCCGAGCCTACCGCCGCGTCCAGATGCGGAAGCCCGCCTCGTCGTCGCGGCCCTCCCCGACATCGTCGAGGATCGCCGCCGCCTCCTTTCGACGCCACGCGAAGACGCCCGCGAGGTCGGCGGCGGTCAGCTCGCCGGTCCGCTCGAGCACGAGGGACGCGAGCTCACGACGCGCCGCGTCGCGAGCGGCGAGCCGCTTCGGCACCTTCCACTTGCGTCCGAGGAGATCGTGGGCCAGCGATCCCCACGTGCTCCCCTCGTCGACGAGATTGGCGTTCGTGAGAACGAGCCGGTGGTGGAGCGAAACGAGCGACCGGTCGATGTCCTTCTTCGCGAGACCGGTCACTTCGCGCAGCCGGGGCCCCGTCAGCGGGCCGAGGCCACGGATTGCGTCGACGACAGGGTCGTCGTCCTCCGGCGGCTCGCCGTTCGCGGCGACGAGGACCGGCACGAGCCTCGGTGCGATGCACGACGCGACCCGCCCGAGGTGCTTCCCCACGCACGCCCGCCCCTCGTCGGGCAGCGCATCCTTCGCCCACCAGAGGAAGTTGATCGGCTCGGCGTTCCAGTCCACCTCCTGCAGGCCGGACACCTGCTCCCAGAGCGAGGGCAGGACGACGTCGGGACGCGGGAAGAGCAGGGCGAGGCCGACCCGGTCGATCCACTTGCCTGCTGCGGCAAGAGTACGAATCACGTGTCTAGTCTGCAGGAGGTGCCTCGCATCCGGCCGTTCCCAGCGCTCCGCTACGACACGTCGATCGCCGGGGATCTCGCGCAGCTCGTCGCGCCGCCGTACGACGTGATCTCGGACGCGCAACGGGCGGACTACCTGGCGCGGAGCCCGTACAACGTCGTCCGTCTGACGCTGCCGGACACGCCGGAGGACGCCGCGCGCGAGCTCGAGGCGTGGCAGCAGCACGGCGTGCTCTGCGAGGAGCCGTCGCGTTACTGGTGGGTGGCGCAGGACTACACCGGCCCTGACGGAGTCACGCGTACGCGTGAAGGACTCGGCGCGTCGATTCCCGTCACGCCGTATGCGGACGGTGAGGTGCTGCCGCACGAGCGCACGCATGCGGGCCCGAAGGAGGGCCGGCTGCGGCTGCTGCGCGCGACGCACACGCAGCTCGAGCCGATCTTCCTGCTCTACGACGCCGACCCGGTCTTCGAGCGTCCGGCGGGCGAGCCTGCGATGGACGTCGAAGAGAGTGGCGTGCGCACACGGATGTGGCCGGTCGAGGGCGACGAGCTCGAGCTCGGCACGCCGCTCCTGATCGCCGACGGCCATCACCGCTACGAAACGGCCGTCGCCTACCGCGCGGAGAACCCGCGCGCAACGCACATGTTCGGCATTCTCGTCTCCGCTCGTTCCCCGGGCGTCGAGATCTTCCCGACGCACCGGCTCGTCGAGTCGGTCGGCGATGTGCCCGGCGACGAGACCGACTCCCCGAACGGCGGCGTCACGGTGTACCGCGACGGCCGCTACCTGCGCGTCGCGACCGACGACGACTTCGGGCCCCGCGTCGTCGAATCGCTCCAGCCGAGCGGCGTGACGTACACCTCGTCGGCAGCCGATGCCGTCGCGGCCGTCGATCGCGGTGACGCCGCCGCGGCGTTCCTCCTCGAGCCCGTCACGTTCGAGCAGGTGGCGCGGTTCGCGCACGCCGGCGAGACGATGCCGCAGAAGTCGACGTTCTTCTATCCGAAGCTCACCTCGGGGCTCCTTTTCCACCCGGTACCCTCGCCGTGATGCCGAGCCGCGACGAGATCCTGGCCGCGCTCGGGAACGTGATCGATCCCGAGCTGCGCCGGCCGGTCACCGAGCTCGAGATGGTGCGCGGCATCGAGATCGACGGGGGTCGCGTCGAGGTGACGATCGCGCTCACGGTCGCCGGCTGCCCGCTTCGCTCGAGCTTCGAGGACCAGGTGCACGAGCACGTCGCGTCGCTTCCCGGGGTCGACACGGTCGAGCTCCACTTCGACGTGATGAGCCCCGACGAGCGCGCCGCGCTCACGACGCGCCTCCGCGGCGGGGTCGAGACGCGCGGGATCCAGCTCTCGCCGGCGACACGCGTGATCGCGATCGCGTCGGGCAAGGGAGGCGTCGGCAAGTCGTCGCTGACGGTGAACATCGCCGCGGCGCTCGCCGCGGCCGGCAAGGAGGTCGGCGTGCTCGACGCCGACATCTACGGCCACTCGATCCCGCACATGCTCGGCATCTCGCAGAAGCCCGTCGTCGTCGACAAGATGATCGTGCCGCCGGTCGCGCACGACCTGCGGCTGATGTCGATCGGCTTCTTCCTCGACGACAACCAGCCGGTGATGTGGCGTGGGCCGATGCTGCACCGTGCGCTCGAGCAGTTCCTCCAGGATGTGCACTGGGGTGAGATCGACGTCCTCGTCGTCGACATGCCGCCGGGGACCGGCGACGTCTCGATCTCGCTCGGGCAGCTGCTGCCGCGCGCGGAGGCGGTGGTCGTGACGACGCCGCAGCCGCTCGCGCAAGAGGTCGCGTCGCGCGCGGCGACGATGGCGAAGAAGACCGGCATGCGCGTCGTCGGCGTCGTCGAGAACATGACGTCCGAGATCTTCGGTGAGGGTGGAGGCGAGCGGCTCGCGAACGAGCTCGGCGTGCCGCTGCTCGGCAACGTCCCGCTCGACCCCGAGCTGCGCCGCGCGTGCGACGAGGGCCATCCGCACGTGACGCCCGAGATCGCCGCGATCGCGGCCGCGATCGACGAGAGCCGCGTCGGCGGGTTCACGCGCACGCTGCCGCTCGTCAGCTGATGCAGCCCGAGGAAGCTCGCCCGCGGCTCGCCGCGCTCGGGTTTCGCCCGGAGGACGTCGAGACGCTCGCCGCGCACTTCCTCGACGCCGAGGCTCGCGGCTCACTCGGGCACGGATTGTCACGCATCGAGTGGCTCGAGTCCTGGGTGACATTGCCCGTCGACGTGCGGCCGGAGCGCGTGGTCGCCGAGCCAGGCTACGAGCTGTGGGACGGGCACGAAGGCCTCGGCTACCTGACGCTTGCCGCGGCGGTCGGCGCACAGCTCGCCGATCCACCAAGCCACGCCCGGGTCGTCGTCTGCACGCGCACCTTCCCGACCGGCGCTCTCGGCTACTGGGCCGGCAGGCTCGCGGACGCCGGTCTCGTCGCCGTGCTGACAGCGACGTCGCCGCGGCGGCTGCGGTCACCGGCAGGCGGCCCGCCGCTCGCCGGGACGAATCCGCTCGCGATCGCGATCCCGTCGTCGGACGGCAAGCCGGTCGTCGCGGACGTCTCGATGGGCGCGGTCACCTACGGCGATGTGCTCGCAGGCATCGCACGGCCGGAGGATCTCGTCCCGTTCGGCGGCGAACAGGCGCACAAGGCGTTCGCGCTCGCGATCGGGTTGCAGCTGCTCGTCGACGCGCTCGTCCCGCACGACGCGCACGCGGCGGTGCTGCTCGTCGCGCGCCCGGAGTCCGACCCGGTGCCCGCGCTCCGGGAGCTGGCGTGCGGCGTGCGGCTGCCGGGCGACGGGCGGTCTTAGGTGCGCCTCAGGTCGCGGCGCTTGGCTGTGGGCGTGCAAGGGGGCGTCGACGGCAACGAGCGGCTGACCGCGAGCAACGCGCTCGTCCTCCTCGTCCTGCTGGCGCTCGAAGGCGCGACGCTCGTCGCAGTGCAGCAGCTGCTCGTCCCCCACGTGTTCCTCGGCTTCCTGCTCATCCCACCGATCGCGCTGAAGCTCGGAAGCACCGGCTGGCGGCTCCTGTCGTACTACCGCGGCAACGAGTCGTACGTCCGGCGCGGGCCGCCGCAACCGTTCTTGCGCTTCGTCGTTGGGCCGCTCGTGGTCGTTTCGACGATTTCGCTGTTCGCCTCAGGTGTCGCGGTGGTGGCGACCGGCCGCCACGGGTTGCTGCTAGGCCTCCACAAGGCGAGCTTCATCGTGTGGGTCGCGGCTATGAGCGCGCATGTGCTCTGGCACGTCTGGAAGCTGCCGCGGCTCGCTTTCGACCGGCTGCCGGGACGCGGCCTGCGGCTCGCGGTGATCGGGGCCGCGCTCGGTGCCGGACTCGTCTTGGCCGTCGCGACCATGCCGCTTGCCGACCACTGGCAAGACCGGGCGACGGGCGCGCTGGGAATCGACCGCGCCTAGGCGGGGAAGCCCGGCTCGACCCGGATCGGATCGAAGTCGGGGTCCCTCGCGGCGTGCCCGGCCCACTTCGGGTCGCGTGCGACCGCTTCTTGCAGATGCAGGATCGCGTCGAGCGGCCTGCCGCCGCGTGACTCCATGCACGCCAGGTTGTAGAGGAGCGGAGCGCTACCGGGTTGCTCGGCTAGTGCTTCCTCGTGCATCCGGATCGCCTCCGCCCAGCGTCCCTCGCGCGCGGCCGGCACCGCGGCGAACATCGCCTCCCAGGCGGACGGCTCGTGCGCGGCGCCCGGCTTGCCGCCGAGGGCGAGCACGACCGTGTCGTCGGTCAGCGCGACGGCGCCGCGGCGGAGCAACGGATGACGGACGAAGACGAGCTCGCCCTGACCGAGCTCGTGGTCGTTGCCGTCGACGGTGAAGAGCGCCCGCCCGCGGAGGACGAGGTAGATCTCCTGGTGGCCGAGCTCCGACTCGGAATGCTCCTCGACCACCCGGCCCGATGCGCCGGGCGCGTACGCGTTGACACCGAACGCGCGGATGTCGAACCGGCGGCGCACGGGCCGCCACTCGAAGCCGTCGTCCAGCTCGATGCGGTCGAGCTCGTCGATGTGCAGATGTACGCTCACGCGAACAGCTCCTGCCACCGGGGATCGGACTGCAGGCGCGCGAGATCGTCGTCGCCGGGTGCGTACTCGGCGATCAGCGCGGGTGCGCGGTCGTACGCGACGCGCAGCTGCGCGAACGCCGCATCGGCGTCTCCCTCGAGCGCCTCGAAGCACGCGGCGTTGAACGGGCCCTGCCACGTTCCCGGATGGCGGGCGAGGGTGTCCGCGACGAGCGCACGCGCCTCGTCGATCCGGCCTGCGGCGCGGTGCGCGAAGGCGACGTAGAAGTCCTCCCAGGCGGCCGGCTGCCACGCCTTGCCCGGCGTCGCGCCGACCGCGAGGACGATCGTGTCGTCGTCCGCCGCGACCGCCTCGCGCAGCGTGCCGGGTGTCGCGTGCACGAGCGTTCCCTCGGGCGCGTCGAAGATCTCCTCGCCGAGCGTGAACGTCGCGCGGCCGCGCACGACGACGTACAGCTCCTCGTCGCCGTCCCGTTCGCGATGCCGCTCGATCACCTGGTCGCCGGCGCGCGCGCCGAGCCAGGCGTTCACCCCGAACGGCCGGAAGCCGACCGTGCGGCGCAGGGGCAACAGCGTCAGCTCCCCGTCCGTCGAGGTCAACCGCTCGAGATCGTCGAGCGAGAGGACCTGGTACCCGTCGTTCACTGACTGCGCAGTTCCGTGAGCACGACCGGGTCGATCCGCTCGGCGCCGTCGACGCGCTCCTCGAGGTTCGCAGCGCCGGCCCACGACGTGAACGCGTCCTCGAGCTCCCCGTGGTAGCCGAGGCTGCGGAGCCGCTCCTCGACCTCGGCGCGCAGGTCGCCGTCCAGATCGAGCCAGTCCTTGCGCGGCGTCTTGCCGAACAGGAGCGTGTGCGCCTCGTACAGCCGCCCGAGCTCGGTGATCGGATCCGCGTGGTCGTCGACACGGAGGTCGACGAGCGTGTCGCTGAGATTTGCGTAGCCGCCGTCTCGCTCGACCACGAGCAGCGCGGCGGACTGCTGCCCGCGCCGGTCGCCGCCTGCCGCCTGCGCGGCCGCCAGGCACCGGACGAGCCGCTCGGCGAGCGGTCGCCCCACCGTCGCCTCGAATGTCGCCGCGAGTGCCGTCACGGTCTCCTCGCCGACCAGGATGTTCCCCTGTGCGGCGAAGCACGTCCCGGCAATCCCGCCGGCCCAGTCCATGCAATCGGAACCGGTGAACGTCGCCGAGCGGCCTTCCCCGTCGACGACCCCGAGCTGCCGCTGAGGGCTGCCCTCGTCGGCGACCGTCAGCCGGTCGATCGTCTCCTGCGCCGAGAGGCCCTCGCGTAGGAGCGCGAGCCCGTCGGGCCCGTAGCGCGGGTTCGCATATGCCTGCGTCGCGATCGCTCCGACGTGCGGTTCCGCCCACGGCACGACCGAGCCGACGGCGAGGAACTTCGACTGCGTCGCGACGCCCCACTGCGCTGCTTCCAGGTCGCAGGCGGCGATCGAGAACGTCGCCACGACCGGTCTAGCCATAGGTGAGCTCCGTCAGGTCGAGGTCGAGCAGTGCCGGGTCGTCGACGAGCGCCGAGGCGACCTCCGGCCGTGCCAGCGCACCTCTCACCTCGTCGGCGGTGTGTGCGCGGACGACGACCGGGCGGCCTGCTGCATGCGCGTTGCGCATGGCCTCGTCGTCGACGTGGTCGAGGACGAGCGCGCCTTCGAGATCGAGGTCGCCGGCAAGCGCGATCTCCGGCACGCGGCGGCCCGTCGCTCCGAACCAGCGTTCCCTCACAGCTCGATGCTCTCCCCGGGCTGGATCGCGTCGATCTGTGCGCTCGTCAGCTTCGCCAGCTCCTCGGGCGAGCCGCTGACGAGAGGGAACGTTCCGTAGTGGCACGGGACGCAGCGTGGGTCGCCGAGCAGCTCGAGCGCCACCGCCGCCTCCTCCGGGCCCATCGTGAACCAGTCGCCGATCGGCAACACGGCGACGTCCGGCTTGTACAGCCGCGCGATCAGCGCCATGTCGCCGAAGACGCAGGTGTCGCCGGCGAAGTAGATGGACTTGCCGTTCGCCCGGATCACGAGCCCCGCCGCCTCGCCGCCGTAGCCGCCGTCGGGCGTGCCCGAGGAATGCCGTGCGTCGGTGAGCGTGAACTTGACGCCGTCGACCTCCTGGGTGCCGCCCTTGTTGATGCCCGGTAGGTCGCCGACGTGCGCCCCCTGCGAGCCGAGCCACGGCTTCAGCTCCACCATCGCGACGATCTCCGCGGCGGGGAACTTCTTCGAGATGTCGACGACGTCCCCCAGGTGGTCGCCGTGAGCGTGCGTGATCGCGATCACGTCGCACCGTTCAGGTGTCTTCTCCGACTCGGGCGTCTTGGGGTTCCCCTGGAGCCACGGGTCGATGTAGATGCGCTTGCCGTCGTCCGTATCGAGACGGAACGACGCGTGTCCTAGCCATGTGAGTGTCGCCATGCCCGGGACAATAGAAGGACCGTCCGGTTCTGCGACGAAGCTACCGGACGATGCGTCGCGTGCTTCCCGGGCTGCTCGCGATCGCCGCGTTCTACGCGGACGGCCGGGGCTCCCACGGTCTCGCGTTCGACGCCCTCCTCGGCGCGATCCCGTTCGCGGCGGTGGCCGCGCTCGAGACGTTCGGCACGTTCCTCGACGCGCGTGACGATGCGGTCGCCGGCGTCCAGGCGCTCCTCTGGGTTCTCGCGCTGGCGCTGCTCGTCCTCTCCTGCGCCGCCCGCTCGCCCGCGACCGCCGCCGGCACGCTCCCGACGCTCGGCGCGTCCGCACTCGCCGCCGCCCTGGTGGTGTTCGCGGTGAAGACCTGCGTGGCAGCCGGGCCGTTCCTGCGCCGCGTCGCGCTCGTGCGGGCCGCGAAGCCCTAGAGGGGTAGCGACTGCGCGGCCGACCGCGCCACGTCGATCAGCGGCTGCACGGCGAAGAACGAGCCGATCGTGACCACGAGGGCGATGGAGACGCCGACGACCAGCATCGGGTCGAACGGCGGCGAGCCTCCGGCCGGCGCGAGTTGGAGCTCGGCCGCGTCGCGGAAGTACATCGCCCGCACGATGCCCAGGTAGTAGTAGGCGGAGATCATCGTCGCGATCACGCCGGCGACGATCAGCCACCAGTAGCCGTGGTCGTACGCGGCGGCGAAGACGTAGAACTTGCCGATGAAGCCGCCGGTGAGCGGGAAGCCGAGCATCCCGAGCATGAACACCCACATGGCGACGCCGAGGAACGGCCTCTCCCAGCCGAAGCCGGCGAGGTTCTGGAGCGTGACGGGCCGCTGCAGCTCGCGTTCGCGCGCCGCCACCACGCCGAACGCTCCGAGCGACATCGCCGCATAGGGGACGAGGTAGTAGAGGAGCGCCCGTTCTCCGAGCGGGTTCGCCGCGGCGACCGCGATCAGCATGAAGCCGGCGTGCGACACGGACGAGTACGCCAGGATCCGCTTGACGTTCCGTTGCGCCAGCGCCGCGATGTTGCCCCACGCGAGCGAGACGATCGCGATCACCGCGATCGCGACGCGCCAGAGGTGCTGGTCGTGCGGGAACGCGGTCGCGAGCACGCGGTAGGTGACGACGAGCGCCGCGATCTTCGTCGCCGACGCCATGAACGCGGTCACCGGCGTCGGTGCGCCCTGATAGGCGTCGGGCGTCCACATGTGGAACGGCGCCGCCGAGGCCTTGAACCCGAGCCCGACGATGATCATCGCGAGGCCGACGACGAGCATCGCGTCGTGCGCGTGCCCTGTGGCGGCGATACGGTCGAACGACAGCTCACCGGTGATCCCGTAGACGAGCGCCGAGCCGAAGAGCAGCGTTGCCGAGCCGACCGCGCCGATCACGAGGTACTTGAGCCCCGCTTCGAGCGACCCGACGAGGTCGATGTCGATCGCCGTCAGCACGTACAGCGCGATCGAGAACCACTCGAGCCCGAGGAACAGCGTCATCAGGTTCCCCGCCTGCACGAAGAACGCCATGCCGGCACCCGCGGCGGTGAGCAGCGCGTAGTACTCGGCCACGTGCTCGTCGCGCAGCCGCTCGCCGTAAGAGAGGAGCACGGCGACGGCTCCCGAGCCGGCGAGGAGCACCTGCGCGAGCGCCCCCCAGCGGTCGCGCCACATCGCGTCGTGCACGAGCGCTACGGCCTTCGGCGAGCGGTCGTCGAGGAACGCCGCCCAGATGCCCGAGGCGACGAAGCCGGCGAACGCGACGAAGGCGGAGGCTGGCTTTCGGCCACGGTGCGGCACGAACACCGCCACCATCAGCAGCATCCCGGAGGCGGCGAGCAGTGCCAGCGAGGGCGCGAGGGCGAACCAGTCGATGTGCGGCTTCACGATCATGGCGCGTACTGGGTGAAGCCGGCGGGGGCGGGGGACGAGGCGCGGCTCGAGATGAGGTTCGGCCAGGCCGAGAGACCGATCAGGCAGAGGACGAGCGGCACCACGATCGCGAGCTCGCCGAGGCGGAGGTCGAGCGCGTTCTCGTTCACCGCCGGCCCGACGTCCTGGTGGAGCACTGCCGAGATCGCGCGCAGCATGTACATGGCCGCGAGCACCATCGCTGCGGCGCCGATGACGGCCCAGACCCAGCCCTGCTGGAAGACACCGGCCAGGATCAGGAACTCGCCCGCGAACGTGGTCGAGAGCGGAACGGCGAGCGAGATGATGCCGATCGCCATGATCACCGTCGCGAGTGCGGGCCGGCCGCGCGCCATGCCGCCGAGCAGCGAGAACTCTCCGCGCGTGCCGGTGCGGCGCTCGACCATCCCGGCGACCAGGAAGAGCGTCGTCGAGACGAGCGCGTGGTTGACGATCTGCAGCACCGCGCCGTCGAAGCCGAGTGAGTTGGACGCGAACAGGCCGAGCACGATCAACCCTGCCTGCGCGAGCGACGAGTACATGACGACGCCGCGGAAGTCGGGTGCGCGGAACGCGAGCAGCGAGCCGTAGACGAGCGACACGGAGCCGATCACCAGCATCACGATCCGCCAGTCGTGCACGGGTTGCGGGAAGAACGGGATCGCGATCCGCAGCAGGCCGTACAGGCCTGCCTTGCCGACGACGCCCGACAGCACCGCCGACACCTCGGCAGGCGACTCGCGGTATGTCACGGGCATCCACCCGTGGAACGGGAAGAGCGGCGACTTGATCGCGAAGGCGACGACGAAGCCGAGGAACAGCCACTGCGAGCTCGACGTGCCCATGCGCGTCATGTCGAACGTCCCCTGCTGCAGGCCGAAGACGATGATCGCCGCCAGCATCAGCAGTGAACCGACGACGGTGTAGACGACGAACGTGATCGTCGCCTTCATCCGGTCGCTGCCGCCCCAGACGCCGATCAGGATGTAGAGCGGGATCAGCATCGCCTCGAAGAACGCGTAGAAGAGCAGCAGGTCCTGCGCCGTGAAGACGCCGACGATCGCGCCGGTCAGGAGCAGCATCAACGCGAAGTAGGCGCGCGGCCGGTCGCGGCCGACCCACCACCCGTAGATCGTGCACGCCGCCATCGCCACCACCGTCATCCCGACGAACCACAGCGAGAAGCGGTACTGGCCCACGTGCCAGCTGACCTGGAGGTCGGAGAACCACGAGGCACGCTGGTCGAGCTGGAGCGACGCGGAGCCGAAGTCGAACCTGCCCACCGTGGTGATCCACACCGCGACCTCGACGAGCGAGATCAGCGTGGCGAGGGAGCCGAGCCAGTAGCCCGAGAGCGGCGCGATCGCAATGAGCAGCGCGCCGAGGACGGGAATCGCGATCAGCGCAGTCGTCAGCATCAGCGAACCGCCAGGAAGACGACCGTCAGGATGGCAAGGCCGCCCGCGAGCGCGAGCGCGTACGACCGGACGAGCCCGTTCTGCGCGACCGACAGCTCACGTGAGCCGAGGCCGACCATGCCCGTGACGGCGGCGATGGAGCCGCCGATCAGCGGGGCCTCGACGAGCGCGTAGAAGCCGCGCGCGACGAGGTCGCCGGTGCGGTACCAGATCACGTCGTAGAGCTCGTCCCAGTAGAACTTCTTCTCGAAGAGCCGGAGCGAGCGCGGCACCTGCATGCGCTTCGCTCCGTACATCGCCCAGGCGACGCCGATGCCCGCAAGGCCGACCAGGATCCCGAGGGCAGACGTGACCCACTCCTGCGCGCTCGTCGCCTCGGCGATCGGGTGGCTGACCGGATCGAGCCACGTCGTGAGCAGGTGCCACACCGGCGCGAACTGGATCAGGCCGCCGACGACCGAGAGCACGCCGAGCGTGCCGACGGTCCACAACATCGAGATCGGCCCTTCCCGGTCGTGATGCGCGTGGAAGTGCTCGCGCGCGAACGCCGACGGCTCGCCGGTGAACACGATGAAGAAGAGGCGGAAGGCGTAGATGCCGGTCAGGAACGCACCTGCGAGGCACGCCGCGTAGATGACGTCGCCGTACCAGCCTCGGTCGAGCGCAGCGGCAATGATCGCGTCCTTCGAGAAGAACCCGGCGAACGGGAAGATGCCGACGAGCGCGAGCGAGCCGACGAGGAACACCCATTTCGTGAACGGCATCAGCTTCCCGACGCCCGCGAGCTTTCGGATGTCCTGCTCGCCGACGACGGCGTGGATCGCGATGCCGGCGGCGAGGAAGAGCAGCGCCTTGAAGAACGCGTGCGTCATCAGGTGGAACATCGCGTTCGGGTATGTGCCGAGCCCCGCTCCGACGAACATGTAGCCGATCTGGGACATCGTCGAGTACGCGATCACACGCTTGATGTCCGTCTGCACGAGCGCGATCAACCCGGCCATCAGCAGCGTCGCCGCGCCGAGGCCGGCGGCGATGTCCTGGATCACGTACGCGTTCTCGAACAGCGGGTGGCAGCGCACGATCAGGTACACGCCGGCGGTCACCATCGTCGCCGCGTGGATGAGCGCGCTGACGGGCGTCGGCCCCTCCATCGCGTCGGGCAGCCACGTGTGCAGCGGGATCTGGGCCGACTTGGCAACCGCACCGCCGAGCAGGCCGAGCGCGATCAGGTTCGCGACCGCGCCGCCGTGCGGTGACGCGGCGAACACGCCGGCGTAGTCGAGCTTGCCCGTGTGCTGGATGAGCAGGAACAGGGCGAGCGCCATCGTCGCGTCGCCGAACGCGTTCATCACGAACGCCTTCTTCGCCGCCTTGACCGCCGACTCGCGCTCCTGGTAGTAGCCGATCAACAGGTAGCTCGAGAGACCGACCATGCCCCACCCTGCGAGCAGGAGCAGCAGGTTGCCGCCCTGCACGAGCAGCAGCATCGAGAACACGAACAACGACATGTACGCGAAGAACCGGCGCTCCTCGTCCTCGCCGTCCATGTAGCCGACCGAGTACGCGATGATCAGCGAGCTGACGCCCGTGACGATCAGCATCATCACGATCGAGAGCTGGTCGGTGAGCAGCGTGAGGCCGAAGTGGTACGGCCCCGCGCTCAGCCAGGTCCACGACGTTGTCGCCGCCCCACGGTGCGACGCGCTCTTGCCCGCCATGCCGGCGAACGCGACGACCGCCGCGCCGAACGCGCCCATCGTCGCGAGCGTCGAGACGTAGCCGGCCACGCGGCGCGGGATCGCGGTGCCCGCGGCCGTGATTGCGACCGCCGAGGCGAGCGGGAGCAGCAGGCAGATCCAGGACGCCGCGGCCACGCTACCCCCTTAGGGTCCTCAGCTTGTCGACGTCGAGCTCGACGTTGCGCCGGCCCATCGCGACGATCAGGCCGAGCCCGACGACGACCTCGGACGCGGCGACGGCCATCACGGAGATGGCGAAGATCTGTCCGTCCTCACCGCCGTGCAGGCGCGACATCGCGATCAGCAGCAGGTTCGCCGAGTTGAGCATGATCTCGACGGAGAGCAGGATGATCAAAGGGTTCCGGCGCAGCATCACGCCGAGCGCGCCCGTCGCGAAGAGCATCCCGGAGAGCACCACGTTCCACTGGATGTCAGGCCCGTGCATCGCTCTCCTCGCGGGCATGCGAGCCGAGGACGACGCCGCCGACCGCGGCCACGAGCAGCACGATCGACGTCACCTCGAACGCGAGGAGGTGGTCGGTCAGGAACGCGCGTCCGAGCGCCTCGGGCGAGCCGAACGACCGCCCGACATGCTGCGGCTTCGAGAGGAGGCCGCCCGCCTTCAGCCCGACGACGA
>DATINO010000139.1:0-2645 GCA_035474195.1 Gaiellaceae bacterium
TTGACGTTTTGCGTCCGTTTTACGCGGACGCAACAGCCCCTTGCCGCACGGAGCACATCTTCTGGATGTCAACTTCGATCGCTCCCCAGGAGGCACCCGAACATGAAGCATCGCCTGACACTCACAATCGGCCTCGCGGCACTCGTGTGCGCCGCGGTCGCAGCGACCGCATCGGCGGGCCGCGGCGGCAACGGCCAGCTGTTCCAGTTCCGCGGCGAGGTCGTGTCCGCGACATCGACGTCGGTGCAGGTCACGGTCGAGGGCGGCAATCACGCTGCGCTCAAGGCCATGCTCGGCCAGTCGCAGAACCAGATGTTCACGCTCGGCACGAAGAGCGAAGTGCTCGTGTGGAGCCACGGCGTCCCGAAGGTCGGGTCGTACACCGACCTCAAGCCGAACGACTGGGTTCAGGTCAACGTCCGCGCGAAGCACGGCTCGTCGCTCACCGACATCGAGGCGAACGCCGTCGGCATCGTCGGCGACCGCGGCGCAGAGCCCGGCAAGGCCGGCAAGCCGCTGTTCCTGTATCGCGGCACCTATGCCGGTTCGCCCACGGCCGGCAAGATCAACGTGGACGTCAAGGGCGGTAACCGCCTCGCGCTCCGCAGCCTGATCGGCCAGTCGAGCTCCACGCAGACGTTCAGCTACGACGACAACACCATCTTCCTGCTGTGGCAGGGCAAGGTGCCGACCGTGATCGGCGCAGCCGCCCTGAAGGCCGGCGACCGGATCACCGTCCGGATCCGCGCACCGCGCCACACGTCGCTCTCGGACGTCGAGAACACGCCTGCGCGGCACGTCGGCGAGCACGAGCCGGCGAACGCGAACGACAAGTCGTAACGCGACTCGCCGGGCCGTAGGGGCGGCCTAGCGAAACCAACGCCGACGCGGCCGGGTCTCCGGCCGCGTCGGCGTTTCTGCGTCCTGCAGGATCGACTGCGGCACGTCGTGGGTCAGCCAGCGCGCAAGCGCGTCGTCACGGAGTGAGGCGACTGCCGCGCCGATCCCGACCGCGCGCACCTCGGGCGCATGGGCGTCGCTCGCGATCAGATGCGCGAGGCGGCGGTCGAGCAGTATCCGTGCGCAGCGCTCGGGCCGCGCGCCGAGGCGTCCATCAACCGACGCAGCCGTCAACTGCACGAGCGTCCCGCCCGCGACGAGCGGTTCGAGCAGGTCGGGCTGTTCCTGCACATCGGCGTTCCGCTCCGGGTGCGCAAGCACGACGCCGAATCCCTCGAGCCGCAACCGGAAGAGCCGCTCCGCGATGTCGAGCGGCCACCCCAGATACGGCGTCTCGACGAGCAGCCAGTTCGACCCGCCGAGGCCGAACCGCGCGAGCTCGTCCTTCGGACGATCGAGTTCTGCGACGTCGAGCTCGCCGCCCGCGACGAGCTGCACCGCCGGACCGGCGGCGCGAACGGCAGCGAGCGCCTGCTCCATCTGCGCCGGGCTCGTCGGATAGTCGTGCCGCACGTGCGGTGTGGCCGCGAGAACCTCGACGCCGTCCGCCGCAGCGGCCGCGCAGAGCGCGAGTGCCTCGTCGATCGTCCTGACGCCGTCGTCGACGCCCGGCAGGACGTGAGAGTGGAGATCGATCAAAGAGCGGCGAACGCGAGGTACAGCTCGCGCGCGGCGGTGGTGCCGAGCGTGACGTAGTCGGCCACGAGCCGCTCGTTCGGCGAGTGCACCTGCGAGTCCGGCAGGCCAAAGCCGGTGATCACCGTCGGGATGTCCTTGTCGGTGAGGGCAGGCACGATCGGCAGCGTCCCGCCCGAGCGGATCAGCGCCGGTCGGCGACCGAGCGCTTTCTCGAACGCGTCGAGCCCGAGCTGCACCGCCTTCGCGTCCGGCGGCACGAGCCCCGGCGGCGACGACGACCACAGCTCGACCGTTACGTCTGCACCCGCGGGCGCGGCGTCCCGCAGGATGCGCTCGACCTCCGGCGCGATCTCGTCCACCTTCTGCCCCGGCGCGAGCCTGATCGACACGTTCGCGATTGCCTCGACCGGCAGCACCGTCTTCTGCAGGACCGGCGAGCCCGTCTGGATCCCGTTCACGTCCAGGGCAGGCTCGGCGAACGTGCGCCGGTAGAAGTCGCGCGCCGCATCCGGGTCCTTCGGACGCGCGCCCTGGTCGCCGAGCTCGTCAGCGCCTGCCGGCAGCTCGGTCCAGCCTGCGAGCTCCTCATCGGTCGGAGCGATGATCCCTTTGCGCAGCGGCTCGGCGAGCGTGCCGTCCTTCGAGACCGCCGCGCCGAGCGTCTGCATCAGCGCATGCGCGGCGTTGAGCGCTGCCCCGCCGTAGATGCCCGAGTGCAGATCCTTGTCGCCGGTGCGGAGCGTGACGTGGAAGTACGCCATGCCGCGCGTCGCGAGATTGAAGGCGGGGACGTCACGCCGGATCATCCCGCTGTCGAAGATGATCGCCGCGTCCGCCCCACGCTCGTCGGCCTCGAGGAACTCGACGATCGAATGGCCGCCGGTCTCCTCCTCGCCGTCGCAGCAGAAGCGGACGTTGACCGGCAGCTCGCCGGCGCGAGCGAGCTCGCGCGCGGCCGAGAGCAGCATGAAGAGCTGGCCCTTGTCGTCGACGGAGCCGCGACCGTAGAGGTAGCCGTCCCGGAGCTCGGGCTCGAACGGCGCGCT
>DATINO010000140.1:0-2110 GCA_035474195.1 Gaiellaceae bacterium
GAGCGCGTTCGGGGTGATGCGTGTGCGGGTCAGCCCTGTCACGGACCGGGACGCGAGCCCGCGGGCGCCCGTCGTATAGCCGTGCTTGATCGCCTCGGCCCTGCTCACGGGCGGGACCGTACCAGTGGTCTTGCCGTGCGCCGGTTTCGGGTCGACAGGCGGTCGGTTACGACCGACGAGCGGCAAAAGCGCGGCGGATGCGCCGGTTGTAGACCACGGCCATCGCGACGAGTGCGACGAAGATGCCGGCCACGCAATCGAGCCAGAAGTGGTTGCCGGTCGCCATCACGGCGAACCAGACCCAGACGGGCCACGCCGCCCAGAGCGCCTTCGACCACCAGTTCCGGCAGACCGAGACAAGGACGACGCCCACGATCAACGCGTCCGCCGCATGGAGACTCGGCATTGCGGCGTACGGGTTCGCAGCCAGCGAGACGAGGCCGTCGCGATGCTCGTCGGTGAACCCGATGCCGAGGAGCCGCGGCGGCGCGGTCGGCACGAAGATGTAGCCGATGAGACCGATCAGGTTCGCGAGCAGGACCGAGTTGCGGAAACCGAGGAAGGCGTCGTGGCGGCGGAGGTACACCCACAGCACCGCGAGCCCGACGACCGTGAACTCGGAGTTCCAGTACGTCCACGACACGATCGTCTCGAGCAGATGCCGCTGGTCGACGAAGTTCTGGAACGTCAGTTCGTAGAGCCGGTGGACGACGCGCGTCTCGATCCGGACCACGTGGTAGCCGTTCGCGAATGCCTTCGCGGAGTTGCGATCGGCGATACCGCGCGCGAGCTGGTACAGGACGGCGAACCCGAACCAGATCAGAAGCTGGCGGCCTAGATCAGACCAACCACGCGGCAAGTGACGCCGCCCGACTGCTGCGACCATTGCTCCCACAAGGGAATTCTAGCCACCGATGTAGGACATCTCGATCCGCTCCAGATCCCCGGTGTCCCGGGAGCGGAGCTCGGAATAGCGGTCTTTGCGGATATGCCACTGATCTGCGATGGCCGCGGCCAGCTCCTCGTCGGTCGCTCCCTTCCTGATCACGGCCCGGAGATCGTTCCCCCGTACCGCGAACAGGCACGTGAACAAGCGGCCTTCCGCCGACAGCCGGGCGCGGGTGCAGTCGCCGCAGAACGGCTGCGTGACGGACGAGATGACGCCGAACTCGCCCGTGCCGTCGCGGTACCGGTAGCGCTTCGCGACCTCTCCCCGGTACGCGGCGTCGACCGCCTCGACCCCGAAGGCGCGGTCGAGCGCGCCGACGATCTCCGCCGCCGGGACGACGTCGTCCAGCCGCCATCCGTTCGTGTGGCCGACGTCCATGTACTCGATGAAGCGCAGCGTGTGGCCGCGCTCACGGAAGAACGCCGCCATCGGGACGATCTGGTCGTCGTTCGCGCCGCGCTTCACGACCGCGTTCACCTTCACGGGCAGTCCGGCGTCGTGCGCCGCCTGGATTCCCTCGAGCACGCGATCGACCGGGAAGTCGACGTCGTTCAACGCGCGGAACGTCGCGTCGTCGAGCGCGTCGAGGCTGACCGTGACGCGCGTCAAGCCGGCGTCGGCGAGCGCTTTCGCCTTCTGCGGGAGCAGCGAGCCGTTCGTCGTCAGTGTCAGGTCGACGTCGAGCGCGGCCAGCTGCTCGATCAGCCGCTCGAGGTCGCGGCGAACGAGCGGCTCGCCGCCGGTAATCCGGATCTTGCGGACGCCGCTCGCGACGAACACGCGCGCGACGCGCGCGATCTCCTCGAAGGTCAGCAGCTCTTTCCGGTCGAGGAACCGGTGGTCGCGGCCGTAGACCTCCTTCGGCATGCAGTACACGCAGCGGAAGTTGCAGCGGTCGGTGACCGAGATGCGGAGATCGCGAAGCGGCCGGCGCAGCAGGTCGAGCGTTGTCATCCGGGCAACGGTACCCGGGCGAACCAGGTTGAATCGCGCGCGTGCCCGCGCTCCTCGTGCTCGTCGCAGTCACCGCGGTCGGGGGCGTCACGTTCGTGCAGGTCAAGGACGCGGTGGCGATCTACCCGCTGTTCGCCTTCCTGGCATTGCGCTTTGCGATCGCAGGCTGCGCGCTTGCCGTGCCGGGCGCATCCCGCCTCCGGTCGC
>DATINO010000141.1:0-16989 GCA_035474195.1 Gaiellaceae bacterium
GACATGACCGGCAAGATCAACGGCTGGAAGAGCATCCTCAACACGCTGCACGTGCACTACGGCGACCGGATCGCCGCCAACAGCATCAACTGAAACTCATTGACCGCCACAGCCACTTACACAAAGAATCTGACAGTCCCGCCAGTTTGAATTCAGCAACGTAGGAGCTCACCAGGGTGATTCGAACGTGTCGATGGGAGTAGCGGCAGCGACGGTCCTGCTGCGACGCCACGAAAGGGTCTGCTCGTCACGGTCCGTGAGCGACGATTGGAAAGCGGGACCGCAGGTCGGTCGACGATGCTAGTAGTCGCCCATCCAGCCCTTGTCGCGAAGGCCGTCGAGCCGCTGGAACCAATTGTCGTAGAGCGGTGCGATCGCGTCGAGCCGGTATTTGCTGCGTGCATGGTTGGCAATCGTCATCGGGTCGAGCCGAGCCGACTTCTTGACCGCCTCGACGCCTTCGGTGAGGGTGCGGAAGCGGTAGCCATTCAGCCCGTTGACGACCGTCCCGGGGAACGCGCCCCAGTCCGTGGTTACTGCGGGTATGCCGCAGAGCTGCGCCTCGACGGCAACCGCACCAAACGGCTCGATGTAGAGCGTCGGGGAGAGCACGGCGTCCGCCTTGCGCATCAGATCGGTACGTGCTTTGCCGGCGACGGCGCCGACGTAGGAGAGGTTTCCTTCCATGCGCAGGCCGTCAGCCTCGACCCAGCCGTCGCCGTAGCCGGTCACGCCTGACCCTGCCATGATCAGGTGCTTGTCGAGCTTGTCGGCGATCTGCGCGGCAATCCAGATGCCTTTGTTCTGGATCATGCGGCCGAGATACAGGAGGTAGCCGCCCTTCTCGCCGTTTGGGAGCTCCCATTCGTCGAGGTCGAAAAGTTCGGGATCACTGCGTCGTACCAACGGCCATGGTTGTACGAGAGGTGCTTCCTATATTGGTGGTGCATCCAAGCGTAAGACTCAAAGCAGGCGTACTTCGCGAAGACGCCTTCGTAGCCGGCCGCCCATTCCGCGACGGTGTGGTTCGGGAAGGCTTCGTAGATCGCCTGCTGCGCGTTGCCGGCCGTGATCAAGATCTGATCGCCCGGCTCAACCCGCTTGCCGATCTCCTCGATCGCGCGGCCATTAAAGACCTTCCACGGGCCGTCCTCGCCGCCCTTGTTCGCTGAAACGGGATCAGGTTCAAGTCGAACGGGCCATACCACTCCCACTGCTCGTCCCGGGTCACGAGCGTCACCAACTCAGCACACTCGGCTTCGTTTTCGTCCCCCGCGTAGAGAACGATCTGATAGCCGACCGGCTTCATCATCTTGCAGAACTTGATGATCTTCTGCGTGAACGCACAGACCGAAACCTCACGAGTCGTCTGCGTGTGCGGCAAGCCAACGAGATGAAGCTTCATACCCAGGGGATCGCGCCTCGCCCGCACCCGCAGAAGTACCAGGTCGAGGGATTATCGAAAGTCGATCCCGGCTCACCATGCGCCGGCCCGGCATCGACTACGACCGGCGAGAAGTCGTAGTCCCCGTCGCGGCTGAGCAGGTGCCTGCTCCGGCCCGGGGCTTTGCGCTCAAAGGCTTATGCAGCTGGCGGCGAAGACGGTCTCCAGGCGGTTCGCGTAATACTCGGTTCGGCCCATCATCATCATCATCGTTTCCCGCAGCGTGCAGCGGTTTCGCTTCGGCAAGGGCGTACGAGCCATTGTGCGAACCGGCGAGGTTTGCGCGCCGATGGTTAGGTCGCGGCGTGTGCGGCGCTGACGAGGTGGCGCTGGGCCTCGGCGTAGAGCGGCTCAGGAGCCATGTCGAGGCCATCTGGCCACGCGATCGTTCCGGCCTCGGCGTCAACATCGACGCGGGCGAAGTATGACGGATCGTGAAGTGGCTCGAACACCCCGCGCCATTGGCGGTGTGAAAAGTCGACATCGCCGACCGTCCCGTCCTGAAAGGTCAGGCGGAGACGGTAGTCGCCGATCACCTCGACGGCCGTGATGTCTACCAACTTCTCCATGCCAGACATTTTAGGGGAGCGGCTCGATCGGTTGAAGAGGCTCTTCCCGCCGTGCCCGCTCCCAGTTCGCCTGCAGCTCGTCCTGGTGTAGGCGAGCCCACTCAGTAACGAGGGCAAGCGCACGGTTGGGGAGCGCCCCGGCCAGCAGCCCGCCGTCAAGATCGACCGAGGCGACCTGGCCTGCATACCGGGCATGGAAGTGCGGGCGAGCATGCACGCCTTCGTTCCAGTACATCCAGATCGCGATCCCGTAAAAGAAGCTGATCCTCGGCACGCCGAAACGGTACGGGCCGCTGCTGACGACGCCCGTCGACGCTTCGCGGCCTGCCGCGCGTCTGGCCTCCAATTCGCCGTCACGCCGGTCGTGGTCGAGAATGCGGTGATGGCTGGGTCGAAGGTGCTGCCGGTGAAGATCATCATCGACGTGCACGAACGTCAGAGCGGAGTTGCCGACACGCTCGTAGAGCTGGGGGCAGAGATCGAGATCGCGCCGCTTCCCGCCGGCGATTACGCGGTAGGCGCCAACACGCTCGTTGAGCGTAAACGCGTGCTCGACCTCCACGCCGCCGTCCTCAAGGGCCGTTTCTGGCCGCAGCTCGGCAAGCTTCGCGCAGCGTGCGCCTTTCCGTACCTGCTCGTCGAGGGCAGCGACATCGATCGCGGACCTCTCCACTACAACGCGGTTCGCGGCGTCTGCCTGGCAGTGATCGACCAGGGGATTGCGCTACTGCGCAGCGGCTACCAACGCGACTCGGCGTTATGGATCCACCGACTTGCCGTCCGCTGCCAGCAGCTCGAGCCCGCTGCCGAGCGGCCCACGTACGCGCAGCGGCCGAGGCCGAAACCAGGTGACGAGACAGCTGAAGCGCTCCTCGCCTCAGTCCCGGGCATCTCGACCTCGTCGGCGCGCGCCCTCCTCGAGCGCTTCGGCAGCGTGGCCGCCGTGGTTACCGCTGCCCCTGCCGATTGGCTCACCGTCCCCGGCATCGGCCCGGAGCGCGCTCGCGCCCTTGAGGAGACATTCAACCTCCGCCGACAAGCAAGCGAGGCCGCCGGCGAGCGATGAGGGGCGACCGACGATTCGAATGGAACGGACACACGACGAGCTTCAACTAGACGACGCGCATGGCGCGCGAGTCGACGCCCGGATCTTGCGCTCACAGCATGACCGCCGGAGCCACGAGCTCGGCTTCCGAGCGGTTCGCACAATGCTCGGTTCGGCCCATAACGGACATTGCGCGAACCTTCGTAGACTCGGAAGCGGTTCAGGACAGATCCCGGATCTTCCAGAAGCTGTCTTTGCGAACGAGTTTGCCGTCGTCGCCAAACGTCCATAGGTCGCAGCCGCGTACGTCGATCTGCTCGCCGGCGACGGTCGTGCCGCTGATCGTCCACTCTGAGGCTCCGCGGCTCCCACACGCGAAATGGTCGTCGTCTCCGTAGTGCACGTCGGGAATGCCTTCGAAGCGCGACGCCAGGCCGCGGCGCACGTTGTCCTTTCCCACGAAGCGCCTTCCCCAGCGGCCAGGACCTCGCGGCGAATCAAAGACGCAGTCTTCAGCGAAGAACGACATGATCGCGTCGAGGTCGTGTCTGTTGAATGCGTCCAGAACCTCCTCGAGCACTTGGAGATTGCGGTCGTTACTCACCTCGTCCTCCTGCGGTCGGCGGAGCGTGATGCGATTACAGGGCTGATCGCCTCATCCGTCAACCGACATGTGGCACGGTGCACAACGCGCGCGCGCACGGCACAGGGCACCCAGACCTCCGTGCGACCGGCTTACGCCGAAAGCGGCGCGGCCAGGACGATCGCCAGCGAGTTTGTGCAGTGTGTGGTTCCGCCCACCTCAATCCGCACCTGTGCGGGGATTCTTCTTTCGAGAGCGTTCGAGGCATTGCGCGAACCACCGTGTCGACAGCGCTGTCATATGGCATAATATGGCGATGGCTCGGCGTCAGACGCTCATCCAGCTCGACGATGCACGCCTCGCTGCGCTCGACGAGCGCGCCGCTGCCTCCGGGCGCTCTCGCTCGGACCTCGTCAGAGAGGCGATTGACCTGCTCCTCGGGTCCGGCGATGCCGCCGTCATCGACGCTGCGATCACCGACGGCTATTTGCGTGCTCCGGCGCCCGAGCGGGATCTGTGGGCATTCGAAGGATCTCTCGCCGCGATCAAGGCAGAGCCCTGGTAGCCCGAAGCGAGATTTGGTGGGCCGAGCATCCGGATGCGGGCCGGCGTCCGTTCCTCATCCTCACGCGCCAGGCAGCCATTCCGGTTCTCAATGCGCTACTCGCCGTGCCGGCGAGTCGAACGATCCGACAGATTCCTACCGAGGTCGTCCTCGACATGGATGACGGAATGCCCGAGGAGTGCGCACTCTCGCTCGACAATCTCACGCTCGTTCCCAAGGAGCTATTCCGCGCGCGCATCACCCGCCTGTCCGTCGAGCGAATGAGCGAGGTGTGCAAGGCGCTCACGCTCGCCTCGGGGTGCCGTTAGATCGCGAAGCTCTGCCTGACGATGTCGATCGGGAATCGGTTCGCGTAATGCCCGGTTCGGCCCATCTCCATTTTCGTCTTCTGCAGCGGGTTTCTATCGCGTGAGGGCGTGCAGGCTATGTTGCGAACCGCGTCCCCGTTCGTGACCCGCTGAGGCGTGAATCAGCTCGCGCGAGGCGTCGCCGTTGCGACGAGGTCTGCGATGAGAGCGAAGTCCTTGACGTTCCGCGTCAGCAGCGGGACGTTGTGAACATTCGCGGTAGCGGCGATCACGAGATCGAGCGCGCGTCTCCGCGGCTTGCCGCCGCGACTGACAACCGCTGCTGCAAGCCGTCCCCATCAGGCCCGCCTGAATGTCAGCGCCCGGCTCGTGCCGCCGAGGTAGCCCGCGCCGGCCTGGTTCACGCTGAACGCACCGCGCACCGTCGACCGCCCCTTCCGGATCGTCGCGCGGAACTCGATGCGCGAGCGCAGCCCGAGCCGCACGCGCTTGATCGTCACCCACCGCGTTCCGACCTTGCGCTGCAACTGCACGACGCGATGCGGGAAACCGTGTGCGCCGTAGACGCGGATGAAGAAGCGGCCGTTCTTGTACCGCGTGATCGTGACGCGGGGATGCACGGCGACACCGACGGTGCCACTCAACCCGCTCCGCCAGCTCGCCTGGTACGCCGTCGCGATCTGCGGTCGTGCGAGGTACGTCCACACTCCGTTCACCCCCGTGAGCACGGTCGCGACCGAGCGAGCGGATGCGATGCCGTACGGCTTCGAGAAGATGACGACCTGCTCGCCCGCCGTGTGCGTCGGCACCGTGCCGGTCAGCCTGATCCGGCCGCCGAAGACGACCTGGCGCGCGGCGACGACGAGGCTCACGCCCGTCGTCGAGAAGGTGACGTCGGCGCCATACCTCGTGCCGCCGTCGCTCTTCGCGACGAGGCGGAAGTGATACGCCGTGTTCGCGGCCAGCGCGGTGAGCGGCGCGGTCACGGTCTGAGCTCCGGCCTTCGAGCCGGCGCTCTTGTGCGCCGTCGACTTGCCGTACCTCGTCGTTGTGCCGTAGTCGAACCACCAGGTGGTCGAACGGCCGAGCGGGTCGAGCGAGCCCGTCAACTGCGCGGTGTCGGGCCCGACCGACTGCGCCGCACCCGTGGTCGCATCAGGCGCGCCGACCGTCGTGAACAGGCGATCCTGCCCGAAGACGCGCCCGCTCGAGTTCTGCGCGACGAGGCGGAAGTGGTAGCTCCTGCCCGCCGTCAGCTTCGTGACGCCGGCCGAGACCGAACGCGCCGTCGTGCCCGAGCCGGCGGAGTGCGACGCGGTCTTCTGCCCGTACGAAAGCGATGTTCCGTACTCGAACCACCACGTCGTCGCGAGGCCGTTCGGAGTCACCTGGCCGCGGAGTGTCGCGGTGGTGACGGCGACCGGGCTCGCATCGGCAGTCTCCACGACGGGCGCCGAGCTGGTCGTGAACGTCGCGTCCGCGCCGGTCGTCGTGCCCGCGTCGCTCGTCGCGACGATCCGGAAGTGGTAGGTCTTGCCGACTGTGAGCTTCGAGATGCCGACCGCCTCGTTCTGCGGGCTCGCACCCGAGCCGGCGCTCTTGACCGCGGTCTTCGTCCCATAGCTCGTCGAAGTGCCGTACTCGAAGTAGAAGGTGGTGTCGCGGCTGTTCGGATCGACGGTGCCGTTGAGCGTCGCGGTGGTCGTGCCGATGCCGGTGGCGGCTCCGGTCGTCGCGCCGGGTGGTGTGAGCGTCGTGAACACGGCGTCGCCGCCGTGCACCGTGCCCGCACTGTTCGAGCCGACGACGCGGTAGTGATACGTCGATCCGGCCTTCAGGCCCGTGAGGTTGGACGTGACGTTCACGCCGGCGGTGCCGGAGCCCGCGTTCGCCTTGGCGGTCAGAGAGCCGTACGACGTCGACGTGCCGTACTGGATGTACCACGTCGTCGCCTGCCCGCCCGGAGTGACAGTGCCGGTGACCGTTGCGGTCGTCGCGCCGATCGCGGTCGCAGGACCCGTCGTCGCCGTCGGCGCAGCTGCACGCGCGATCCCGCCGAAGAGCGCGAATGTGGCCGCCGACACCGCTATGGCGGCAAGCACTGTCCACTTACCGGTCATGACACCCCCCAATCGTGACCCCGCGAGCATGATCCCAGGTCGTGCGGTTTTTTGCGGACGGCGCGTAAGAGGGGAGTAAAACCACTAGGCTCGCAGCGATGAGCGTGGATCTCGAATCACGCGTCGCAGCGCTGCGCCGCTCAACGGTGTTCGGCGGTCTGGACGAGCCGTTCCTGAAAGGGCTCGCGCTCTCGATGTCCGAAGTCACCTTCCCCGCGGGGCGTGTGCTGATCGAACCGCGCGCGATCGGATCCGGCATGTTCGTGATCGCCGACGGCACAGTCGCGGTGCAGCCGCGTGATGTCGATCCCACCGAGCTCGGGCCAGGGGCGGTCGTCGGCGAGCTCGCCCTGCTGACCGAGGACGGAACGAGAACCGCGCGCGTGCAGGCGATCACAGACGTTCACTGCCTCACGCTCGACCGCGCGACATTGCAGCAGGCGTTCGAGGAAGAGCCAAAGCTCGCGATCGCGCTCTTGCAGAGCGCCGTCGAACGCCTGTCGGCACAGATCCTTTCCTAGCGCAGCGGCCCGCGCAGCACGATCTCCTCGTACAGCGGCACGTAGCCGAAACGACGGTTCAGCGCGAGCATCGACTCGAGCCGCACCTCGTTCGCGGTGCGCAGCTTCTCGATTCTCTCGCTCTTCGCCCAGCCGATCTGCGCGCGCTTCAACGCGCCGGCGACGCCGCGGCCACGTGCAGCGCGCGCGACGGCCATGAAGCCGTTGCTCCAGGTCTCCCCTGCGAGCTCCAGATAGCCGTACCCGAGGACGCGCCCGTCCTCGATGGCGATGAAGTACGCGTCGGGGCGATGTGCGTGCAACCCCCAGTCGGGCCAGTTCTCGATGCGGCTCTCGGAGCGGCCCGGCTGGTCGGCGTACGCGAGCCGCGCGAGCGCGTGCAGCTCCTCCTCGAGATCGGGCCGGTCAGCGAAGGTGACGATCTCGAAGCGCGTCTCTCCGAGATCCGGCGCGGCGGCGACGTCGAGCTCCGAGATCACGTACCTGCGTACCTCGTCGAAGCCCTTGCCCTCGAGCCAGGACACGACCTCCGGCGTGCGCGTCGTCGTCCAGACCTCGAGCCCCGTCTTGTCGATCGCCCGTGCGGCGACGGACGCCGTGCGCCACGCGTCCTCGTCGACCGAGTGGAGCCACACCTCCGCGTACGGCAGGTGCTCGAGCCCGGGGATCGGATGCACATCCACCCCCGGGATTGTGGACCGATCCACCTGAAGGATGACGGCGGATCATCCGGGACGCCGATGTGCGCCGACCTCCCAACCCCTAGATTCGCTCGCGTGAAGAAGCGCTTCTATTTCGTCCTGCTCGTCACGGGCTTGCTGCTGCTCGCGGTCGGAGGCTGGACCGTGCAAGGCCTGCGGCGCGTCACCCCCGCGCTCAGTAGTTAGCCTGGTTAACTGCTTCGGCTAGCCTAGGAAGGTGAGCAGCAGGCGCGCTCTTTCCGTGGACCCACCCGATCTCGGCCTCTGGCCGACGACGAAGGGCTTGGCGCGCCTATGGCGCGAGCAGAAACAGCTGGTCCTGGTCGGTCTTGCCTGCGCGCTCGTCTACAGCACCCTCTCGCTGGCGATCCCGATCGTCGTCCAGCACGCGATCGACCACTCGATCAAGCCGACGAACGGGCACCGCGAGTCGCTCTGGCCGTACCTCGGGGCGATCGTGGCGCTCGCAGCCATTCGATTCCCGATCAACTTCACCCGGCGTTACGCGACATCCCGGACAGGCATCCGCGTCGAGTGGCGGATGCGCGAACTGCTCTACCAGTCGTACCTCCGCTATCCGCGCGCGTTCTACGACGTGCACGCGACCGGCCAGGTCGTGTCGCGCGCGACGAACGACCTGTACCCCGTCCGCTACTTCATCGGCTGGGGCATGACGCAGGGGATCCAGTCGCTGATGATGATCTTCGGGATCGCGATCGTGCTCTTCGTCGTGAATGCGAAGCTCGCGGCGATCGCATTGATCGCGATGCCGCTCGTCGCGATCCTGACCTACAACTTCGGCCGCCGCGTGATGCCGATCTCGCGCGAGGTGCAGCAACTGAAGGCCGACGTCACCGAAGCGGCGGACGAGTCGGTCGTCGGGATCGAGATGGTGCAGGCGTTCGGCCGCGAGGACGACGTGCAGGCGCGCTTCAACGTGAAGGCGAGCCGGGTGCGCGACGGGGTGCTGCGGCAGGCACGCGTGGAAGGGCTGTTCCTGCCGGGACTGCTCTTCCTGCCCTCGCTGTCGATCGCCGCGATCGTCTACTTCGGCGGGAGCGACGTGATCGACGGGCACCTGACGAACGGGCAGTTCTATCTCTTCTACCAACTGCTCCTGCAGCTCGTGTGGCCGCTCGAGGCGCTCGGCTGGATCCTGTCGCTGGGACAGCGGGCGACCGCGTCGGCGTCGCGCACGTTCGCGTGGCTCCAGGGGATCGAGACGATCCCCGAGGCGGCCGAGCCTGCCGCGCTCCCCACCGGCCCGCTCGGCGTCACGTTCGAGAACGTCCATTTCTCGTACCCGACCGGCAGCGAGGTGCTGACGGGCGTGAAGCTCGAGATCACGCCGGGCGAGGTCGTCGCGGTCTGCGGGCCGACGGGTGCCGGCAAGACGTCGCTCCTCAACCTGCTGCCGCGCTTCTACGACCCGGACGAGGGCCGCGTGCTGCTCGGCGGCGTGGATGTCAGCACCGTGCCGACGGCTGATCTTCGAACGGCGGTCGCGATCGTCACGCAGCGGCCGATCCTCTTCTCGATCCCGCTCCGCGACAACCTGACTGCGGCGCGCCCGGACGCGCCGTGGGAGGAGGTTGTCGCGGCCTGCGAAGCGGCCGGCGTCGCGCATTTCGCAGTCGACCTGCCGGACGGCTACGACACGCTGATCGGCGAGCGCGGCGTCAACCTGTCGGGGGGCCAGCGCCAGCGCGTCGCGCTCGCCCGCGCGCTGATCGCCGGCGCACGCGTGATCGTGCTCGACGATCCGATGTCGGCGGTCGACACACAGACCGAACGCCACCTCGTGACGAACCTCCGCCCCGCGCTCGCGGGCCGCACCGTGGTCATCGCGACGCAGCGCCTCTCCACGGTCGAGGTTGCCGACCGTGCCGTCGTGCTCGACGACGGCGTGATCGTCGAGTCGGGCAAGCCACAGGACCTGCTCAAGAGCGGTGCGTTGTTCAGCGCGCTCTTCGGGGAGGAGGTCGCAGTTGCCTAAGAAACGGGCAGGTCTCTCGCGCCTCAAGCACTACCTGCCCGGGCAGCGGCTGCACGTCTCGGCGCTCGGCGTGTGCGGCGTGCTGATGGCGGGCGCGCCGGTGGCGGCCCTGTTGATCGTGGCCGATGCGATCAACAAGGGAATGGTTGCCGGCGACAAGTCGCGCCTCACGCGCGACGTGGTCGCATACCTGGTCGTCATGTCGCTCGCCTACGTGCTGCAGACGACGCTCGTGCGCGGCCTTGCGCGCGTCGGCCAGAACATCGTGCTCGGCCTGCGCCAGGACCTCTTCGACCACCTCACCGGGCTGTCGCTCCGCTACTTCAGCGAGCAGAAGGCGGGCTGGATCATCTCGCGGCTCACCTCGGACGCCGACGCGTTGTCGGACGTCCTCTCGCAGGGCCTGACGACGCTGGTCGTGAACACGCTCACGATCATGGCCGCGATCGTGGGGCTCTTCGTCCTCGACTGGCGGCTCGGCCTGGTCGCGCTCGTGATCCTGCCGCCGACGCTCGTCAGCGGACGATGGTTCCAGGTCAAGTCGCACGCCGCGTTCCTGCGCGTGCGCGAGACGATCGCGATCATGACCGCGCAGATCGCCGAGTCGGTCTCCGGCATGGCGATCATCCAGGCGTTCAATCGCGAGCGCGCGTTCCTCGCCGAGTTCGACAAGGCGAACGCCGCGAACCGCGAGACCAACACGCATGCGCAGTACCTGAACTCGATCTTCTTCCCCGGGATCGAGGCGCTCGGCGTCGTCGCCATGGTGTCGGTGCTGTTCGTGGGTGACCACCTGCTGCTGCACGGCTCGATCCAGGTGGGAACCGTCACCGCCGCGGTGTTCATGCTCAACATGATCTTCCAGCCGCTCCAGGAGCTGTCCGACCTCTACGGGCAGGTGCAGTCGGCCGGCGCGGCGATGGAGAAGATCACCGGGATCCTCGACACCGAGGCGGAGATCCGCGACGCACCCGACGCGCTGTCGTTGGCGGTGGCGGGGCACCTGCAGTTCGATCGCGTCACGTTCTCGTACGGTCGCGAGCCCGTGCTGCACGCGATCGAGATCGAAGTGCCGGCCGGGAACTGCCTGGCGCTCGTCGGTGAGTCGGGCGGCGGCAAGTCGACCACGGCGAAGCTCGTCGGACGCTTCTACGACCCTGACGATGGTGCGGTGCGCGTCGACGGCCACGACCTCCGCGCGCTCGAGTTGCGGGAGTATCGCCGGCAGCTCGGCGTCGTGCTCCAGGATCCGTTCCTCTTCTCCGGCACGATTGCCGACAACATCCGCTTCGCCCAGCCCGGCGCGACCGACGAACAGGTCGCGGACGTCGCGCGGTCGGTCGGTGTCGACCGGATCGCGCGCCGCTTCGACAAGGGGCTCCTGCACGAGGTACGCGAGGGCGGCGCCGGCCTCTCTGCCGGGGAGCGGCAGCTCATTTCGATCGCTCGCGCGCTCCTTGCCGACCCGCGGATCCTCATCTTCGACGAGGCGACGTCGAACATCGACCGGCCGACGGAGATCCTGATCGAGCAGGCCCTCGACCGGCTCCTGCGCGGACGGACGTCGATCATCATCGCCCACCGTCTCGCGACCGTCCGACGTGCGGACGAGATCCTCGTGCTCGAGCACGGGCGCATCACGCAGCGCGGGCGGTTCGACGACCTACTGGCGGCGGAAGGGCCGTTCCGCGAGCTCGCGGCTCAGCTGCACGGCGTGTCGGAATCCGGCTTGCAATCGGCGCCGGTGACCGGCAGCCGGCCGAGGAGCTCGGCGAGCGCCGTCAACTCCGAGCCCGAATAGCGCGACACGAACAGCTCGTCGACCCCGCGGAGGTGCGTCTCTGCGGCGGAGCGGAGCTTCTCCCGCCCATCGTCGGTCAGCGCTGCGTACGACACGCGCGCGTCCGACGAGCACGACTCCTTGCGCACGTAACCGGCACGCTCGAGCCCTTCGAGGAGCCGCGTGATCCCGGAGGCGGTCAGAACGACCTGCTGGGCCAGGTCGACGCGCCGCATCATCCCGCCGTCGGCGTGCGACAGGTGCAGAAGTACCTCGTAGTCGTTCAGGGTCAGGTCGTGCTCGCGCTGCAGCTGGGCGGACAGCTCACGCGTGATCGCCGCGTGCGCACGGAGGAAGGCGACCCAGCTCTCGAGCTGGACGGGGACGGGAATCCTGGTTGCCACAGCCATAGTTGCGTACTCAAGTGTAGCGCGAGAAACGGCCCGGGGACAACCCCCGAAGGTAGGTTCAGGCGGTGAGCCGGAGCGACCAGGGAATCGAGGCGATCGGCCTCCGGCGCCAGTTCAAGGACATCGAGGCCGTGGCGGGGATCGACCTGCGGGTGCTGCCCGGGGAGATCTACGGCTTCCTCGGCCCGAACGGCGCCGGCAAGTCGACGACCGTCCACATGCTGACGACGCTCCTCCCACCGTCGGGCGGACGGGCGACCGTCGCCGGCTTCGACGTGGCCAAGCAAGGCCCCAAGGTGCGAGCCTCGATCGGGGCCGCGCTCCAGGAGGCGGCGCTCGACCCGTTCCTGACGGGCGCCGAGCACCTGCGCCTTCAGGCCTCCCTCCACGGCATCCGCGGCGACGAGCGGAAGCGCCTGATCGCGCAGCTCCTCGACCGCGTCGGGCTCGCGAACGCCGGCAACCGCAAGGTGCGTACCTACTCGGGCGGCATGAAGCGCAGGCTCGACCTCGCGCTCGCGCTCATCCACGACCCGTCGATCCTGTTCCTCGACGAGCCGACGACGGGCCTCGACCCGCAGAGCCGCACCGCGCTCTGGGACGAGGTCGGGCGCCTCGCGCGCGAGGAGGGCGTCACCGTCTTCCTGACGACGCAGTACCTGGAAGAGGCAGACGTCCTCGCCGACCGCGTCGGGATCATCGACCACGGCCGGATCGTCGCCGAGGGCACGCCGGCGCAGCTGAAGGCGCAGATCGGCAAGCCGACCGTCGAGGTCGTGCCCGAGTCGCCCGACGAGCTCGATCGGCTCCGCGGACTGCTCCGCCGCTTCGGCGCCGAGACTGCGGCGCGCCCCGGCGCGTTCGCGGTGCAGCTCGACGGTCACGGCGCACTGCCCGAGGTCGTGCGCGCTCTCGACACCGAGAACCTGCGCGCCGCGCAGATCAACCTGCACGAGCCGTCACTCGACGACGTCTTCCTGGCGAAGACGGGCCGCACCCTCGAAGGCGCAGAGGACGAGGAATGACGCAGCAGATCTGGCTGATCGCGCGGCGATCGGTCGTGCGTACGTTCAGGCAGCCCGGGACGTGGATCCCGCCGCTCACGTTCCCGCTCATGCTGATGGCCGTCAATTCGAACGGCCTGCGCGCAGCCACCCACCTGCCGGGATTCCCGACCAACTCGTTCCTCGCCTTCTTCCTGCCGTTCTCGTTCCTGCAGGGAGCGCTCTTCGCATCCGGCATCGCCGGTGTCGACCTCGCACGCGACATCGACACCGGGTTCCTGAACCGGCTCGCGCTCACACCGGTCCGCGGCTCGGCGCTCCTGATCGGCCAGATCGGCGGCGCCGTCGGGCTCGGCGCGCTGCAGGCGTGCGTGTACCTCGGCGTCGGCCTGGCATTCGGCGTCCACATCGACACCGGCATCGCCGGCGCGTTCCTCATCCTGCTGCTCGCGGTGCTGATCGCGACCGGCTGGGGCACGCTCGGCCTCTGGCTCGCGCTTCGCACCGGCTCCAGCGAAGGTGTGCAGTCACAGTTCCCGCTGTTGTTCTTCGCGACGTTCATCTCCAGCATGAACCTGCCGCGCAACCTGATCGAAGTCACGTGGTTCCGCGACATCGCGACGATCAACCCGGTCAGCTACATGATCGAAGGGCTGCGGTCGCTCGTGATCACCGGCTGGGACGCGCAAGCGCTCCTGCTCGGGTTCGGGTTCACCTTCGCGCTGATCGCCGTCTCGCTGACGCTGGCGGGGCGGCAGTTGAAAGTCAGGATGGCACGGACGTGAGGCGCACGATGGACGTCGCGTTCGGGCTCGCGCACCGGCAGATCACGGTCCTCTTCAAGAACCCGTCGCTGTTCATCCCGCCGATGCTGTTCCCGCTGATGAACTTCATGGCGTTCGCCGGCGGCCTCTCCCGGCTGCGTCACGTGCCCGGGTTCGACTTCCACGGCGGCTACACCGCCTTTCAGTTCGTCTTCGTCCTGCTGCAGTCGGCCGCGTTCGGCGGCGTGTTCGCGGGCTTCGGGATAGCGCGCGACTTCGAGCGCGGTTTCGCGCGCCGGCTGCTCGTGTCCGCGCCGCAGCGCAGCGGGATCATCGTCGGCTACGCGATCGCGTCGCTCGTGCGCTGGGCCATGATCGCCGTCGTCCTGACCGCTGTCGGGCTCGCCGCCGGCATGAAGATCGGCGGCAACGGCGTCGATCTCTTCGGCCTCTACGGGCTCGCGATCATCTTCAACCAGGTAGGCCTCCTCTGGGCCTGCGGGGTCGCGATGAGGTTTCGCTCGGTCCAGGCCGGGCCGCTGATGCAGACGCCGGTCTTCATGGCGCTCTTCCTGGCGCCGGTCTACGTGCCGCTCGACCTGCTGACCGGCTGGATCCACGCGGTCGCGCGCCTCAACCCGCTGACGTTCATCCTCGAGTCCGGGCGCGGCTTCATCCAGGGCGAGCCGACCCAGGTCGCGCTGGCGTTCGCGGCCGCGCTCGGCCTCTTCGTGGTCTTCGCCGTCTGGGCGCGCACCGGCCTCCAGGCCGCCGAGAACGCGGGTTAGTTTCATAACGCAGCCGCGCGGTATGACCGAGCCGTGGGGAGACGCGTGCTCGCGCTCGGGAGCCTGGCGGCGGCGATCGCAGCCGGCGCTGCCGCCGTGCTCTCGGCGCTGGGCGCGTCGACCGGGAGCGTGACGCCCGCCAGGGCCGCCGCACCGGCGATCGCCCTCGGCTCGCGCTCGGTCGCGTTCGGGAACGGGCGGGTGGTCCTGCGCATGCGGACGACCAGCCTCGGCTGCTTCCGTGTGGTCGTCGGCTCGTCGACCGTCGCGCGCTCGTGCACGTCGAGGCTGGCAGCCGACCAGATCGCCTACGCGTCCTCGCGCTACGCGGTCGGCGGGGTTGCGGGGAGCAACGTCCGCGCCGTGATCGTGCGGCTGACGCGGAAGGGAACCGTGTGGGCGACGCTCCGGCGCGGCACGTTCTACGCCGTCGTGCCGAGCGGCTACAACGTACGCACTGTCGTGAAGGTGCTGGCCGACGGGTCGCGCACGAGCTTCACGGTGACAGGCTCCCGCTGAAGGTGTCGCACCCGCTCGGCTCGCCGCGCTGGTAGCCGCGGTTGAACCAGCCCTGGCGCTCGGCCGATGAACCGTGCGTCCACGTCTCCGGGTTGACCCGTCCCTGCGTCTCCTGCTGAATGCGGTCGTCGCCGACCGCGGCGGCGGCGTCGAGCCCCTGGTTGATGTCCTGCTGCGTGAGGTCGACGATGTAGCCGGTCGCGACCGCGTTCCGTGCCCACACGCCCGCGTAGCAATCCGCCTGCAGCTCGGTGCGCACCGAGGTCCCGTTCGCCCCCTGCGATTCCTGCTGGCGGAGATCACCGAGCAGGTCCTGGGTGTGGTGCCCGTACTCGTGCGCGATCACGTACGCCTCGGCGAACGGGCCACCTTGCGCACCGAAGCGGTCGTGCAGCTCCTGGTAGAAGCCGAGATCGATGTAGACGTGGCGGTCGGTCGGGCAGTAGAACGGCCCGACGTCCGTCGTTGCCGTCCCGCAGCCGGTCGGCGTCGAGCCGGTGAAGAAGACGGTCTTCGCGGTCTCGTACTGCTTCCCGTGTCGCTTGAACCAGCTTGTCCAGTACGCCTGCACGCTGTTGATGTCGCCGAGGATCCGGCAGTCCTGGCGCTCGTTCGCATCTGCGCCGGTCGAACAGTCGAGCTGGGCCGACGCGGGCGTGGTGCCCGGCCCGACGCTGATGCCGTCGAGCTGGTCGAACGTTCCGCCGCCACCGCCTCCGAGCAGCGCGAACAGCAGGTAGATGACGACCCCGGCGACGCCGAGGCCACCGCCGCCGACCGCGACGGCGCCGCCTCTGCCACGGCGGTCCTCGACCTGCGAGGGGTCGAGGCGCGCTCCCGGACGGAATTTCACGCGGCTCTTTCTACAGATCCCGCAGGGCGAACGCAGCGACAGCCGCTGCGAGGATCAGACCGAGGTAGGCGACGGACCATGTGAGGAGCGGCGTGCCCGCCTGATGCGATCCGCCAAACGGGCCGAGCTTCAGGACGAACTCGGCGAACCCGGTCGTGTCGATCGTCAACCGGTGCAGCGCATCCTCGTACAGCGCGTCGAACGGAAAGACCCACCAGGCGAGGCGCGCGATGTGCTGGAGGCGCTGCGACTGGATGGCGTGTCCGATCTCACCGAGCAAGCCGGCGATCAGCCCGGCTCCGAACACCATGAGCGTGCCGATCCCATTCGCGATGGGCGCAAAGAACACCGAGCCCGCGAGCGCGAGCGCGCTGACGACCACGACCGCGGCGGCGAGCTCGAGACCCGGCGTGACGAGGCGATCGGGCGTCCAGCCGCCGGCCCAGTCGACGATTGCGACCGTCGCTCCGTACACGCTCAGGACGTAGAGCGCGGCGACGCCCGCTGCACCGACGAACCGCGCGACCAGCAACCGCGCGCGTCCGACCGGGCGGACGACGAGGGGCTGCAACAGGCCGGCCTCGGCGTCGCCGCGGATCACGTTCAGGGTGAGGAACACCGAGAGGATCGCACCGAGGAAGAGGGTCGCGAACATCGCGAGGCCTTCGATGATCGACCCGGCGAGCGCGTCAGGGTCGAGGTTCTCGTTGCCCGGCCCGACGAAGCTGCGGGTATCGCGGAACGCGGCGTGCGCGCCCCACGCGTAGAGCGCCAGGAAGCCCACGGTGAGGACGAGGACGACGGCGAACATCTTCCGGCGCAGGCTCTCGCGCAGCCCGTAGAGCACGATCGCCGTCATTCGACGACCTCCAGGTAGGCCTCTTCGAGCGTCGAGGTGACGACGCGCACGCCGAAGACGTCTTCACCCGCAGCGACGAGCTCCCGGACGAGCCGCGGCACGTCGGCGCGGCGCGCGTCGGGGAACTTCCGGACGCCGCTCGCCGTCTCCACCTCCACCC
>DATINO010000142.1:0-2955 GCA_035474195.1 Gaiellaceae bacterium
TGCCGGAGGGAACGTCGGAGCTCGGCTATGAACAGACGCTGGAGGCGCTGCTGGGGTTGGTCGGCCGGCAGGTCTTGGTCCTGTTCTCGGGCGCGGATGGTTTGCCGTACATCGCCGGCGTGCTGTCGGGCCGGCTCGACCGGGGCGAGTTGGACGGGCGGCTGCAGGACGTGTTGTTGCGCGGCGACGATGCGAAGGTCGAGACGCTGTTCTTTCACGTCGGCTCGCGGCAGAGCGGATTCGTGGTCAGGCCAGATGAGTTCGAGCGGGGCTATTGGCAGAGCGATGGGCAGCTCGTCGTGCAACTCGGTAACTGCGCGGTCTGCGTCCTCGTTTCCGGCGAGCTCGGAAGCGTCCTCGAGCGATGACCGATCAGCCGTCGAACGACCTGCGCACGGCGGCGCTCGACGCCTACCTCACGCGGCAAGAAGCAGACGGGTACGTCATCGAGACGCGCACGCCGGTGCAGGCCGTCATCTTCCGCCGCCGCTGGGACTTCGCCCGGCGGCTCACCCGCACGAGCGTCGGTGAGCGGCGACTGGTCGTCTCGGTCGACGAGCACGGCGAGGTCTCGGCCGTCGTCGCCGGGCCGCGTCGGTGGTAGCGCTCGGTTAGCTTCCCTGCGACTCCGACCGCCGCCGCTTCCATTCCTTGCGCTCATCCTGCGCCAGGCCGCCGAAGGCGCTTTTGTGGTGGATACCGAACCGGCGCGCAGGGAACCACCACCTGAACGCACGCCCGAGGGCGGTGGTTTTGCACCAGCAGTCGTCCGCGCATGCGCACGTCCGGTTACGCGGGTTGTGAAGGACGGCGAGCAGGCCACGTTTCACATCTACGCTCCTTCTTCGAGCTCGAGCAGCCGCTCGTAGAGCGCCACCGAGCCTCGGGCAACGAGCAAACAGACGGACGTCAGCCACGCGTCGTTCGGACTGACGGCCGGCAGCCAGACGATTCCGTTTCGGGCCACGTTCACGGAGTACTCACCGAGCGCGATCTGGTCGGGGTACGCAACGCCGCGATGTGCGGCACCCGCTGCTGCTACGGCTCCGCCGTCGTCCGTGACCTTGTAGCGGCCGGCGCGCTTCGCGACGCGAACCGGTACGGGTGTGATGCCGTCGTAGGTCAGTTCGGTCTCGAGCTGAACCTCGCCGCGCTCCACCGATGCGAGTTCCGCCGTCGAAGCCATCGCAGCGTGCATCGCAAAGAAGTATGCCGCTCCCGCTCGTTCCGGGCGGCTCTCGCACAACTCTCAGGTGGCTCTCAGCAGAGGCAGAGCAGACTGCTCGTGTGAGCGAGCGTGCCGGCACGCGGATCCTGGTGGTCGACGACGAACCGAACATCGCCGACCTGGTGGCGACCGCATTGCGCTACGAGGGGTTCGAGGTCGAGACCGAGGCGACCGGGCGTGGGGCCGTCGACGCGGTTCGCGACCGGAACCCCCAGCTCGTCGTGCTCGACGTGATGCTCCCGGACGTCGACGGGTTCGCAGTTCAGGAGCGGCTTCGGTCGGACGGCCGCCGCGTCCCCGTTCTCTTTCTCACGGCCCGAGACACGGTCGAAGACAGGGTCAGGGGACTCACGCTCGGGGGCGACGATTACCTGACGAAGCCGTTCAGCATCGACGAGCTCGTAGCTCGTGTGCGCGCCATTCTTCGCCGGACGCAGCCACACGAGGCATCACCCGAGCGGATCAGCTATTTCGATCTCGAGATCGACGAGGCAACGCGCGACGTCCGCCGGGCGGGCCGTCGGATCGACTTGAGCCCGACCGAATACGTGCTCCTTCGCTATCTGCTCGTGAATGCGCGTCGTGTCATGTCGAAAGCGCAGATCCTCGACCACGTCTGGCAGTACGACTTCGGCGGCGACGGGCGAATCGTCGAGACCTACATCAGCTACCTCCGCAAGAAAGTGGACGCCGATGGCGTCCCACTGATCCAGACAGTCCGCCGCGTCGGCTACGTCCTCCGTCATCCGGAGGACTGACCGTCGATGTCGATCCGGCTCCGTACAACGCTCGCAACGGTCGCGATCGCGGCGGTTGCGGTCGGCGCCGCGGACGTCGCGAGCTTCGTCCTTCTGCGCCGGTACGTCGACGGCCGCGCAGCGAGCAGCGTTCGATCGGTTGCCGAGACGGTGGTTTCGGCGGGTGCAACTGGGACGCCGCTGGGGTTCGACTTGTTTGCCGGTACGGATCGGCCGGTGATCGCCGAGGTGCGTTCTCCGTCGGGAGCGGTTCTGAAGCGGATCGGCTCTCGCGCGGATGCAAAGTTGATTCCTCCGCGTCTCACGCAAACGCTCGATCGACCGCGCGCCGTCGAGGACGGCGACGGGCCGGCGAGTTACGAAGCGATCGCGGTGGACGGGAAGCACGGCCAGGTTGTCGTCGCCGTGATCTCGTTGTCCGCCGAGAAGGAGACCCTCCGGCATCTGCTCGCGATCAACCTTTGGGTTGCCGTCGTCGTCCTGGCGGCGCTCGCAGTGGTTGCTGCCTTCATCCTGAAGCAGAGCCTGCGGCCACTGCTCCGGATAGCCACGACCGCAGACGCGATTGCCGGCGGTAACCTCGCCGAACGTGTGCAGCCCGCCTCTCCGCGGTCTGAGATCGGGCGAGTGTCGATTGCGATCAACCGGATGCTCGAGGAGATCGAGTCGGCGTTCGCGCAACGTGATGCGACCGAGCAGCGACTCCGCACCTTCCTCGTCGACGCATCGCACGAGCTTCGAACTCCGCTGACGTCGATCCGCGGCTACGCGGAGCTGTTTCGGCGTGGTGCCGACCGGGACCCGGCGGATCTCGCAAAGGCGATGGCGGCGATCGAGAGCGAAGGCGAGCGGATGTCGCGGCTCGTTGAAGACCTGCTGCTCCTTGCCCGGCTCGACGAAGCGCGCCCGCTCGATCGCAAGCCCGTCGATCTTCGTCGGCTGATCGACGACGCCGTCGATGCGGCAGTC
>DATINO010000143.1:0-36265 GCA_035474195.1 Gaiellaceae bacterium
CCGAGCGCGGATTGCGGCGCGACGTCGCGCAGACGTACGCGCTGAACGCAGCCCTCAACGACGTCGCGGTCTCCGCGTACGCCGCAAAGCGGGCGTACGACGCGCCGCGGCCGATCTCGATGATCCGCTACCTCGCGTTCAACGGGCGCCTGCCGATCGTCGCCGGGCTGACACGGCGTACGGGGAAGACGATCGAGGTGCGGCTCGGCGGCCGCTGGGTGCGTGGAGACCGCTGGGCCCCTCCCGCTCCGACCCCTGCTTCGCCGGGCTATCCGTCGACGACTGCAGCGTTCGCCGCCGCGGCAGAGGGAGTGGTGGGTAAGGCGTTCGCGGCGCGCGCAGCGGCTGCGGAGAACGCCGGTGTCGAGCAGGGCACGGAACTGCCGGCCGACGCCGCCGCCGGCAAGCAGCTGGGCACCGCAGTCGCGAAACGCGTGCCCGCGCGCCTCCGCTAGGGGTGCGTGCTGACGCTCGCATCGGCCTCCCAACGGGTGTCTGACACCAAGAGTGTCAGACACCTTTCGAAGTGCGCTCAGGCGTCGGTCCGGAACACTCGCGCAGCCCGCATCTCGATTCGAGTTCCGCTCTCGCGTAGTCATGAGGCTCCGCGAAGATGGTGTGAGTGGGATGGGGCGCGCTCAATCAGTGGGGTGACGATGTCGCTCGGGTCGAACGGCTCACAGGCGGCGGCGTCAACGAGGTATGGAGCGTGCGCGTCGACGGGCAGCTGGCCGTTGCTCGGCTCGGGAGGCGAACTGACGCCGATTTGGGCTGGGAAACCGGGCTGTTGCGGCACCTTGACCGTGAAGGGATGACCGTGCCGGTGCCGATCCCCACGAGGGATGGTCGGTACTTCATTGACGGCCTAGTCGTGATGACCTACGTCGAGGGCGGGCCGCCTGAGACAGAGGCGGACTGGTGCCGCGTCGCCGAGACGTTTCGCCAGCTTCACCGATTGACGCACGGCTGGCCTCAGCGTCCGGGCTGGCGATCGTCGGTTGACTTCCTTGACGTGGACACCGCGACGAGAATCGACCTCGGTGCGATGCCGCCAGAGGGTGTCGTTCGATGTCGGGCGATTTGGTCGCGGCTGGCTGGACGAGAGCGGTGCGTGGTCCACGGCGACCCCACCCCCGGCAACATCCGCATGACGGCGGATCGCGTCGCGCTGATCGACTGGGACGAATCGCGCGTCGATGTTCCCGACCTCGACCTGGTGTTGCCGTACAACGCCGCCGATCTCGACGACGACACGCACAGCGTTGCCGCTCAAGCGTGGGCCGCCTGGGATGCCGCCCTCTGCTTTACGAGCGGGTATCGCGAGTTTGCAGCTGAGCGGCTCGCTGAAGTCCGATCGGTCTGATCCGAAAGAGCGGGCATCGAACCGCCGTTCGTGCACCTTCGGCAGGGGTCATCGCCGAACATTCGCCCAACCCAGATTCCGTGTTCGACGAACTAGGCGCTCTGACGTGCGCCGACTCTTTCTCAGGTTTCTCGGCTCGCATATTGGACCTCGGTCTTCGACGACGTCGCGGACGGCGCGCCTCCGCCCTAGCCGAACCGTTCAGGCGTCTGTGAGAGCGCTGACGAGCCGGACCGACCTGCTTCACTCGGTTTCGTCGGCTTCGGCCATCGCCCCAATGGCGCCTTGCGGACGTCTTTGGGCCGGGGTCCAGGACACGCGAAGGCGGCCCGCCTCACGGCGGGCCTTCGGGTAACTCAACTCAAAGGCGACTGTCCGCACACATCGTACAGCTCACGCTTCCGTAAGAGTCGGTCTGTCGGAGGCCATCCGCGCACACTGGCGCAGCCGAACGTCCGATACGTCGCCGCAGGCAAGCGTTACGGCTCAGGCGTCTGCGGAGGCGATAACTTCGCCGACGCTGCGCTCCGTTTCGCCTGCGAGGAGCGGTCTGATGTGCTCTCGCATCCACGGCCCGCCGACCTCCCGCGCGACGCGGTCTGCGTCTTCCTCCGTGGAGAACTCGAGGATCAAGATCAGATGCCTCTCGGTCACTTTTGCGACCCGAGCCGCGAGCGCGCCCGCATCCACGACACGCTGCATCCCGTCCGACGCTGCCTTCACGGTCCCATCCGTCACCGGATCGCTGAGGTGAAGATGGTTGATCACCACGTGCACAAGGTCGACCTTATCGGGAGCGCGCTCTGGCTTCATTCCCGAACACCGCCCAGCCGGGCGCCAGCGCGGTCTGCGTGGCTCCTGAGTCACGACCCGTGCGTAGGATTCGGCGTGATGAGTGAGCTCGCTCGTCGAGTGACGCGGTCGTGGCTGTTTGGGCAGGTGGGGTATGCCTGTCTGGTCGGCGTCGTGTGGTACTTCGCCATCCACCGGAGCATCCCCGATGCGGCAGCTGCAGGTGTCCTTTGGGGCATGCTGATATCGGCGAATCATTTTGGCCTTGCCTACTATCGGCGTCGCCGTGGTCGAGCCTCCGGCTGACCGCTCGCCGCCGTCGTTCCCGAACCCAAGCGGCGGTACCGCGGCTCGCTTCTGTGAATAGGTAGGGACGCGGCGTCCTCACAGGCGAGAAGCGCCCAGTCGTGTGCTGACTCGGGGAATCGACCCTTTTTGGGGAGCGATGGGACGAATGGACGGTCGATGTGCCTCGAAATAGGTACCCCGTTCCAGCGAGTCGATTGGAGATTTTCATGCGGCAGTTTCCTCGTCCGACGTACGCGAACGTTGCAGCGACGTTGGCGCTGTGCGTGGCGCTCACAGGAACCGCCTCCGCGGCGGGAGTGATCAACATCACCGGCGCCCAGGTCGAGAACGGGTCACTGACCGGCGCCGATCTAGCGAACCACTCTGTAGGCCTCAAGAAGCTGAAGTCGAAAGCGGTCGAAGCTCTGCGTGGAGCGCGCGGGCCTGCCGGGCCTGCCGGGCATGCGGGGCCTGCCGGGCCTGCTGGTCGCCAAGGAGCACCTGGCCCCGCGGGGAAGGACGGCGCGACGGGGAAGGATGGCGCGAGCGGGCAGGCTGGTGCGATTGGCCCGGCAGGCCCGAGTGGGCCGGCTGGAACAAAAATTCAGCTCGCCGGCTACGCCACGACGAACGACCAGGTCCTCCCTGACGACTCTGACCCACACACCATCTGGTCGATGAGTTTCGATGTCACGGCAGGAGAAGCGTTCATCGCTACCGGGTCACTTGGGGGCGCGTACACAAGCGGCTGCCCGGACGGCGACAACGCCCTCGTTGAAGACATCACGCTCGACGGCCAGCCGTTCAACTTCAATGGTGCGCTCCTCACCTTCAGCCCTGGCCACCACACACTCGCATACTCGATTCACGGGACCTGCACGACCACCGGCCATGCGGTCCACGTCCCGGCGCAACAGGTGATCCTCATTCCCTTCAAACTGCCGTAGCCCGGCACCAAGGTCGGTCACCGGGCGGGCGCGTCAGGTTCAGGCGCCCTCCCTCCGACCTGCTCGCTGATCTCAGGTCACTGAAGGCTTCAGGTCAGGCAGCGAGACGACCATCGGTGTCCCGTCGCAACTGCTTGACCTGCTGGTCGCGCAAGCCACGATCGGCGCGGATGCCGACGGCGAGCAGCAAGATCACGCCATAGGCCACCGCCGCACCGAGGATCAAGTTCACGATGATGAGTGTTGTCTGCGTCATGGGCCAAGTGTTCCCACGGTCGGTTACGGGAAGGCAACGCCCGGGATACCGCTCAGACACGGTCGTGTTCGCGCCGTGTCGAGGGGAGCACAAGCCGGAACTCGCTGCCCACACCCTCCTCGCTCTCGAGCTCGATCGTTCCCCCGATTGCCCGCGCAGCCCGTTGGGCGAGTGCCAGACCCAAGCCGCTTCCACCGCTCACACGGTCGCGGGCTTCGTCCACCCGGTAGAGGCGCTCGAAGATTCGGCTGTGGTGCTCCCTCGCGATCCCGATCCCCGTGTCCCTCACGGAGATCACGACGCCCTCCCGTCCGTCGGTCACCGAGAAATGGATTCGGCCGCCGGAAGGCGTGTAACGCACGGCGTTCGACAGCAGGTTGTCGAGAACCGTTTCCAGCAGCCGACGGTCGGTTTGGAAGCCGGCCAAGGAGCCGGGAGCACCCTCGAACCAGAGCTCGACACCTGCCGCAGCCGACTCTGGACGGAAGCGGGCGACGAGCTCGCGGCACAGCTCATCGACATCGACGCGATCGACTCGTACGGAATCCGTCAGGTCGAGGCGCGTGAGCTCACGGAGGTCACGGAGCAGCGCGTCGACCCGCCTTCCTTGACTGTCGATCAGTTCCAGCGCTTCGGGCCGCTCGGTGTCGCTGTTCATCGTTCCGTCTGCAATTGCGGTCGCGAAGCCGCGGATCGCGTTCACCGGCGTGGCGATCTCGTGTGCTACATCAGCCAGGAAGTGCCGTTGGTCGCGGTCGGCTGCTTCGAGCCGTCCGACGAGGTCGTCGAAGGTGCTGCCGAGCTCCGCGAACTCGTCTTCCCTCAGCGCGCCGATGCGCGCGCCGAGGTCGCCTGAAGCGACGCGACGCGCGGCCTCGGTCGCCCGCTGGATCGGCACACGCAATGCGCGGATGAGCAGTGTCGTAACCACGAACGCCACTCCGATCACAAGCGTGAGCAGCCCGGCAGCGATCAGCGTCAACTTCGCCGTGCTGAGCGCGCCGCTCGGGGTGTTCGAGGTGTGATCGAACAGGACCACCTTCCCGCCGGGATACGGTGCGGTAACCGTCAGCTCCACCTCGCGCGGGTTCGGCGGCCCTTCGTACACCTCCTTGCCACCGCGCAGAACACGGATGCGGTCGTTGAGCATGACCTTCTGCATCGCGCCGAGGTCCGCCGGTGTCGCTCCGTCGGCCGCCTCGCGCGCGATCACGCGAGCGGTCATCAGGGCCTTGTGACGATCTGCAGAACGCTCGTCAGACCGCTCGAGACGTGAAACCAGGAGGTAGGAGCCGGCGAGCCCCGCGCATCCGGCCACGACCATCGCAACGAGCAACTTCACGCGCAGAGACGCGAGCCGCCCGCTCATCAGCAATCATCATCCTCGTGATCTCGGAGGCCCGGATCCTCGTCGCCGACGACGAGAGCGCGCAGCGACGCCTGCTCCGCGCCTACTTGAGCAAAGCCGGATATTCGGTCGTCGAGGCCGACAACGGTCTCGATGCGCTCGCGCTTCTGCGTGGCGGCGGCATCGACGTGGCGCTTGTCGACGTGATGATGCCGGAGCTCGACGGATTCGAAGTCGTCCGCAGGATCCGCGCAGAGTCCACCGTGCCGATCATCCTTCTCAGCGCTCGAGGCGAGGAGACGAGCCGCGTCGCAGGCCTCGAGCTCGGCGCCGACGACTATGTGGTGAAGCCGTTCTCCGCGCCGGAAGTGGTCGCGCGCGTGCGAACGCACCTCCGGCGGCTGCAGGGCGGTCCCGCGACGGAATCGACGTTGCACGCCGGCAAGGTCGAGCTGGATCTCGAAGCGCGGCGCTGCACGGTCGGCGGCAGCCAGATCGACCTGCCGCGCCGCCAGTTCGATCTGCTCGCCACCCTGATGCGGGCACCCGGCCGCGTCTTCACACGTCAGCAACTGCTCGAACACGCATGGGGAACGCCGTACCTTTCCGCGAAGACGGTCGACGTCCACGTCGCACGGTTGCGCGCAGAACTCGGTGACGCCGTGCAGATCGTCGCGCTTCGCGGCGTCGGCTACCGGCTCGAGGGCTAGTCCGAGGCTCGCGACCGATCTGCGCATCCGCGGATTCTGGCATTCGCACGCGCTCGCTCGACTGGGATCGTTGAGCGGCAACCCGCGCGAGCAGCTGCGCCGAGCGTAGATTGCTTGCCATGTCGAGCTGGTACGACGCCTGGGCGGACAGATACGACAACAGGTCGACCGACGTCGCTGCCGACGTCGCGTTCTACGTCGGGCTCGCCCGTGAAGCTCACGGGCCACTGGTCGAGCTGGCAGTCGGCACCGGGCGCGTCGCGATCGCCGTTGCTCAGGCGACGGGCAGGCGTGTACTCGGTATCGACTCGTCGGCCGGGATGCTCGCGCAGGCCCGAGCGCGCGCAGCGGAGACCGGAGTCGAGCTCGACCTCCACGAAGGAGACATCCGGGAGCTTCAACTCGACGACCCCGCCGCGTTGATCTACTGCCCGGCGCGGTCCCTGCTGCATCTACCCACGTGGGCCGACCGCCGCCGCTGCTTCGAACGCGTCGCCGCATCACTTCGGCCCGACGGCCGCTTCGCCTGGAACGCGTTCGCCCTCGACCATCACATCGCCGCCGCCATCGACGGCCGGCACAGCGAGGCGACCCCGGGCTTGCCGGTGCCGCACACGATCCGCTACAGCGTCGGTGACAACCGGGCCGACATCACCTTGGACGATGGTGGAACCGGTTCGCTCTGGTGGGCGACCAAGAACGAATGGCTGGGGCTCCTCGACGTCGCAGGCCTCCGGGTAGAAGCTCTCTACGGCGGATTCGCCGGTGAGCCGCTGGACGACGACAGCCGCGAGTACGTCTTCGTGGCCCATCGGTAGCGCTAGTCCCCGAGCACGTCGAACGCGGGCGGATACACGATCCGGCCGGCGAGGTCGGCGCTGTAGCCGGGCAGCCGTTTGACCATGAACGCCTCGGCGGGGATCTTCGGGTTCGGAGGAGCGAAACCCAGCTCGCTCGCGCGCTCGAAGCCGAAGCGCGGGTAGTACCCAGGGATCCCCTCGACCACGACGGCAGGCTCGCCGGCCGTCTCGGCGCGGCGCAGCGCCTCCCAGATCAGACGCGTCCCCACCCCGGCGCGCTGACGGTCGGGGCGAACGGACATCGGCGTGAGATTGAGGATCCTTGCCCGCGCACCGCCGTCAACACCCACCCAGCTCAGCATGACGTGTGCGATCACACCCGTAGCGTCCTCGGCGACGAGCGCCAGCTCCGGTATGTAGTGCTCGGACGCCCGGATGCGCTCGACGAACAGCGCGACCTCGTCTGGATGACGGACGAATGCTCCACGAACGACGTCCGCGATCACGGCGTGATCCGCATCGCGCTCGGTTCGGATGACGATCGCGTCGGCCACGACCGGCGATGGTAGTCACGAGCCTCGGTCGAGGGATCGCGCATGTCTACCGTCCGTCGATCAGTACGAGTGATGCTCCGTCTGCGGGACCTTCTGTTGATCTGCGTCCTCGTAGCGGCCGTCGCCGTAGGTGTCTTCGAGCTCGGGCGCCACGTCGACTCCGAGTCGAGCAGCCTCGCAAGCCAGGACACGGAGCTGAGCCAGCCCACGCCCCGCCCCACCCACAAGTCGGGGTCGTCGCGTCGCACGATCGAGCTCGCAGACGGGTCGATCGGCGGAGCTGGAGGCGTGATGGTCCTCTTCTCGCTCGGCAGCGCTCTTGCCCGGCCGCGCCGGCGCACCTGGCGCGCGAGTAGTTAGCGGCCGCTGCGCGCCTGCAGGCGGCGCGCGAACGTGTCGAGCGTCACGGCGCCGAGGAGCACCAGGCCGGTGATGATGTAGATCCAGCCGTTCGACACGTTGAGCGTGTTGAGGCCGTTCTGCAGCGTGCCGATCAGAACGGCACCGAGCAGTGCGCCGCGCACCTCGCCGCGACCGCCGAACAGGCTGACGCCGCCGATGACCGCGGACGCGATCGCGTTCAGCAGCAAGTTGCCCGGCGGGAAGGTCAACGCGACGGAGTTCACCTGCGCCGCGAAGATGATGCCGCCCATCGCGGCCGTCGCGCCCGAGATCATGAAGACCAACACACGGATGCGCGGGACGCTGATGCCGGCGCGGCGCGCCGCCTCCGCGTTGCCACCGACCGCGTAGACGTGGCGTCCGAACGTCGTCCACTTCGCGAGGAACGTCAGGACGACGAAGGCGAGCACGATGAGCACGCCGGCGAGCGGCAGGCCCTCGGGCGTCGTGATGATCTTGCCGTGGTTCGCGATCGCCACCGTGCCGAACGCGGCGACTGCGATCCCGACGGCCTTGATCGCGACGATCGTCCAGTTCTGCTGTGCGATCTGCGTCCCGCGGGCGACAACCAGCTTGTAGAGGATGCTGATCGGGTAGGGCAGCGTGAGGATCGCGGCGATCAGATACCCGGCGAAATGCGAGAAGATGTAGGCGTCGGTGTAGTTGATCCAGCGGTCCTGGATGATGATCGTCCCGCGCTGCTCGAGCTTGTTCAGGATCACGCCCTGCCAGATCAGGAAGCCTCCGAGCGTGACGACGAACGACGGCACGCCGACGAACGCCACGATCGAGCCCTGCACACCGCCGATCAGCGCACACGCGGCGACGGCGATGAGCATCGCGAGGATGCCGTTCATCTGCCAGCTCGAGCCGGGCAGCTGAAGCTCTGCCACGATCAGCGCGCCGATGCCGGCGAGATAGCCGATCGAGAGGTCGATCTCACCGAGCAGCAGGACGTACACGACGCCGTACGCCAGCATCGCCGTGCCGGCCGTCTGCGTGATCAGGTTGACGAAGTTGACGGCGGTGAAGAAGTTCGTCGCGGTGAGCCCGAAGATCAGGACGACGAGAATCTCGCCGACGATGATCGGGAACGGGCCGAGGTTGCCGGTGCGCAGATTGAGCCACGCGCGCTGGTAGAGCCCGGCGAGGCCGGTCGGAAGCTGCTCCTCCTCCGGTGCGGGCGGCGGGCCGCCCGGCCCGACGACGTCGACCGTCGTCACGCAGTCTCCGGCGACATCGTGATACCGGCCACCTTCGTCGGTGTTCCGGCCGTGATCGCCTCGACGACCGCCTGCTGCGTCGTCGTGCGGCGGTCGAAGACCCCCACGCTCCGGCCGAGCCGCAGCACGGTGATGCGATCCGCGGTCTCGAACACGTCATGGAGGTTGTGCGAGATCAGGATGACGGCGAGCCCCTGCTCGCCCAGGCGCCGGACGAGCGCGAGCACCTGCTCGGTCTGCGCCACGCCAAGCGCCGCCGTCGGCTCGTCGAGGATGACGAGCTTCGAGTTCCACTGCACCGCCTTCGCGACGGCGACCGACTGACGCTGACCTCCGGAGAGTGTCGCGACGGGCTGCCGCACCGACCGGATCGTCGTCACGGCGAGCGACTTCAGTGTGGCGGCCGTGGTCTGCTCCATCGCCGCCTCGTTGAGGATCTGGAACCTGTTCACCTCGCGGCCGAGGTAGATGTTCTGCACGACATCGAGGTTGTCGCACAACGCCAGATCCTGGTACACGACCTCGATCCCGAGCCGGCTGGCGTCCTTCGGCCCGTGAATCTTGACCTCACGGCCCTCGAACATGATCTCGCCGCTGTCCGCCGTGTGCGTTCCGGCGATGCACTTGATGAGGGTCGACTTGCCGGCGCCGTTGTCGCCGACGAGCGCCATCACCTCGCCGCTTCTCACTTCCATGTCCACGCCGCTCAACGCCTGCACCGAGCCGAACGACTTGGTGAGGTTGCGAAGCTCGAGAAGTGGCGTCGTGTCGCTCATCTGGTAGTCGCGGTGGAGGCGCCCCTAGAGGCGCCTCCACCGGTCGCGCGAGATGCTACTTGCAGTACTTCTTGTACTGCCCGATGCACACTTCGCTCTTCTTCAGGAACTTGTCCTTGAAGAGCCGCGTGTAGTTCGACTTCGTGATCCAGACGACCGGAAGCGCGTACGTGGGCTCGCTCTTCGCCCCGTTCTTCCGCGTCGTGTTCGACTTCGGCTTCTGCCCCTTCAGCAGCGCAACGGCTGCTGCGGCAGCGGCGTTCGCCTCGTCCGGCACGTACTTGTAGACCGTTCCGGTCTGCCAGCCGGCGAGGATGTACTGCACGCCCTGTGCCGATGCGTCCTGGCCGCTCAGCGGGATCGGCGGCAGGTGCTTCGCCTTCAGGTCGGCGATCACGGCGCCGGCGATGTTGTCGTTCGCCGCGAGGACGCCCTGGATGTTGTTGTTCGTCTTGACGAGCATCTGGCTGAAGATGTTCGCCGCGTTGTTCGCATCCCAGTCGGGCACGAACTGCGCGGGACCCTTCTTCACCTTCTTGGCCTTGAACAGCGGGTTGAAGACGGCGTCGTTGCCGCTCTTGAACCAGAACGCGTTCTGGTCGGTCTGGCCGCCCCAGAGCTGCGCGATCGTGCTGCTCGCCTTGTACGTCCCCTTCGCCTTCATGGCGTTGATGACACCGTTCGCCTGCGCCTGGCCGACCTTCTTGCCGTCGAACGTGACGTAGACGGATGCGGTGCCGCCGGTGACCTGGCGGTCGTAGTCGATCGCCTTGCCGCCCTTGGACGTGAACAGCTTCTCGATCGACGAGGCGGAGCCGTTGTCGAGCGAGGTCTCGATGACGACCTTCGCGCCGGCAGCGAGGCAGGCCTGAGCCTGTGCCTTCTGCTTCAGCGGGTCGTTCAGTGCGTTGTTGATCGAGCCCTTGACACCCGCCTTTGCGAAGGCGGCCTTGAACGCCGGAGCATCGAACTGCACCCAGCGGACCGACGACTTCGTGTCCGGCAGCAGGACGCAGACGTCAACCGACGCGGTCCGGTGCTTCGTGCTGGCGGTGGCGGTGGCTACCACGAACACGGCGAGGCCCATCACGGCGAGACCGCTGACTGCGATCGCCGTCGACCTACGGAAAACCTTCCTCAAGGTCAATCTCTCCTTCGTTCGCTGACGGGGGGCGCGTGAGCCCTCAACGGTCGCGGATTCAGCGGGTCACGTCAAGTCGGATGCGCGAGAAATCGGGTGAGATAGGGTCGTGCCCATGAAGACGAGTCTCGGCATTTGGGCGTTCGGCGCGATGGCGACGCGATTCAACCCCGGCGGCTACAAGCCGGAGCTCGTGGGCGCCACCACGGCCGACAAGGTTCGCACGGCCGTAGAGGGCCTCGGCGACCTGATGGACGACTATGAGTTCCACTACCCGCAGGAGCTCTCGCGGGACAATCTCGACGCGGTTCGGGAGGCGCTCGACGGGCACGGGATCTACGCCGTCGCCACCGGAACGCACCTGAATCCGCGCTACGGAAAGGGCGGCCTCTCCTCTCCCGACGACTCCGTGCGCGCCGCGGCGCTCGGAGAGGCGCTCGATGTCGCGACGTTCGCCGGCGAGCTCGGCGCGACGATGATCCTGTGGCCCGGCGTCGAGGGCTACAACTACCCGTTCCAGACGGCGTACGCCGACGCGTGGGCGCGCTTCGTGGACGGCGTCGGCCAGGTCGCGAGCCGCTGCGCCGAGGGCGGTACGACGCTCTTCCTCGAGCACAAGAACTCCGAGCCCGCGATGAAGATCTTCATGCGGAACATCGGGATGACCCTCCACGTGATCCACACGCTGCGCACGCAGGGGATCGACAACGTGAAGGTCAACATGGACTGGCAGCACCTGATCATGAACGGCGAGAACCTCGGTGAGTACGCCGCGATGCTGGCGGCGGAAGGGCTGCTCGGCCATCAGCACGCAAACTCCGGCTGGGGCACGTTCGACGACGACAACATGGTCGGCGCGACCGCGTTCATGGAGACGCTCGAGCTGGCCATCGAGCTCCGCCGAGCAGGCTACGGCGACAACGGGGAGCGGCTCGGGTTCGACCTGTACCCGTACACCGAGGACGCGGTCGGCGCCGTGAAGCGGTCGGTGCTCCACTGGCGGTTCATCGACGGTGTCGCGGCGAAGATCGACGACGCCGAGCTGCGCAAGGCGCAGCAAGCCAAAGATGCGGTGCGGGCGTACGAGCTCGTCTACGCAGCGCTAGGTGCCTGAGCCGCTGATCGGGCTCGACGTCGGCACGTCCGGCGTCAAGGGAATCGCGATCGACGACAACGGCGCGGTGCTCGCGGTCGCCGAAGAGCCGTACCCGCTCTCCACCCCGCACGACCGCTGGGCGGAGCAGGATCCGGAAGACTGGTGGCGCGCGTCGCAGGCCGTGCTCGCCCGGCTGCCCGAGGGACCCGTCGGGCTCTCCGGGCAGATGCACGGGCTCGTCGTGCTCGACCACGGCGACCGTGTTCTGCGCCCGGCGATCCTCTGGAACGACCAGCGCACCGGCGCCGAGTGCACGGAGATCGAGGAGCGGGTCGGGCTCGATCGGCTGATCGCCCTCACCGGGAACCGCGCGCTGACCGGGTTCACGGCGCCGAAGCTCCTGTGGCTTCGGCGACACGAGCCCGAGACCTATGCGCAGATCCGCCGCATCCTGCTACCGAAGGACTACGTCCGGCTGCGGCTGACGGGCGTGCACGCGATCGACGCGGCGGACGCCTCGGGGACGCTGCTGTTCAACGTCGCGAACCGCCGCTGGTCGACGGAGGTGTGCGACGCGCTCGAGATCCCGCTCGAATGGCTGCCGGAGGCTCACGAGTCGACGGCGATCGCCGGCGCCGGCGATCAGGCGGCCGCCGCACTCGGCGTCGGCATCGCCGCGCCGGGCCCAGTGTCCATCGTGCTCGGCACGTCGGGCGTCGTCTTCACGGCCCTGCCGTCCTACGCGCCCGACGTACAGGCGCGCGTCCACACGTTCTGCCACGCGGTCCCCGCGACGTGGCATGCGATGGGCGTCATGCTCAGCGCTGCCGGTTCGGCTGCGTGGCTACGTCACGCGCTGGGGGCGCCGTACGGCGAGCTCGACGCGGAAGCGGAGCGCTGGGAGCCGGGCGCCGAGGGCCTGCTGTTCGCGCCCTACCTTGCGGGAGAGCGCACGCCCTACCCCGACCCGGACGCGCGCGGAGCGTTCACCGGGCTCTCGCTGCGCCACGACCGCGGCGCGCTGTGGCGCGCGATGCTCGAGGGCGTCGCCTTCGGCCTGCGCGACTCGCTCGAGCTGCTGCGCGAGCTCGGCGCGCAGCCGGCTGTCGGGCGCGTCTCGGGCGGGGGCGCGCGGAGCGAGCTGTGGCTGCGCGTCGTCGCCTCCGTGCTGCAGCTGCCGCTCGAGCGCACGGAGACGGAAGAGGGATCCGCGTACGGGGCGGCGCTGCTCGCGGGCATCCGCTCCGGGGTGTTCGCGGACGCGGACGACGCGGTCACGCGTTGCGTGCGCGTGCGCGCGCGCGTCGAGCCGGTGTGGGACTACGAGGAGCAATACCGGCGGTTCCGGTCGCTCTACCCCGCGCTGGCCCGCGTGGGACCCACTCCGAAGGGTGTCTGACACTCTGGTGTCAGACACCCGGTGGTGGCGCACTCTCAGCGGGCGGCGCGGTGTTCGACGGAGCGCATCGAGTAGCCGCCCTCGAGCATCAGCGGGGCGCGCTCCATGAGCCGGTCCCAGTCCGGGACTGCCCAGTCGAAGGAGTCGGCGAGGCGGACGATCATGTTGAAGAGGCCGGAGACGGTCGCAGCCGTGCGGAGGCCCTCCTTCGACACGCCGGCGGCGTAGACCGCCGCGGCGTCGGCCTCGGTCAGCTCGTCGGGACGAAGCGTCTGCTTCTCGATGAAGCCCAGCGTGGCACGCAGCCGCTCGTCGACCGGCGCCGTGCGCCAATCGGCCCTGACCGCGTTCCAGACATCCTCACCGAGCGCGTACGACGCGACCGCGCCGTGCGAGCTGAGTCAGAACACGCATTGATTCAAGTGCGAGGCAAACCCCGCGAACAGCTCTCGCTCGCCTGCGCTCCACTCGGACGGCCCGCGCATCGCGACGTCGAGCTCGTCCGAGAACCAGCCTCCGAAGACGTCGGGCCGGTACATCAGCGTCTTGATCACGCCCAGCGCGTCCGGTGGCGCGTGGTCGCCGTTCAGGATCTCGAGCCTCACCCGATTACCCTCTCCGCGGCGGCGATGCGGCGACGTCCTTCCTCGACCGCGACCGCGACGGTGCGTTCGAAGATCTCGTCCTCGCTCACACCCGCGTCCTTGACCGCCTGGACGTCCGCGTCGGTGATCGCGTAGGCGCGTGTCCGCACCTTCTCGAGGTACGCGTCGAGAGGCCCCATGCCCGACATCCTTACAGCTCCCGGGCCCCGGCCGACGCTCTCGTCATCCACGCCGTGCCCGGCATTCGCTCGACGAAACGGGTCGCGTCGCGAACGTCGACGAGTGCGACGACGGCACCGCCGAAACCGCCGCCGGTCATCCGGGCCGCAACCGCGCCGTTCGCGTATGCGAGCTCGACGAGCCGGTCGAGCTCCGGCGTCGTCACCTCGAAATCGTCCCGCAGGCTGTCATGGCCCTCGCGGAAAAGCACGCCGAGTGCAGCCCGGTCGCCCGCGCGCAGCGCCGCAACGACCGCCGGGACGCGCCGGTTCTCGGACTCGACGTGACGCACTCGAGCCGGCATCCCCTCCTCCAGCTCGCGCTTGCGCGCGGCGTAGCCCGTCTCTGCGTTTTGCCGCGCCACGCCCGAGTCGACGACCACGATCGCCAGGCCGTCCGGGAGCGGCACGTGCTCGAACGCCAGCGTGTCGAAGTCGAGGAGCACCGCATGGCCGTCGCGCCCGAGGACACACGCCGCCTGGTCGAGGATCCCGCTCGGGACACCGAGCGCCCGCTGCTCGGCCCGCTGCGCCACGCGCGCGAGCTCCAGCCCCTCGAGGCCGCCGAGCGCCAGCGCGAGCACGACGTGCACGGCAGCGGACGATGACAGCCCGGCGCCGATCGGCAACGTCGAGGTGAGGACGCCGCGGTACGACGGCACGTCCCCGAGCTCGGCGACGACAGCCGACACCGAGGCCGACAGATCGCCTGCGTCCGAGACGATCGAGAGCTCGTCCGCCGGCTCGACCGTCAGCGTCACACCGAGGTCGATCGCCGCGGGCAGCGCGAGGCCGCCCGCAAGGTCGGTGTACTCGCCGATCAGGTTGACGCGACCCGGCGCGAAGAAGCTACGCCTAGGCTGCGGCGTCGTCGTCTTCCTGCTGCTCCGGCCGGCGCCACGGCTGGAACGTCACCTGGAGCCGGTCGATGCGCTGGCCTTCGACCGAGTCCACGCTGAAGAGCAGGCCGTTATGCCGCACCTCGTCGCCCGGTTCGGCGGTGCGCCCGAGCTCGCCGAAGACGAAGCCGGCGACCGTGTGGTAGTCCTCGTCGGGCAGATCGCAGTCGAACTGCTCGTTGAAGTCGTCGATCGGGAACGTGCCGTCGATGCGGATGGTGTCCTCGTCGATGCGCTCGATCGTCTCGTCCGGGAGGTCGAACTCGTCCTCGATCTCGCCGACGATCTCCTCCAGTAGGTCCTCGAGCGTGACGATCCCTTCCATCGACCCGTACTCGTCGATCACGATCGCCATGTGCTGGTTCGTCCGACGGAACTCGGTCAGCAGCGCACCGAGGTCCTTGGTCTCCGGAACCATGTATGCGGGTCGGACGAGCGCCTCCAGGTCGACCGACACGATGCCGCGGTCGTGCATAGCCTCGATCAGGTCGCGGATGTGCAGCACGCCGGCGATGTCGTCGAGTGACTCCCGGTAGATCGGATACCGCGTGTACGGCGACTCGAGCACGGCCTTCAGGGCCTCCTCCGCGGGCAGCGCGATCGAGATGGCGACCACCTCGGGCCGCGGCACCATCACGTCCGAGACCTCCTTGTCGGCGAAGTCGAAGACCTTGTAGAGCATCTCCTGCTCCTCGTGCTCGATCTCACCCTGCTCGGCGGACGAGGAGAGGAGCATGCGGAGCTCTGCCTCCGAGTGCGCCTCGTGCTCGGCGCCGGGCGGTTGGAGCCCGAGCGCGCGCAGCAGGAACGACGACGACTCCTGCAGGAGCCAGACGAGTGGCCCGAAGATCGTGAAGAAGACGCGCACCGGCGTCGACACCGCAAGCGCGGTCCGCTCCGGATGGCCGAGAGCGATCCCTTTCGGGACGAGCTCCCCGATCACGACGTGCAGGTACGTGACGATGAGCAGCGCGAGGATCACGGCGAGCACCGACGCCATCACCGCGTCGAACTTCCGGGAAAGCACCTGCTCGCCGAGGGCGCCGATCGCGAGGCTCGTCATCGTCACGCCGAGCTGCATCGCCGCAATGAACCGCGGCGGGTTGCCGGTGATCCTCATCACCTGCCGGGCGCGGCGGTTGCCCTCGTGCTGGAGCTCGAGGATCCGGGTGCGGCGGGAGGTGACGAGCCCGTACTCGGCCCCAACGAAGAACGCGTTCGCCACGATCAGGCCAACGAGGGCCAGCATTTCGAGGGCGAACGTCATAGGGAGCGTCCCGTGGACGCGCGCGTACTGGGCGGCAGATCGTCGTCCACGCGAATCAGTCGCAGGAGTATAGCCGGGCTCGCGACGGATCGAACATATGTTCTATCATGGGCCGGTGCGGGTCTCGTATCGGGAAGAGCCTTGCAAGGTCGCGCTCAACCATGTCAGAGGCATGCCTTTCGACTGGACGCTGAATCCCTACATGGGCTGCGTGCACCAGTGCACGTTCTGTTACGTGCGGGCGTTCGAGCGGCGCGCGGACCGGCCGTCCGACCATCGCTACGGCACGTCGATCCGCGTGAAGGTGAACATCGCCGAGCGTTTGCGCGCAGAGCTCGCGCGCACAAGCTGGCGCGGCGAGCACATCGTGGTCGGCGCCGCCACCGATCCGTACCAGCCGGCCGAGGGGCGCTACCGGCTGACGCGCGCGTGCATCGAGGTGCTGCGCGACGCGTCGAACCCGTTCGACATCATCACGCGCGGCCCGCTGATCGTCCGTGACGCCGACCTGCTGGCCGAGGCCGCAGCGCGCGCCGCCGTCTCCGTCACGTTCTCGGTTCCGACAGTCGACGACGACGTATGGCGCACGACGGAGCCTGGGACGGCACCGCCGCGCCAGCGCCTGCGCGCGCTCAAGGAGCTCGTCGCCGTCGGCGTTCGCGCCTCCGTCGGCATGGCCCCGCTCCTCCCCGGGCTCTCCGACCACCCGAGCTCCCTCGAGCGAGTGATCGGCGCGGCGCGGGAAGCAGGAGCCTGCGGTATCTGGGCGAACCTTCTCCACCTGCGCCCGGGCACCCGCGAGCACTTCCTCGACTGCCTCGCCCACGACTGGCCCGAGCTGCTGCCCGACTACGAGCGGCTGTACGCCCGCGGCTCCTACCTCCCTCAGGCAGAGACACGCCCCGCAAAGGAAGAAGTGCGTCGGCTGGCGAAGCTTCACGGTGTCCGGGACCGCCGGACCGTCAAGCTCCTCCCGCCAGAGCGCGACGAACAGCTGTCCCTCCTTTCGGCATAGGATCCAGCCCACATGACAGACGAGATCACGGCGCTGATCGTCGACGACCATGAGGTCGTGCGCGAGGGCCTCCGCCTCTCGCTCTCCCGCGCACCGCACATCAGAGTCGTCGGCGAGGCCGCCGACGGCGCCTCGGCGGTCGAAATGGCCGAACGGCGCAAGCCGGACGTCGTGATCATGGACGTCCGGATGCCCGGCATGGACGGGCTCGAGGCGACGAAGCTGATGACCGAGAAGGTGCCGGAGTCGAAGGTGCTCATCTTCACCGCCTACTCCGAGCGCTCGCTCCTCGGCCGCGGCCTCGAGAGCGGCGCCAAGGGCTACATCCTCAAGGAGGCGCCACACCAGACGCTCGTGCGCGCGATCGAGAAGGTCGCGCAGGGCGAGGGCTACGTCGATCCGGCGCTGATGCCGGCGTTCCTCGCCGGCAAGGACCAGACCGACATGCTCACCACGCGGGAGCGGGAGATCCTCCAACTCCTCGCCGACGGCATGTCGAACGCCGACGTCGCGCAGCGGCTCTTCATCTCCCAGGAGACCGTCAAGAGCCACGTCCGCCACATCCTCACCAAGCTCGAGGCGGACACGCGCACACACGCAGTTGCGATCGCCCTGCGTGAGGCGATCATCGATTGAGCGACGACGGGCTCGACCGCCTGATCGCGGCAGAGCAGGACGAACGTCGGCGCATCGCGCTCTTCCTGCACGACGGCCCCGTCCAGAACCTCTCCGGGATCGCGCTCATGCTCGACGCCGCCCTGCACGCGATCCAGACCGGAAAGCTCGACGACGCACAGGACGTGCTCGCCTCGGCTCTCGACCGACAGCGCAGCACGATCCGCGAACTGCGCGACCTGTCGTTCGCGCTCGAACCGGTCGTGCTCCGCGATCAGGGGTTCGGGCCGGCGCTCGAGGCGCTCGCCGAGCAGATCGGCACGTCCAACCAGATCCGGATCGACCTCGACCTCGGCGACTCCGACCGGGTCGGCGGCACCGCGCAGGTCGCGCTGTACACGATCGTGCGCGAGCTGCTCGACCAGGCGGTCAAGCGCGGCCCGCTGACGCGGATCGAGGTCGGCATGAAGGCGATCGACGGCGGCGGCATCGAGACGGTCGTCGCGGACGACGCCGAGCCGGAACGGCGGCGGCGGTCGCTGGAAGGGATCGAGGAGCGGGTGAAGCAGCTCCACGGCTCGATCCGCGTGGACGCGGAGGAGCCCGGCACCCGGGTCGTGGTGACGCTTCCTCCCTACGCCTCGCGGCGCTAGGCTCCGCACGTGAACGGGAACGGGTACCTGCTGATGGTCTGGTCGCCCGCGGGCTACACGCTCCGCGAGCTGGAGGGCACCCCGCCGCCGCTGGGCCACGAATTCGAAGACGGCGAGCGCACGCTGGTCGTGAACAAGGTCGGTGCCTCCCCGTTCCCGGGCGACAACCGCGCCTGCGCCTTCTCCGTCGGCAAGGCCTAGCGGTTCGCTGCGTCCTCGGCCGCGACAAGGCCGAGCACCAACGCCTGCGCGAGGCCGCTCGCGTAACCGCCCGTCGCGATCCCGCCCGCGTCGACGCCCGCCGCCCAGAGACCGTCGATCGGGGTTCCGTCCTCGCGCAACACCCGTGCGCACTCGTCCACCCGCAAGCCGCCGATCGTGTGCGTGATGGATGCGATCACCCGCACCGCCGCCACCGCTCCCTCCGGCGGCGCGAACGGCAGGTCGGCGAGCGGGACTCGCGCCTCCGCCGGGGCCGCGGCGACCATGTCCGCGACCGTGCGGTCGCGGACGCGCCGGTCGAGCGCTGCGTCGTCGAGCACGTAGTAGGCCCTCGCACCCGGCCGCCGCGCCGTCGCCGCGACGACGTTCGTCTCCGACCACGACACCTGGTCGCGCGCGAAGAACTCGACGCCTTCCTCGTCGAAGATCCGCGCGAACCGTCCGTACAGCTGCGAGAGCGAGACGAGCTCGGTCTCGTCCCACGGCGCATCCGGCATGTTGCGCCCGTAGAAATCCGCCATGCCGGGCGTGAGCGCCGCGCCGCGCTCGAGCCCGAGCGAGAGACCGTCGCCCGCCGACCACGGATTCGCGCGCAGCCGCAGCGGCGCCGCCGGCTCCACGTACCGCGCGACCAGCTCCGATGACGCGGCGAAGCCACCGGTGCAGAGGATCAGCGGTCCGTCGACACGACCGTCCGCACCGAGAACGACGTCGCCCGCGAGCGCGTCCACCACCCCACGTGGGTCGAATCGCGTGCCGACCGTGCGCGGGTTGCCGGTCTCCTCCCACACGACCGGCGCACCACGCGCGACGAGCCATTCGATTGCGTCGTCGAGGCGTTCCCACACGAGTCGCTGCAGCGCCTCGTCTCCGCCGGGACACTCGGCACGAAACGCAGCGAGCTCGCGGTGGCGAAAGATCACGCACGACGAGAGCAGCATCGACCCACCCACGCGCGTTCCCTTTTCGCGCACGACTGCAGGACGCCCGAGCTCGCGGAGCCGGGCGGCGGCGACGAGCCCGGCCATGCCGGCGCCCGCGACCGAGATGTCGCTCACGTCAGGCTGAACGTGGGCTTGTGCTCGACGTATTCGATCCGCACCCGATCGGGCCCCCACAGGAACGCCGCATAGGTGTTCGCGGCGTCGACCACGGACTCGACCTCGATGTCGAGCTCGCGCGCGTCGGCGACGATCCCGTCCGCCGACTCGACGAGCACGGCGAGATGGTTGAGAAGCGGCCGGTCGCCCTGCGACGGATTCCCTTCGTGAAGCTCGAGGTACGCCCCTCCGACCTCGACTCGCGCCGGCCCGGACGCCTCGAACCCGTACCGAAGATACTCCTCGGCGGTCGCGTCGGGGTCGGACGCCCACAGCGCGACGTGATCGAGGTCGTACTCGACCTCGGTCGCCGCCTCGACGAGCGTCACGAAGATCCCCTCGCCGATGTCGAAGACGTCGGGCGTGCCGGCAGGCAGCTCCGCCCGCGCGGCGGCGAGATCGGAGACACGCAGCCCGACGTGCTTGAGCGGACCGCGCTCCCGCGGGCCGTCGGCGTCGAAGAACGTCAGCTTCCCGTGCCGGGCATTCGACCCGACGAGTGTGAAGTTCGCCTCCTCGGCGATCAGGTGCATGCCGAGATGGCGCTCACAAAAGGCAACGATCGGTGCGCGATCCGCCACCCAGAAGGCGACGTGATCGAGTGTTCTGGGCTCCATCCGGGGGACGTTAGCGAGCGAGCCCTGGCTGCCGCCGGGACACCCGGGCTCCGCCTCGAAGGGCGGAGCCCGAGCGTCGCTCGGGGTCTAGCGAGACGAGCGCCGACCGCTGCGCGACCGCGAGGCGGCCTTGCGCTTGGTGGTCGACTTCTTGGCGGCGGTCTTCCGCTTCGCGGTCGACTTCTTCGCAGCCGTCTTCCGCTTGGCAGTCGACTTCTTCTTGGCGGTCGACTTCTTTGCAGCCGTCTTCCGCTTCGCCGTCGACTTCTTCTTCGCGGTCGACTTCTTGGCAGCCGTCTTCCGCTTCGCGGTCGACTTCCGCTTCGTAGCCGTCTTCCGCTTGGCCGTCGACTTCTTCGCAGCCGTCTTCCGCTTCGCGGTCGACTTCCGCTTCGTAGCCGTCTTCCGCTTCGCGGTCGACTTCTTCGCTGCCGTCTTCTTCTTCGCAGCTGTCTTCTTCTTGGCGCCGGACTTCTTCGCAGTCGACTTCTTCTTTGCCGTCGACTTCTTCTTCCGACCGCCAGAGGAACGGGAGCTCCTCGAGGAACGCGACGACGAACGAGTCGTCGCCGGAACGGCAACCATGCGCTCAGCTTCTGCGCTTTCGGTCGCCTCACCAATCGCGGCTTCGCCCCAAGCGTCTGTGGCGTCCGCGGCCGGTTCGTTCAACGAGCCAGCGCTGGACGTATTTGACGCCTCGCCGGTCCCGCTCCAATCCTCTTGGGTCATGTATGACCTCCTGAGTTGGATTGCGCGTGCACGTTCCCTACCACGTGGGTTTTTAACGTGCAATGCGGACGGCATGACTTCTGCCGCACGTTGCAAGAAAGGAAAACACATGCGCATCACGAACGATGCGCGCTTCGCGTCGCGTCAAACGCGAACTGCGAGCAACGGCTTCGACGTCGGCGCGTCGACACCACCAGAACGTTCGACGGTCACCATCACCTGTGCGCCGTGACTCACGTGACGCGGCAATGTGAACGTCGCGCCGTCGAACTGGCCGGCGCGCTTCACCCCCGGGTCGGCGATCCAAGCCTCGTAGGTCTTGCCGCTCGGCAGCTTCGGGAGTTGCACCGCGAGCACCGCCTGACCTGTCGGAGCGACGACGAGCTCGCCGCGCGAACCGCCGACCGGAACGTGACGCGACGCCGGGTCGCCGAGCACCTTGACCGCCGCGCGCGAGTCGGAGAGCGAGTTGTGCAGCGACGCCGCCCATACGCCGAACCCGACGGCCGCGGCCGATGCCGCGACGGCGAGCGCAGCGGCGACGGAAGTGAACGTCCGCCGAGGACGCAGCGGGAAGACATTGGGGCGCTCCGCCCTGGCCGCGTCGAGGATCGCCGCGCGCAGCGCCTCGGGCGGGGCCGGCCCTTCGACCGTGAACGCGAGCGAGGCGGCGGCGTCCTGGAGGCCCGCCAGCTCCTCCCGGCAGCGTTCGCAGGTACGCAGGTGCTCCTCGAACTGCGTCCGCTCGTCCGGTGTCAGCGCATCGAGTGCGTAGGGCGCCGAAAGGGTGTGCGGGTCGTCGGCCATAGTTCTCCAAAGCCGTATTCGCACGCGGGGCGCGTGCGGTTCGGGGGTTCTCACATAATGAGGCTTCGTTGCCCGGGTGCGATCGGCGAGTGCGATGCAAGGACGCAGGGCTCGCTCGTATGCGGGCATACGGGCGAGACCGAGGACACAGCAGCGCGCCGCCGAGCGCGGCCGGGCGACACAAGCTTCATTGTGTGAGAGCCCCTCATTCCAGCGGCTCGTTCTGGACGTTGTGCTCGGTCGCGTAGGCGTCGACGAGCGGGTCGACCGCGGCCAGGCCCTCGTTGAAGGCGTAGTTGATCTTGACGAACGGCGACCACTTCTCCGGCAGCGCGTCCTCGGGGAAGATCGCCTCGACAGGACACTCTGGTTCGCACGCACCGCAGTCGATGCACTCCTCCGGGTCGATGACCAAGATGCGACCCGCCTCGTGGATGCAGTCGACCGGGCAAACGTCCACGCAGGAGCGGTCTTTGATGTCGATACAGGGCTCAGCGATGATGTACGTCACGACGGCAACTCTACCCAGCCGGCTACTCGGCAGATGCGATCAAGCCTTCGATCACTTCCCTGGCACGCTCGAACAGCGCGGACTTGACGATCACCTGGTCGAAGCCGGCCGCGTGCGCCCGGCGGAGCCCGGCGGTGTCGGTGTGATTCGTGTAACCGAGGATCGGGACGTCCGGGTAGTTGTCGGCAACGTCGTTCGCGTCGATCCGCGCAATGTCGGCGATCACGAGGTCGGGCGGATCGACCGCGTCCGAGGTCGTGAACCGATGCTCGGGAAGCACCGCCTCGAGCTTGCCGCGGATGAAGAGGTCGACCCCACACAACAGGATCGTCGCCATGCCTGCGGCCGACCCTAGCACCGTCACGGCGTCATACAAGAGGGGGCTCTCCCTGGCGCGGGCGGGCGCGTTCTTCGAGGCGCACGAGGCGTTCGAGGAGGCGTGGCGCGCCTGCGCGGAGCCCGAGCGTGACTTCTTCCAGGGGCTCGTCCACGTGGTCGTGTCCGCCTATCAGGAGACGCGCGGCCGGCCGGTCGCGCGCGAGCGCCAGCGCGTGAAGGCGCTCACTCGCCTCGCCGCCTACACACCCGCATACCGCGGGCTCGACATCGAGCTGCTCGTAGCCGCGTTAGAGCGAGCCGAGGCCGATCCGCGTGAACACCTGGTCGAGCGCGACGCGTAGCCACCAGTCACGGTCGAAGAAGAGCAGCAGGCCGAGCGCGACGAGCACCGCGCCCGAGAAACCGCGGACGACCGCATAGTGGTCGCGCACCCAGCGGAACGCCCGCATCGCGTGCGCGAACGCGATGCCTGCAGCGACGAACGCGGCTGCGAGGCCGAGCGAATATGCGACCAGCAGCACGACGCCCCGGAGAAGCGTCCCGCTCGACGACGCGAGCACCAGGATCGAGGCGAGCACGGTCCCGATGCACGGCGCGGCGCACACGGCGAACGCTCCGCCGAGCAGCGCGCGTGAGCCGCTCCCCTGTGCCCGCTGAAGCAGCCCCGGCGCGACCGCACGTTCCGGCCACGGCAGGACGCGCAGGAAGGCGAGACCGATCACGACGAGGACGAAGCCCGCGATCTCGACCTGCGTCCGCTTGTCGACCGTGCTCCCCACCGCGGCGGCCGCGGCGCCGAGCAGCACGAACACGGCCGTGAAGCCGATCACGAAGGGGACGCTCGCAAGCAGCACGCGCCTCGAGACCCCGCGCTCGCCGAGCCGGTCGACCTCGACCGCCGACACCGCCGACAGATAGCCCGGGACGAGCGGCAGCACGCACGGCGTCAAGACCGAGAAGAGGCCGGCCAGGAACGCGACCGGGAGCTTCTCAACCATCGAACCGCTCGAGCTCCTCGTCGATCCGGCGCTCGATGTCGGGATCGAGCGCGCGCGGCGACGGGCCGGCCGGCGCCCGCGCCCAGTAGCGCGCTCCGAAACCGAGAACGACGACGCCGGCCGTCGCGCCGCCGATCGGAAGCACCCACGCCAGCAGGTCGAAGCCGTGCTTCGACGGCGTCGAGAGAACGCCGGGCCCGAAGTTCGCGACCATCTCGGCGATGATCTGCTTCTCCGTCCAGCCCTGCGCGATCCGCCTCCGGATCTCGGCCTTCATCTCCTGCGCGATCGGTGCAGTGGACTGGTCGAGCGTCTCGTGGCAGACCGGGCAGACGAGCTTGGTCTCGATCGCTGCGGCGCTCGGGCGGCTGCCGGCGAACGCCGGTGCAGCGAGCACGAGCGCCACGACCGCGAGCGTGAGGGCCTTCACGTCGTCAGCGCGCGGCGGACGTGAGCGGCGAGGTCCGAGTCGCTCATCGGGCCGACCACCTGCGCCACGATCCGCCCGCGGCGGTCGATGAAGAAGGTCGTCGGCGTGTTCGCGACGCCGTAGTCGATCGTGGTGTCGCCGACCCCGTCGAAGCCGATCGCATACCGGATGTCGTGCTTGCGCACGAAGCTGCGGGCGGGGCCTCGGAAGTCGAGGACGTCGATCCCGACGAAGCGCACGCCTTTCCCGGCATAGCGGTCGGCTGCCGCCTGCAGCTGCGGCATCTCCTTCTTGCACGGCCCGCAGTCGGACGCCCAGAAGTTCACGACGACCGCCTTGCCGCGAAGGGCCGCCAGAGTCACCCGCCCGCCGCCGCTGAGGGCGGAGAGGTCGAACGCGGGGGCCGGCACGATCTTGCCCTTGGCGACCGCCTTCGCGACCTTCGTGTTCTGGTGCGCGAGCCTCCACACGAGCACCGCCGCGAGCGCGATCACTCCTGCGACCGCCGCGACGCGGACCAGCTTCATGCGGCGAGCGCCTGCTGGATCGCGGCCTTCAGGTCCCCGGCGCCGATCGGCCCGACGACGTGCGGCGGGATCACCCGGCCCTGCGGATCGACGAAGAACGTCTCCGGGAAGCCGGTGACCCCCCACGTGCTCTGCACGTGGGCGCCGACATCGCGGACGACGGAATAGTTGACGTCGTAGTGCTTCATGTACTTGGCCGCTGCACCGGTCAGGTCGCTGCCGTCGACACCGACGAAGACGACGTCCGACCCCGACTTCGCGGCCGCGTCGTGGAGTGTCTTCGCCTCGAGCTTGCAGTCGACGCACCAGGACGCCCAGAAGTTGAGGACGACGACCTTCCCGCGGTACGCGGCCAGGTCGAAGGTGCCGGTGCGGCCGAAGAACGGCATCGTCGTCTTCGGGGCGGCAACGGTGTGGCCCTTGTCGACCTTGGCGGCAACCCCGCCGTGACCGGAGTGCGCGACGTCCCAGACGAGCAGGCCGAGCAGCGCGAGCACGGTGAGGGCTGCGGCTGCGCGAACGACGCGCATCAGACGATGTAGACGGTCGTGCCCACGTCGACGTGGTCGAACAGCCACTCTGCGTCGGGCACCTGCATGCGGATGCAGCCGTGCGACGCGCTGTAGCCGATCGACGCCGGCTCGTCGGTGCCATGGATGCCGACGCCGGGGGCGTTCAGGCCCATCCATCTCGTGCCGAGCGGGTTCGACGGGCCGGGCGGGACCGGCTTCAGGCCCTTCGCCCAGTCGTCCTGTACGGGCGGGTACCACCAGGGGTTCTTCCACTTCACCACGATTTGCCAGCGGCCGCGCGGCGTCGGGTAGATCGACTGCCCGGTCGCGACCGAGAACGTCCGGAGAAGCTTCGTTCCGTCGTAGAGGAACAGCCGGTTGATCTCGCGGTTGATCACGATCACGTCCGCGAACGACTTCGAGTCGACCTCAGGCGCGACCGCGCGTGTGTGGATGCGAACCGGAAGCCGCGTGTTTGCGCGCAGCGCCTTGAGCACGCGCGCCATCACGAGCTTCGAATCGAGATTCCGGCCGACCTTCTCCCGGTGGATGACCGGCTTCGCGTTCCGGAACGTCAGCGACGCGTCCGACGACGTGCGGTCGAAACGCTTCTGCGCCGTTTTGATCCAGGCGCGGAGCTGCGCCCCGTGCACCGAGACGGCCAGCGGGACATTCGTGCCCGCCGCAGCGATACGCGCCTTCGCGACGGCCGTCGCCGGGTACGCGGTTGCGACCTTCGTCGGATCGAGCGCGAGCGTGCGCTTGTCGATCACGACGGGCAGCGGCCGTGCGAACGCCGCCTGGACGGCGGCGACGGCGTCGGCCGGCGACAGTGTTCCGACCCGCACCCCGGCGACACGAACACCCGCCGGGACGGTGTTCGCCGGCGGCGGCGCGGACGTGGTCGTAGGCGCCGTCGTTGTCGTGGCAACGGTCGTGGTGGTCGCCACCGTCGTCGACGTTCCCGTCGACGTGGACGTGGTGACGTCGGCGATCACGGTCCCCGAGAGCGCACCGGCGACCGCGAGCCCGAGCACGAAGAGAGGCACTGCGTGCAGCGGTTTCACGAGTGATGTGCCCGGTAGCGTTGCGCGCTTCCTGGGTCGCGAGCACCAAGCGACGCAAGGACGCAAGGAGCACCGATAGTAGAACTATCGGTGCGACTGAGGACGCGGCGACGCGCCGTGTGCTCGCGGGCCAGGAAGCCCGCTGACGCTGCCGGGCGCATCACTCATTCAGTGTAGCCAGCGCTCGTTTCGGGTCGTCCGAGACGATCGCGTCGACGCCCCACGAAGCCAGCCGGAGGATGAGCTCCGGGTCGTTCGCCGTCCAGGCGAAGACCGGCACGTCGCGCCGGTGGGCTGCCGCGACCGAGGCCGGGGAGCAGAGCGTGTGGTGCAGCGCGAGCACCGTTGCGCTCGTGCGCGCGAGAAGCAGCGGGATGCGGGCAGGCATGACCGCGCGGAGCGCGGCCGCCCCGGGGCGAGTGACTGCTGCCGGCCAGCTGAACCGGGCGACGCCGACGCGGTCGCGCGGATAGCCGATCGCCCGCGGCACGTCCGGCGCGAGCGAGCTGAGCGTGCGGGCGACACGCGGGAACGCCGTCGAGAGAACGGCGCGCTCGCGGAGGTCGTAGCGGTCGAGCGCGTCGAGCACCGCCGGCTCGTCTCCCGGCTGCTTGAGGTCGACATGGATGCCGACCGCGTGCGGTGCGAGCAGGTCGAGCACCTGGAAGAGGTGCAGGCCGGGCGCGCCCGCGTCATGGGCGACGACGAGCCCGTGCGTCACGTCGAGCTCGACGAGATCGGCGCCCGCGGCGACGGCGGCCTCGAACGACTCACGTGAGTTCTCCGGCGCTTCGGCGCTCGCACCGCGATGCGCGACGACGAGCGGCCGTCCGCCGTCGCGACGGAGGTTCACGCGGAACGGCGCAGCACGACGATCGCGCAATCGTCGGCAAGGTCACCGCCGGCGAACCCGCGGCACGCGACGAGCACGGCGTTCGCCACCTCCTGCGCGGGCCGCCCGGCGCTTTGGGTGAGCACGTCGTCGAGACGCTCGACGCCGAACAGCTCGCGCCCGCGCCGCGACTCGATCACGCCGTCGGTGTAGAGCACGAGCGCCGCACCCGGCTGGAGCGACGCCGACACCTGTGCGTATTCCTGCGGCGAGGCGATTCCGAGCGCGAGACCGCCGCACTCGACGGGACCCACCGCGCCGTCGGGCTCGAGCAGCCTGGGCGGCGGATGCCCTGCGCTCGCGCACAGCACGTTGCCGTCCGCATCCACCGTCAGGTAGGTCATCGTGATGAACTTGCCGAGCGCGATCTCGTCGACAACGACGTCGTTGGCGCGCGCCAGGAACTCGCCGGGATCCGAGTGCTCCCGCGCGAGCGACCGGAACACGAACTTCGCCATCGCCATGTCGGCGGTCGCCTCGATCCCGTGCCCGGTCACATCGCCCAGCACGACTGCCAGCCGACCATCGGCCAGCACCATGAAGTCGTAGACGTCGCCGCCGACGTCGACGCGGGCGGCGGACTCGTACACGCTTCCCACCTCGAGGCCGGCCACCGCAGGGAGCTCGCGCGGCAGCAGCGAGCGCTGCATCGTCTCGGTGAACTCCTTCTGCTGCTGGTAGAGACGCGCGTTGTCGATTGCGAGCGCGGCCTGGCGAAGCACCGGCAGCGCGGCGGCGAGCGTCTCCTCGGTGATCGGATCGGCGGGATCGAGCGACACGATCGTCAACTCCGCGAGCAGCTCCGTGGCGCTCACGATCGGCAGCAGCGCCGCCGTGGAGCCCGCCTGGAGGAACGGCAGCAGCAGCGCATGCGCTCCGCCGACGCGACCGATCGCGGCAAGGTCGAGCAGCAGCGGCTCGCGACGTCCCGCGCGGAGGGGTTGTGGGCGTCGAAGGACGGTCGACACCGCCGCGTCCAACCGCGACTCGGCAACGTGAACCTTGTGCGCGACCAGCTGGTCGCCGCGGTCATCGGGCACGCGGATCACCGCCGCATCGACGCCGAGCTGCTCGACGATCGTCGTGGTCACCGCATCCAGCGTCGTATCGAGCGACAGCGTCTGCGTGAACGAGCGCGAGATCTCGTAGAACGCCGTCACGCGCCGCGACGCCTCGCGCTCCAGCTCGAGCACGTCGTACAGGCGGGTGCCGAGATCCGTCGCGCGCTCGTGCAGTCGCGCGTTCTGCACGGCAACTGCCAGCTGGCCCGCGAGCGCCGTCAGCAACGCGAGGTCGTTCTCGGTGAGCTCGCGGTCGCCCGGGTAGGCGACGAGCAGCCCGATCGACTCTTCCTGCACCTGCAGCGGCACGGCGACGACCGACTCCTCCCCCACCGTGCGCAGCGCAGCACGAAGACGAGCAAGGGTCGCGTCGCGTCCACTCTGGTTCGCCTGCAGCGACGACCGGGCGCGCAGCGGCCCGAGGAATGCCTCGGAGGCGCGCTGCGCGACCTCCGCGTGACCGCCGGCCACGCCGCGCCCAGCGGCGGGCAGCAGTTGCTCGTGGTCGTTCAGGTAGATGCCGATCGCCTCGACCTGCAGCAGCTCCGCCGTCCGCTCGACCGCCGTCTCGAGTGTGTGTCCGAGCGACAGGCGCGACACGGCCTCGCTCACCACCTCGAACAGCGAGCGCGTCCGCCCGAGCTCCTGCTCGACCGCCCGGGCGTGGTCGCCCGACCGGAGAGCATGCGCGGCGCGGGCCGCAAACACCGACAAGGGCTCGAGCTCGCCGTCTGTCGGCGACGCGTCGGGCGAATAGAACAGTTGGAGGACGGCGAACGCGGGCCTCCCGAGCGCCGCGGTGGCAACGCTCGAGAGCCCCACGGGAAGCGTGGCCTCGACGCTGACCGCGACCGCCTGCCTCGCCCCGTCGTCGACCGCCTCGACGACGAGCTCTGCCGCCCGCGGCAGCGCTGCAGCCGCGTCGCCGAGCGTCGCGAGCTGGGTCGGCGGCCCTTCTGCCTCGAGCCGCCAGAGGATCCCGGCGCGCGCACCGGTCGCGGCCGCGGCCACGCGAAGCGCCTGCTCGGCGGTGCGTTGCGAGTCCCAGCCTGCGGCAAGCGCTTCGCCCGCCAGCTCGAGCCAGGCGAGCCGCCGGACGTCGGCGACGCCGTGCGCGCCCGGTGCGAGCGTGCGCACCGCGAGCGCGACCTGCGCCGCCGCGATCGCGGCAAGCGACGCATCGCCGTCGTCGAACGGCGCCCGCCGCACGACCTCGACCGAACCGACGAGCCGCTCGCCGGCGAACGCGGGAACGGCAAGGGCCGCGGCGCCCGCCTGCTCGGCGACCCGCAGCACCGCACCGGACGCCAGGCCGGCGGCGAGCCGGTCCGGAGCGGCACGGGTCCCGGCAACCTCGGCCGCAAGCGCGGAGGTCTCGGGAGCCACCGACCGGGCGACGAGATCGCCGTCCTCACCCACGACCCTGACGGCGACGAGCTCGGCGCCGAGCGCCTCGGCTGCGCCGGTGGCGATCGCGGCGAGCGCCGGCCGCAGCTCACTCCCCGCTGCGACCCGTGTGGCCGCGTCGGCAAGCGCCTCGATCGGCGGCCGCTGGGCTCCGACGGCCATCGGACAGACGATAGCCCTTACAATCCCGCCGATGGCCGAGCCAGTCCGCCAGAGCCCACCCGAGCTCGACGACGCCCCGTCGCTCGATCCACTGGCGATCGAGCGGAACTACCGGCGTGAGCGCGCGCGCCGGCGCGCCCGGATCGAGCACAGGAGCAGGGCGCGCCGCTCCGACGTCCGCTTCTACCTGACGCTGCTCGTCCTGGCGTTCGTGACCGCGTTCGTGATCCTCGCGGCGTGGCACGAGGTGCAAACGCTCTTCGGCGTGTAGCTACGCGTGGTGCTGCTGCGTCTCGCGCTCGCGCTCCCATGTCGTCCCGTTGCACATGGGGCACTGCGGAAGCGTCGACTGCACCGTCACGCCGTAGCCGCACCCGGAGCAGTGGAACGCACCGGTCGCCGGGGCGCCCGTCGTCACGAACTCGACGTAATCCGCCCGCTCGCGGGCGACCTTCTCTCTCTCGTCCAGCACCTTGACCCCCTCGGGTGACCGTTCGACCATCCTCCGACCGAACTCTTGCCCATACTTACGCCCGTGGAAACGCCAGACTTCTTCGACCTCGAGACCCCCGCCCCGGAAGACCCGGCGGGCGGCTACACCCGGCCGGTGGCGAGCGGCCTGTGGGCGGCGGGTGAACGCGTCACCTGGGTGGCCGGGCTGATCCTCGCGCTGTCCTCGTTCATGGACTGGTACGCGGGGTCGGGTGTCGGCGTGAAACTCGCCGTGATCGGCTGGCAGACCGGCGTCCTCGGGAAGCTCGTCTTCTTCCTGGGGCTCGCGGTCGTGGTGATCGTCGTGTTGCGCGAGACGGGGTTCGAGTTGCCGCCGTCGGTGCCCGAGAGCCTGCTCGTGCTCGCGCTCGGCGCGCTCGCCGCGATCTTCGTACTGATCCGGATCATCTCGATCCCCGACGCGGTGCTGCCTGCCGACGGACGGGGGATCGGCATCTGGATCAGCCTGCTCGCGAGCCTCGCGGTGATCGCCGGCGGCTTGCTGCGAGCGGCCGAAGAGCTGTAGCGCCCGCGCCGAGCCGGATCAGACGGGAACGAGCTGCTTCGCGCGCTCGATCAACTGCTGAGGGTCGAACGGCTTGCCGACGAAGCCGCGCGCACCGCGCTGCTCGGCATCCGTCGCCGACCGCTCGTCGACCTGACCGCTGAACATGATCACGGGGATCGAGCCGTGGCGTTCCTGCATCCGCTGCAGCATCTGCCATCCGTCGATGCCCGGCATCACGACGTCGAGCAGCACGAGGTCGGGAGCGCCGCCCTCGATCGCGTCGAGTGCCTCGTCGGCGCTCGCCGCCTCCCGAACCGTGTACCCCTCCACCTCGAGGTTGATCCGCATGTACTCGCGGAGCCGCGCGTCGTCGTCGACCACGAGAACGAGCGGACCTGCGGTCGAGCCGCCAGGCCCCGACCGCTCGAGGAAGGCCTCGAGGTCGCGCCGCCGGTAGCGGCGGTGGCCGCCCGGCGTGTAGAAGGCGGGCACGCGGCCCTGGTCCGACCACTTGCGGATCGTCGACTGGGCGACGCCCAGGAATTTCGCCGCCTGGCCGAGTGTCAGCCAGTCGGGCTCGGTCGTGGGCGCCCGCCTGCTCGGGTACGTCACGCCGAAAAAGTAGCCAAAGCTTGCGCTATCTAAACCCGGAGACCCAGTTTTATGGGTTTTGCGTCGTAACCGTGACGGTTTCCCGGGCGGCGGGCGCAAGCGGCAGCGGCGTCAGCGTCCGCACCAGCGTCTGCGTCCCGCCGGGCTTCGGGTTGTCGTGCAGCGACTCCCCGACCGCCACCCCGATCGCGAAGATCACGACCGCGACGACCGCGGCGACGAGCCTTCTCACGGGCGGTAGTCCACGGCGCCACGGGCGTAGGCGTGGAACGCGGCGTCCGCGACGGTTCCCGGCTCGAGCGGCACGGCGCCGTCGGGATCCGTGTCCTCGAGAAGCTCGAGCACCCAATCGTCCGCGCCGCCGTAGGCGGTGGCCAGCTCGTCGAGCGTGAACGACTGGCCGAGACGGCGCCGCAAGGCGTCGACGACCCGGTTGGTGTCGTCGACGAGCCGGTGGTACCGCTGCCCGTCGCCGCGCGCCGCCTCCAGCCGGCGGTTCCCGTCGCGCCACTGCTGGCGTGCGAGCTCGAGGTCAGTCGCCATCGACGGCAGTACAGCAGGACGAGGGCCACAGCGACGGCAGCTCGGCGAGGATGCGGTCACCGAGCTCGTAGCCGGGACGCGCAAGCGCGAACGCGGCGTGCGCGTGCAGGCATTTCAGGCTCCCCGGACGCGTGGAACCGCCGATGCCTGCGGCGAGCTCGGGCCGTTCGCGACGTTGCTCCGCCTGTGCGGCGGCGAGGCTCGCTGAAAGCACCGGATCGTCTTCCGCCGCGCGCGACCATCGCTCGACGCCGCCCGCGGCCTCGAGCCGCGAGATCGCGGCGACGAGCTGCGGGCACGTCACCCAGAACTGCGTCGGGAACGGGTGACCCGCATCGTCGAACGGCGCCTGCTCGGTCACCGCCGGGCGGCCGAACGGGCAGCGCACGGCGACACCGCGAAACGCCCGCGGCGCGCGCCCGAGCTGGCGCTCGACGATCTCCTCGTCGGTCAACGATTCCGGTGTCGCCACGCCGAGACACCGCGCACGAGGAACAGCTGCTCGTTCGGGCGCACGAGCCCGAGCATACGTCCCTGGCGGATCAGCTCCGGCCCGGTATTGGCGAGCGCGATCTTCTTCTCGAGCGACGTCTTCTCGGCCGACAGGGCCTGCACCTGTGCGTGCCGCGTCTGCAGCGCCTGCTTCGTGTGGAGATAGGTGTGGATCGGCCGCCAGTAGAGGTACGCGACGAGCGCCAGCGCGCCGATCGCGAGCAGCCGGGTCGGGCGCAGGCGGATCACGCCTCCCGTTTCGGCGGCAGCGCACCGCCTCCTTTTGCGGCCTCAGGCGATGTCGACCTTGATCACGTTCGTCGACCCGGGCAGGTTCACGGCCGTGCCCGCGGTGGTGACGACGCGATCGCCGCTCTCGATCACGCCGCACTTGAGCGCGACTTCGAGCGATCTCGTCCAGAGGTCTTCGACGTTCTCGGTCTGCGGCATCAGCACCGGCGTGACGCCCCACTCGAGCGCCATCTGCTGCACCGCTGTCTGGTGGTGCGACAGCCCGACGATCGGCCGCCGCGGCCGGAGGCGCGCCACCGCAGACGCGGTGCGGCCGGTGAAGGTCGGGACCAGGATCGCGCTCGCGCCGAGCGTCTCGGCCAGGTCACAGGCGCCGTTGGACATCGCGCGGCCGACCGTCGTCTCCTCCCCCGGCTCCGGCAGCTGGTGCCGGTAGCCCATCGACGGCTCGACCGCGCGCGCGATCGAGTCCATCGTGCGCACGGCCTCGACGGGATAGTTCCCGGTCGCGGTCTCCGCGGAGAGCATCACGGCAGACGTGCCGTCGAGAATGGCGTTGGCGACGTCGCTCGCCTCTGCTCGCGTCGGCTCGGCATGCTCGATCATCGACTCGAGCATCTGCGTCGCCGTGATCACGGGCTTCCCGGCCTCGAGGCAGCGCAGGATGATCCGCTTCTGCAAGAGCGGGACCGTCGCGGCGCCGATCTCGACGCCGAGGTCGCCGCGCGCGACCATCACCGCGTCCGTCTCCTGCAGCACCTCGTCGAGCACCGCGACCGCCTCTGCCTTCTCGATCTTCGCGATCACGCGCGCCGGCGAGCCGTGCTGGCGGATGATCGCCTGCAGATCGCGGACGTCAGCCGCCGCGCGCACGAACGACAGCGCGACGAAATCGACGCCGAGGTCGAGCGCGAACGCGAGGTCGTCGAGATCCTTCTTCGTCAGCGACGGGATCGGGATCGGCACGCCGGGGAGGTTGACCCCCTTGTGGGACTTGACCTCCCCGCCGACGACCACGCGGCAGAGCGCGCGCCCCTGGTCGACGTTCTGCACCGTCAGCCGGACGAGGCCGTCGTCGATCAGCACGTCGTGGCCGGGCCGCAGGACCTCGCCGATCACGGCCGGCGCGACAGGCAGCTCGCCGTTCACCGCCACCTGCTCGCCGACGACGAGGATCTCCTCGTCCTTGAGCAGCAGGCGCGGCGCCGGCAGGTCGCCGATCCGAAGCTTCGGACCTTGCAGGTCGGCGATCAGCGCGAGCGGCTTGCCGGTCTCCTCCTGGACCTCGCGCACCATCGCGGCGGCGGCTGCGTGGTCGCCTTGCGTCCCGTGCGAGAGGTTCAGACGGACGGCGTCGACACCTGCATCGACGAGGGCGCGCATCGCGTCGTGATTCGACGACACAGGCCCGATCGTCGCGACGATCTTCGTCCTACGGCGGACAGTTGCCATGCACCTCCAGCGTACCCCCTGCAGTCCTCGGCACCTCGATGGTGCCGAGGACTGCGTAACCCGGTTGCCCCGGCGCAGCCGGGAACTAAGTCTCAGACGAGACCGTCGGTCACGACCGCGCGCGCGGGAAGGCGTCCCAGCCGGGGTAGACCGCGCCCGTGCCGAGCTCCTCCTCGATCCGAAGCAGCTGGTTGTACTTCGCGACGCGGTCCGAGCGCGCGGGAGCACCCGTCTTGATCTGGCCGGTGCCGAGCGCGACCGCGAGGTCGGCGATCGTCGCATCCTCGGTCTCGCCCGAGCGGTGGGACATCACCGCGGTGTAGCCGTTCCGCTGCGCGAGGCGAACAGCCTCGATCGTCTCGGTCAGCGTCCCGATCTGGTTGACCTTGACGAGGATCGAGTTGCCCACCCCACGGTCGATCCCCTCCTGCAGGCGCGCCGGATTCGTGACGAACAGGTCGTCGCCGACCAGCTGGACGCGGTCGCCGAGCCGCTGCGTCAACGCGCTCCAGGACTCCCAGTCGTCCTCCGCCGCACCGTCTTCGATCGAGACGATCGGATAGCGGTCGACGAGCTCCGCCCAGAATCCGGGCAGCTCGGCGCTCGACTTCTCTCTGCCCTCGAAGCGGTAGGCGCCGTCCTTGAACACCTCGCTCGTCGCGGGATCGAGGGCGATCGCAACACGGTCGCGGTGGCCGGCGCGCTCCGCGCCCTCGAGGATCAGGTCGATCGCGTCCTCGCTGGTATCGAGGTCGGGCGCGAAGCCGCCCTCGTCGCCGACGAGCGTGGAGAGCCCGCGCTCGCTCAGCACCTTCTTCAACGAGTGGTAGACCTCCACGCCGACCCTCAGCCCCTCCGAGAACGTCTCGGCGCCGACGGGCACGACCATGAACTCCTGCAGGTCGATCGAGTTCGACGCGTGCGCGCCGCCGTTGATCACGTTCATCATCGGCACTGGGAGCGTCGTCGCGGTCTCGCCCCCGTTGTATTCGTAGAGAGGGACGTGCGCCTCGGCTGCCGCTGCCTTGGCCGCGGCGAGCGACACGCCCAGGATCGCGTTCGCGCCGAGCCGGCCCTTGTTCGGGGAGCCGTCGAGGTCGATCAGCGCGCGGTCGAGCCCTTCCTGATCACGCGCGTCGCGGCCGCGCGCGAGGTCGGCGAGCTCGCCGTTCACGTTCGCGACCGCCTGCGACACGCCCTTGCCTGTCCACGCGTCACCGCCGTCGCGCAACTCGACCGCCTCGTGCACACCGGTCGACGCACCGGACGGGACGATCGCCCGGCCGTGTGCGCCTGACTGGAGACGCACCTCGACCTCGACGGTCGGATTGCCGCGGGAATCGAGGACCTGGCGGCCCCGAACGTCGGTGATGGTCATGCCTGCTCCTTTGCGCGGTCGTAGTACGCGTCCTGCTCGTCGAGCGCGAGCGTCGTCCAATCCTTGCCGTCAGCGGCCGCGAGGGCCTCCGCAGATTCCACGCGCGCGCGAAAGCGCTTTGCCGCAGCGCGAAGCTCGAGCTCGGGGTCGACGTCGAGCTTGCGCGCGACGTTCACCGCCGCGAAGAGCACATCCCCGAGCTCGTTGGCGGAGTAGTCCTCCTTCAGCTCGCGGATCTCGTCGTCGAGGTCGGCGACCGCGCCCGCGAGGTCCGGATACTCGAAGCCGACCGCGCGCGCACGCACCTGCACCTTCTGCGCGTACGACAGTGCCGGCAGCCCTTCCGGGACGTCGTGGAAAATGCCCTCGCGCCGTTCGTCGCGCTTCTGCTCCTCCCAGCGCTCCCGAACGGCGCGAGCGCTAGTTGCTTCAACCGTTCCGAAGACGTGCGGATGCCGCCGAATGAGCTTGTCGATCACGCCCCGGGCCGCACTTTCGAAGTCGCCACTAGCGTTTTCCTCGAGCAGTAGCGAGAGGAAAACGCACTGGTACAGGAGGTCTCCCACCTCGTCGAGCAGCTTCGCATCGTCGCCGGCAAAGGCGGCGTCCGCGACCTCGTACGCCTCCTCGACCGTGTACGGCACGATCGTGCGTGTCGTCTGCTCGCGGTCCCACGGGCACTCGCGGCGCAGGCGCTCGGTCAGCTCCTGGAGCTCGACCAGCGCGTCGGAGAGCGCCACTACCCGGTGGTGGTCGTCGCCGTGGTGTACTGGACGCACGGGTCGGGA
>DATINO010000144.1:0-9747 GCA_035474195.1 Gaiellaceae bacterium
AGGGTCATCCCGAGAGGTCACGCCGCGAGCGGAACTGGTGCGCGGCTCTGCCAGGCGGAGTTGACGACGAGGCGCCCGTCGTGGTCGACGAAGCGGCCCGCGAGGGAGCGCTCGTCGAGCCACGCCGGCCCCGCCGCTCCGAGGAGCAGGGCAGCCTTCGCTGCGACGTCGGCGATCATGCAGGAGGGCGCCGCGACGGTCACGTCGCGCCAAGGACTGTTGGTCGGCCGGCCGGTACGGCGACGTGAACGGAACGAGCTCCTGCCCGAGCGAGATCGGGACGACACGGTCGAGGAGCAGCGAGCCGCCGTGCAGGACGATGAAGACGCCCGTCAGGATCGCGAGGAATCGGTGCACCTCCTCGACGGCGAACTTCGGCCACGTGAACGTCGACTTCCCGGCCATCAGCACGCCGAGCAGCACCGACGACGAGAGCAGCAGGTACGCGACGATCCCCGCCGAGCGGGCGAAGTACCAGACCCCTGGGCTCAATTCCCGCTCCGGCGCCGCGCAGGTCGGCGCCTGCGCTCTTTGCTGAGCTCCGTCGAGCCTACGCTCACGCCGCGAGCGTTTCCGGTGCGCGCGCCGACCAGCTCTCGTTGGTCGTGACGGCGCCGTCGTGCGCGACGAAGCGGCCGGCGAGGTTTCGGCCGTCGAGCCATGCGGGGCCGGCGGCGCCGAGGAGCAGCGCCGCCTTCGCGGCGACGTCGGCGATGAGGCAGCTTGACGCGGCGACGGTCACGTCGCGCCAGGGGCTGGTGGTCGGGCGGCCGGTGCGCGGGTCGATCAAATGGTTCTGCGGCACGCCGGCCGCGAGCCACCGGCGCTTCGCGACACTCGAGGTGGCGAGCCCGCCGCCGTGGAGCGCGATGCTGCCGCCGCCGGGGAGGCCGACGACCACCGGCTCCAGCGCGGCGACATCGCCGCCGGCCGCGATCCAGCCGCTCCCGACCAGCTCGAGTGCGTCGTCGACCGTCTTCCCCTTGACGACGCCGTTCAGGTCGAGCTGCACGGTCTCGGTGCGGAGCAGCCCGCCGCCCTGCAGCGAGATCGAGTGCCACGAAGGAACCGCCGCCGGTACGACCGCGCCAACGTCCCGAGGGAGTAGGACGAAGTCGCGGTCGTATCCGGCGGCGACAATCGCGCTACCAACGGCCGGCGTCACGAGACCGTCGGTAGCACGAGCCGCGTCGAGTGAGAGGTCGAGCATCGACGCGAATTCCTCCGAAACGAGCGTCAGCCCCAGGGGCAAGGCGTTGACGCGCGAGAGCTCGGAGGAAGGACGGAACCTGCTGAAACGGGCGTCGCGCTCCTCGAAGAGCGCTCGTACGAGCCCGACCGGCACGCCGTACGGCAGCGCCACGTCGCAGCCCATCGCGCGGAAGGCGTTCACGACGCCCCCGACTGGACCTGCGGCTGGGCGCTGCCCGACGGGCCGATGTTCGAGTACGACCCGGAGTCATCTCCGAAGAAATACGAATTGGAGTCGTCGGAGGTCGTGGTGGTCACCGTCGTTCTGGCGACGACGCGCTGGGCGGTGCCGGGATGCGTGGCGCGGGCGGCGGCGGCGAAACCGCCGAGGGCGACGGCGGCGGTGATGCCGATCGCGTAGCGGGCGACAGTGACGCGGCGGCGGGCTTTCTCGATCCGGGTCATGCCCCAAGATTGAGGGCGCCGCCTAAGCCGGATCTAAGACAGACGTTGCGTTTCTGTTCAGACTCGCGCGGTCGCGCCGGCGAGACGGGCTTTCAGCCGCAGGATCGCCTTGGTATGCAGCTGGGAGACGCGCGACTCGGTCACACCGAGCACCTCGCCGATCTCGCGCAGGGTCAGCTCCTCGTAGTAGTAGAGCGTGACGACGAGCTTCTCGCGCTCGGGAAGCCGCGCGATCGCCTCGGCCAGCGCCTCGCGGGTCTCGGTCTCGTCGAGCACCTCCGCAGGCCGCGGGCCGCTCGTGTCCTCGATCGTGTCCATGAGCGACACCTGGTCGCCGTCGCCGGAGACCGACCAGAGCTCGTCCAGCGCAGCGATCGACGAGCGCGAGATATCGGTGAGCGAGTCCTCGAGCTCCTTGATCGTGATCCCGATCTTCTCGGCGATCTGCTCGTCGGTCGGCGCGATACCCAGCTTCGCCTCCAGCTCGGCGATGGCGCGCTCGATCTCGCGGGCGCGCGACCGGACGCTCCGCGGCACCCAGTCGAGGGCACGGAGCTCGTCGATGATCGCGCCCTTGATACGGGCGATCGCGTAGGTCTCGAACTTGATGTCGCGGTCGGGGTCGTACCGCTCGATCGCCCCGATCAGTCCCAGCAGCCCGTAGGAGACGAGGTCGTTCTCGTCGACATGCGCCGGCAGGCCGGATCCGAGGCGCCCGGCCACGTATTTGACGAGCGGCGCGTAGGTCAGGATCAGCCGGTCGCGGATGCCCAGGTCGCCCGACTGCCGGTAGTCGACCCAGAGTGCTTGCGTGTCCTCTCCCGCCACGAATGGAGAATACGCCCTAGGAGCGGCTTTTCCTCAGTGCGGACCAGGCGAGAGATGCCATCCACGCCGCGAGAGCCCCTGCAGCGAGGGCAATCGGCCACCGTGAGGCCTCGGCGCTCCACACGGCGATCGCGGCGAATCCGACGGTGATGACGGAGAACAGCACCGCGAGCGGCACGGGGTGAGCGTACTCAGCCGCCGATACAATCCGCGCCGCAACCCAGGGGCGTGGCGCAATTGGTAGCGCACCGGTCTCCAAAACCGGGGGTTGCAGGTTCGAGTCCTGTCGCCCCTGTGCACCCAAGGTGCCAGGCACGCGTGCCTGGCACCTTTCGTTCGCGGGCTAGCCGGATGAATTGGCGGACCTAGACGCTCCGCCTGCCGCCGCGGGTGCTAAGTGAGCAAGAATCTCGAAGCTTGGCGGCGGTCGCCTCGTACTCTCCCCCGGACGGCCGCCGCCATCTTTTTCCCGCACGTTGCGAACCGCCATGTTCGACGCGCGTAAAGCCGCCGGTCGCGACGATGTGCCACGCCTAGCACGCGAGGCAAAGTGACGGGGCCGGCCCCGAACGAGGGGAGAGTCGGGGCTGGCAGATAAGCTCGACGCGAGCTAGCGGACGGTGAAGGCGTACTGGAAGACCGCGGCGTCCGGCGTCAGGATACGCAGCTGGTAGAAGCCACGATGCGACGGGCGGAACGTCACGCGCCACCGCCCCAGCGAATCGGTCCTCGGAGTGGCAACCGCGTAGCCCGACCCGTGATTCCAGCGCGCAGTCGCGAAGACATGGCCCGTCCTGTGGTGGCCGGGAAGGGAGCCGAGCGTCTCCCCGGTCAGCGTGACGCTGGTGTGGAAGGGCAGCGGCAGGCTCTTCGGCGCGCGGTCGGCCGACGGGGCCGCGACCGCCATGAGGATCAGGATGAGAACGACCGCAACGCAGTTGACTGTGATGACGCGCCGCATTGCCCGTTTCTACCAAAGGCCGATCGCGATTGAGGCAGTCATCGACGTCGGCCGTTCAGTGACAGTCAGCCGATCCCGAGTCGGTGAACGACCCGGGAGAGCCGACATCGGGAAGGAAGGTCCAGTCGTACGAGGACGGGTGCAGCGTCAACTTGAGTATCCCGAAGGTGTCAGCGTTCCAAGCCTGGAGGTTCGGATGGGCAGCGTTCACCGTGTACTGACCCGGTAGGTGGTTCTTTCCGCCTGTCCCGACGACAAACTCCCGGATGCCGCCCGCCGACGCGGCCCCATCGGGGGTCTGCGGGGCAAATCGCTCGTAGAGATGGTCGTGGCCCACGAGGATCAGATCGGCACCGGCGGCGTACAGATCTCGCACGAACGCGTCGGTCCGCGGGTCATCGCTGAACTCTCCGATCGTCCAGCGTGGGTAGTGCCACATGGCGATCGTGCAGCGGTTCTGATGGGAGGCGAGATCCGAGCGCAGCCATTTTTCTTCGGTCGAGCCCGCTTGGCAGCCGCCGGCAGTGCCGCAATTCGCGTCGAGGCTGATGATGTGCCAGGCCCCCACGTCGAGGCTGAAATAGGTAGTTCCATTCGGGCAGGCACGCGAGCCGAAGTACTGGCAATACCCGCTTCCCTCGGCCGCGAAGCCGTCATGACCTCCACCCGGGGTCGCGTAGGTGATGCTGCGGAAGGCACCCCACGTCTTGTCATACGACACCTGGTACTTCGCGTACGCGCCGTCCTCGTACTGCATGTCCCCGAGGCCGAGCACGACGGCCGGGCCGATGGACTTGATGATGTTGGCTGTTCGGGCCTCGTGACATGCCGTCGCCGTCCCGAGGCCGCCGTTGAAGCTGTTGTCGGCGGGGTCGCAGGCGACGTCACCCGCGGCCGCGATCACGACCGTGCCGCCTTTCTGGGTGGTCGTGGTCGCGGGGCTCGTCGTCGTGCTGGGCGTGGTTGTTGTCGCAGCCGTGGTTGTCGTCGCGGCCGTGGTCGTCGCGGACGTCGTTGTCACGGACGTCGTTGTCGCGGGCGTCGTCGCGGCGGGCGTCGTCGACGTCGTCGTGCTCGGCACGGTCGTTTCAGTCGGCGGTGCCGCGGCGACGGGCGTGGTCGTCGCCGTCGAAACGATCGTCGCAGTCGTCTGCTCGACCGTCGGCGGCCGCGCGACCGTCGGACTGCCTTCGAGGCTGAGGACCGGCTGCAGCGCCGGCGCTTCATGTGCCGCGACATAAAGCCGCCGTGAGTCGTTCGTCACCACCACCACGCTGACGACGCGCCGGTTGGAGAACGAGGAGCCGCGCAGGTTCACGACGTTGCAGCGCGCCCCTCCGGCTCGAAGCTCGATGCGGCCGATCAGACGCCCCACGCTCGGGGCGACGGCGAACGCCAGCGTTTGCTCCTGCCAGCTGTTCGACGTGAGAAATACGCTGATCGAGGCGTTGCGGGCCGCCAGGACGCACAGCCTGAGCTGGGCGCCTCGCACGTCGAGCGGCCTCGGCACCTCGAAACGGAGATATGCGCGCTCCCTCGCCCAGCCTCGGATCGGCAGCCACGTGCTCGCCCCGTAGCCGGCAGTCGAGTACCGGCTGACGGCACCGTCTGCGGCCGCCGTCAGGTTGTACTTCGTCGGCCGCAGCGGTGACCCGGTGCGGCTCGTCGCAGTAGCGCCGAAGTAGCCGGCCAGCGCGATCGCGGCCAGGCCGACGCAGGCCAGAACCCTGTTGTGGGACAGCGTTCGATTCTCCCCTCATCCCCCGTCGCCGCAGCGGCGTGCGCCCGACGTTACTCGCCGCGGCGGCTGGAGAAAAGAGAAGCGTCGCTCAGATTTTCGCAAGTACCGGGGAGAGCGATACTGCGATCCGCCCGATCCGGGCCGACGACACCGCAGGTCCGATCCTCGCCGAGAACGTCGCCGACTTCTTCGACGCGATCGTCCGGCTCGACCACACGAGTCCCTTCAGCCGGTCGCCACCGATCACCTTGCCTGCCCTGTCGTAGTACACGGCGTATACCTTCGTCCCGCCGGTAACGATGCCGCGCTTGTAGTGGTTATGCACCGTTCCGTGCACGCGGCCGCCCTTCGGCGGCGACGCGGTTCCCGGCGGCAGCGCCCCCGACGCCTTGCCCGTCCCGCCGACCGCGATGACGGCGCGCACGCCCGTCGCGCGCTGCACCGTGCTCATCGAGGCCGGCTCGTTGCCGAGGTAGAAGGTGGTCCCGGCCGGGATGAACGGGATCGTCGTCAGGTAGACGCCGACGAGCCCGGCGTCACCGAGGACGAACACGCGCACCTTGACGCCGAACGCATCCTTGGTCGACTTGTTGCGCAGGACGACGCCGTAGCTGAAGTACTGGTTCGTGCCGCTGATCCGCCCGGACGCGCCCGTGTGGAGCACGCCGACGACGGGCTTGGCATCGGTTCGCGCGGCAGCCGGTAGCGGCGCCACGACAGCCGCGGCAGCGACCCCGAGCCAGAGCCTGCGCATCCCTCAGGATTCGGCGACGGGCTCCGGCCCCCTGCCGGTCGCGAGGACGCTCCCGGCCAGGATCAGGCCGAAACCGACCAGCATCCCGGCGCTCAGGTGCTCGCTCAGGATCGCCACGCCGAGCACCGCGGCGACAGCCGGGTTGACGTAGGTGATCACGGTGGCCCGGACCGGCCCCACCTCGGCGATCAGCGCGAAGAACACGAGAAACGCCAGCGCCGTACAGACGACGGCGAGACCGATCACCGACTCGATCACGTGCGGCGACGGCAGCTTCGACGGCCACCGCAGCGCGGCGAACGGCGCGTACAGGACAGTGGCGATCACGAGCGACGCGGCGACGACGCCGAGCGCAGGAACGTCGCTGAGCCGGCGCGAGAGGATGATCGGCCCGATCGCGTAACAGACCGCGACCCCACCCACCTCGGCAACCGCGAGCGCGCTCACCTGGCCGACGTCGAGCCCGACGAGCGCCGCCACGCCGCCGATGCCGACGAGCAGGCCGAGCCACCGGCGGCGACCCTGCCGTTCCCGCGAGCCGGTGAGTGCGACGACGACCGCACCGACGAGCGGCACCGCTGCGATCAGCAGTCCGGTCAGCGAGCTCGTCAGCTTCGTCTCGGCCCGTGCGAGCAGCACCCACGGGATCACGACCTCGATCACGGTGTACGCGAGCAACGGCCACCAGCGCGCGACGAGCGGACGCAGCTCCGACCGCCACATGGCGAACGGGACGAGCAGCGCAGCCCCGATCGAGGTGCGGAAAAAGACGAGCGTGACGGGCGCGAGCTCGCGGACCGCGACCCGGATCATCAGGTAGGGAATGCCCCAGATGAAGCACATCGCGGCGAAGAGCACCGCCCCGCGCCGGGTCATCCACCCTCTTCGGTCAGCAACCTCACCACGTACAGCGCCGCAACGACGGCGATCGTCACATCGTTCCCAAGGCACCACTGGCAGATCGCGTCGATCGGCCCGAGCTGCGCCCAGAGCAGGTAGCCGCTGAAGACGACGCCGACGGCCGCGGTGAAGACTCCCACCGTCGCCGCGTTCACGCCGCGAACGAATGCGAGCCCGAGCAGCGTGACGTAGGCGATCAGCCCGAGCAGCGCGACGGGAACGCCGCCGAGCTCCGCGTACTTCGACTTCTGCACCTTCTCGCAGCCGCCGGTGGTGCACACCGGAGACGTATGCGCGTAGTGGACGTACGTGAGATAGGCAGCGATCGCGATCCCGACCATGCAGGCGACGGCGATCGGCGTGCGCAACCTCACTGAAGCGCCTGGTCGAGCGCCGGCGTGAAGTCACCGGGCTCGAGCCCACTCACCTGCAGCTGCTGCAACGTCCCGAGCGGTTTCTGGATCGCGAACGTCGGTGTGCCGTTGATGCCGAGGCTCTGGGCCTCGTTCGCGCTCTTCCGAATCGCGGACGTCACGGCGGCCGAGCGCATCGCCGTCACGACCTTGGCGGGGCTCAGCCCGATCTCCTTGGCGGCCGCCCGGACGACCGGGACCGTGATCCAGCCGCTGTTCTCGTCGCCCTGGCGCTCGTACAGCGCCTCCGCCATCTGCCACAGCTTGTTCTGCTGGGCGGCCGCATAGATCGCTGCCAGCCCGACCAGGCTGTTGTCGCCGATCACGACCACGCCGCGATACACGATTCGGATCCGGCCGGTGCGGACGTAGTTCTGCACGACGGTCGGGAGCGTGTCGATGTTCCACTGGCGGCAGAACGGGCACTGCGGGTCTTCGAACACGGTCAGTGTGACGGGAGCCGAGGCCTTCCCGAGCGTGTCGCCGTGCTGCGGGATCCCGGCGAAGGTGGACATCGCCTCGGTGCCGCCGCCGCCCGTGTGCGTGGTGGTCGTCGTCGTGGCCGACGACGAGCCCGAGCCGCCTCCCGCGACGACGACGATCACGACCACGGCGACCACGGCGGCGGCGAGCGCGCCTCCCAGGGCGAGCAGGCGGTTTCTCGGCACAGCGACAGGATGCCCGAGTAGGCTCCGGGCGTGGCGCTCCTCGAGTCCCGCGTCGAGCGAACGGACGACTTCGCGCCCCGTCACGAGCGAATGCAGGCGCTCGTCGACGAGTTGCGCGGACGCACCGCCCAGATCGCCGCGGGCGGCGGCGAGCGCGCCGTCGCGCGTCACCGCGAGCGGGGAAAGCTGCTCGCGCGCGAGCGGATCGACCGGCTCGTCGACCCCGGCACCGCGTTCCTCGAGCTGAACGCACTTGCGGCATGGGACATCTACGACGGGCAAGCGCCGAGCGCGGGCATCGTCACCGGCGTCGGTGTCGTCGAGGGACGCGAGTGCGTGATCGTCGCGAACGACGCCACCGTCAAAGGCGGGTCGTACTTCCCGCTCACGGTCAAGAAGCACCTACGCGCGCAGGAAGTCGCCGAGCTGAACAACCTTCCGTGCCTGTACCTCGTCGACTCGGGCGGCGCGTTCCTGCCGCTGCAGGCCGAGGTGTTCCCCGACCGCGAGCACTTCGGGCGGATCTTCTACAACCAGGCGCGCATGTCGGCGAAGGGGATCCCGCAGATCGCGGTCGTGATGGGTTCCTGCACCGCCGGCGGCGCGTACGTGCCGGCGATGAGCGACGAGACGGTGATCGTCCGCGGCACGGGCACGATCTTCATCGGCGGGCCGCCGCTCGTGAAGGCTGCGACGGGCCAGGATGTGAGCGCCGAGGAGCTCGGCGGCGCGGACGTCCACGCACGGCAGTCCGGCGTCGCGGACCACTACGCGACCTCGGACGAGCATGCGCTTGCGATCGCGCGCCGCATCGTCGCGAACGCGCATGCGGCGCGCCCGTCTCTCCCGTGGGAGCGCGCGACACCCGAGCCGCCGGCCGTCGATCCGTCGGATCTCTACGGGCTCATCCCCGACGACCACCGCACGCAGATCGATGCGCGCGAGGTGATCGCGCGCATCGTCGACGGCTCACGTTTCGACGAGTTCAAGACGCTCTACGGCGAGACGCTCGTGTGCGGCTGGGCGCACATCGAGGGCTACCCGGTTGCGATCCTGGCGAACAACGGCGTGTTGTTCGCGGAGAGCTCGCAGAAGGGCGCGCACTTCATCGAGCTCGCGTGTAAGCGGCGTGTGCCGCTGCTGTTCCTGCAGAACATCACCGGGTTCATGGTCGGCAAGGAGTACGAGGCCGGCGGGATCGCGCGCGACGGCGCGAAGCTCGTCATGGCGGTCGCGTGCGCCGACGTGCCGAAGTTCACGGTGGTCACCGGCGGCTCGTTCGGCGCCGGCAACTACGGCATGTGTGGGCGCGCGTACGGCCCGCGGCAGCTGTGGATGTGGCCGAACGCGCGCATCTCCGTCATGGGCGGCGAGCAGGCGGCGACGGTTCTGACGATGGTCGGCGATGCCGACCCGGACGAGATCCGCACGAAGTACGAGGCGGAAGGCAACCCGTACTACTCGACGGCACGGCTTTGGGACGACGGGATCATCGATCCACTCGACACGAGGCGCGTGCTCGCGCTCGGGATCGCCGCGGCCCTCAACGCACCGATTCCGGAAACGAGTTTCGGCGTCTTCCGCATGTAGATGGTCGTCCGCTTCGTCCTTTGGAATCTCGCCGATACCGCGACCTCGATCGAGGAGCTGCGCGACTACCTGCGGGACGACGCGGTCGATGCGTTCGCCGACGTTCCCGGGCTCCTCTTCAAGGCGTGGGTCTCGGACACCGCCGGCGAGCGCTGGGGCGCGATCTACCTGTTCGAGTCCGTCGAGGCCGCCGAGCAGCCGCTGCCGTCGCGTGCGCGCGAGCTGATCGGAAAGGA
>DATINO010000145.1:0-6424 GCA_035474195.1 Gaiellaceae bacterium
CGACGTTGAAGCCGGGCCAGGTCGTGGTCGACGACGCGGGCGTGCCGGCGCAGTCGACCTCGGTCGAGCGCAAGGTCTACGCACAGGATGGCAAGCTCCTGTCGGACGCGACGTGGTATTCGAGCTACCGGGCCGAGCCGAAGATCGTCCGTGTCGGTCCCAAGAAGGCGAAGCCGAAGAAGCCGGTGACGACTACGACGCCGATCGAGCCTGCGCCGCGCCTTCCGCACTAGTTATCGCTTCGATCAGCCACTCCGGCACGCGGGTCGGCCTCATCGTGGCCGAGTCGACCGTCGCGTGCGCTGTCCACCCGTCCGCGAGCAGTTCGCCGTTGCGCTCGATCGCGTACTCGTAGCGGAACCGCGCGCCGCGCACGTCGAGGCAGCGGGCATGCACGACGAGGCGGTCGTCGAACTTCGCCGGCTGGAGGTAGCGCACGTGCGTCTCGAGCACGAGCGCCTCGACTCCGAGGTCGCGCAGCCGCTGGTAGCCGCCGGCGTAGCGCTCGAGATACTCGACGCGCGCCACCTCGAACCAGATGAAGTAGTTCGAGTTGTGGACGATCCCCTGTGCATCGGTCTCGGCGAACCGGACCTTCACGTCGGTTGAGAAACTGAAGCCGGACCGATGCACGACCCATCCATGCTCGCAGAACTCATCCGCGCGAATCAGCCGTGCGTCGCACTGACCGGAGCGGGGGTAAGCACCGAGAGCGGCATTCCCGACTTCCGGAGCGCCGGCGGGATCTGGTCGGAGGTCGATCCGTACGAGGTCGGCTCGATCGACGCGTTCCGGCGCGATCCCGCCCGGGTCTGGGAGTTCTACGCGCTCCGCCTCGGCGTGCTCGCTGGCGCACAGCCGAACGACGCACACCACGCGCTCGTGCGGCTCGAGGCGGCGGGCCTTCTCGACGCCGTGATCACCCAGAACGTCGACCGACTGCACGCCGCCGCCGGCTCGCGCGACGTGATCGAGGTGCACGGCTCGATCGAGCGGGCGGAGTGCCTCGCCTGCGGCGCCGAGGTCTCCGACGTTCGGAGCCTGTTGCCGCTGCCGCGGTGCCCGCTGTGCGGCGCCGTGCTCAAGCCGGGCGTGATCATGTTCGGCGAGCTTCTCCCGGCGGCGGCGATGGAGCGCGCGACCGAGCTCGTGCGCGGCGCGGCGCTCCTCCTCGTGATCGGCTCGTCACTCGAGGTGTGGCCGGTCGCCGGCCTCCCGGAGGAGACGCTCGCCCACGGGGGCAAGCTCGCGATCGTGAACCGCGATCCGACGCGTTACGACGCGCGCGCGGCGCTGGTCGCGCACCGCTCGGCGGGTGAAGTGCTCAGGCCGCTGTGCGCTTGAGCGGCCGCTCGACGAGGACGTGCGAGCAGCCCGCGCAGACCTGCCGCTCGACCTCGTAGGGGACGCCCGCGCGCTGCAGGACCACGTGCACCCGCATCGCGACGTGCTGGTGGGGAAAACCCTGGGTCATCTTCATCACGAACGGTAGATCCATCGGCCGTGGGCGCGTGAACCGAAAGGGTGAATTTGCTGTGAATTCTCCCTGACGATTCAGCCGAGGGAGGCGAGCGAGAGCTGCACGTGCTCGTCCAGCCCGGACACGCCGACGCCGACGAGCCGAAGTGGAGCGGGACGGTCGCGGAGCGCGCGGTCGAGGAGCCCGCACGCGAGCTCGCCGATGCGCTCGGCGTCGCCGGTGCCGACCGGCAGCGAGGTCGACCGCGTCCGGATCGCGAAGTCGGGATAGCGAACCTTCGTCGTCACTGTCCTCGCGACCTGGCCGCGCGCCTCGAGGTAGCCGGCGAGCTTCACCGCCATTCGCCGCAGTTCGTCATGCAGCCGTTCCGGATCTGAGATGTCCCGCGAGAACGTCTCCTCCTGCGAGATGGAGATGCGCTCGACGGACATCTCGAGCCGCCGCGGATCGAGGCCGCGCGCGCGGTCGCGCAGCTCGCGGCCGACCTTCCCGCGAAGCACACCCCCGAGATCGTCGTCGCCGACCGCCGCGAGCTGACCGATCGTCTCGATGCCGAAGCCGTTCAGCCGTTCCTCCGCCTTCGGGCCGACGCCGGGAAGCAGTCGGATCGGGAACGGCGCGAGGAACGCCGCCTCGCGACCGGGCCGCACGACGGTCAGCCCACCCGGCTTGCGGCGGTCGGAGGCGACCTTCGCGACGACTTTCGACGTCGCGACGCCGAGCGAGCACGAGAGGTGCGTGCGCGTGTGGACGACCGCGCGGACCGCCTCGGCGACGGCGCGCGCGTCGTCGAACGCGGCCGCGACGCTCGTGAGATCGAGGTAGCCCTCGTCGATGCCCGCCTGCTCGACCGACGGGACGATCTCGCGCACCGTCGACCAGACCTCCCGCGAGTAGTCGCGGTACAGCGTGTGGCGTGGCCGGACGAACACCGCATGGGGGCAGCGGCGAAGCGCCTCGGCGGCCGACATCGCCGAGTGGATCCCGAACGAGCGGGCCACGTAGTTCGCCGTTGCGACCACGCCGCGGCCGTGTGGGTCGCCGCCGACGATCAGGGGAACCGTTCGTAAGGCAGGGTTTTCCAGCTCCTCGACCGCTGCGAAGAACGCATCCAGGTCGAGATGAGCGACAATCATGGGGGGAGAGTAAAGATGCGAGTGGCGATTCTCGGAATCGGAGTCATGGTGCTCGTCGCGGCGGGCTGCGGCAGCGAGCGGACCCGGCAGGCGGCGACGACCCCACACCCGGTGCAGGCCGCGCCGAAACCGACGCCGAAGCCTCCCGCGCCGCGCTGCTCCTCGACGACCGAGCGTACGCTCACGTCCGCGCGCACCTCGTATGCAGGGTTCGCGCCGAACGGCGCTGTTGCCTACCGGGCGCCGGGCGGTGCCGTCGTCGCGCGCTTCGGTCGCGAGAACATCAACGGCTACCCGACCTACTTCGGCGTGCTCGGCAAGCGGGTCGGCAAGGACTGCCGCGTGCTCTGGTACCGCGTGCAGCTGCCGATCCGCCCGAACGGCGCCGTCGGCTGGGTGCGCGCGTCGGCGATCGAGCTGCAGCCCGTCGACCTGCGCATCGAGGTCGACGTCTCACGCCGCGACCTCAAGCTGTTCCGCGCCGGCAAGCGGGTGCTCGAGGCGACCGTCGCCGTCGGCGCGTCGGCGACTCCGACGCCGACCGGCCGCTACTACGTCAATCAGCGCCTGGTGCCCACCGACACGAGCGGCCCGTACGGGCCCGGCGCACTCGGCATCTCCGCGTTCTCGCCGGTCCTCACTGGCTGGGCGCAGGGCGGCCCGGTCGCGATCCACGGCACGAACGAGCCGTGGTCGATCGGCCATGCGGTCTCGAACGGCTGCATCAGGCTCCCGAACGACACCCTCGAGCGGCTCTTCAAAATCGTCCCACCGGGAACGCAGGTGATAATCCATCCCTGACAACGGAAGGAGTGCGGATGACGAAGAGCACAATCGACCGGTTGACGAGCCTTGGCGAAGAGGTGATCGGTAAGGCGTCGCAGAACCCGAACGTCGCGCGCGTCGTCGGTGCGGCGACGCAGTTGAAGGACCGCGTCGACGATCTTTCGAAGCGTGTGCGTGGGCTCGAGGCGATGGAGAAGCGGATCGGCGAGCTCGAGGCACGGGTCAAGAAGGTCGAAGGCGCCCAGAAGCGCGCCGCGACCGCCCCGAAGAAGCCGGCCGAGCCGCCTAAGGCTTAGGAACGCGCACGCGCAGCGCGCCGGGCGCAACCTCGAAGGCAGCCGGCGTGGTCCCGACCTGCTCGCCTTCGAGCTCGATCGGCAGCTGGACGGGGGCGTCCACCTCGACGCGCTTCGACCGCAGCACTTCCACCTTCGGGTGGTGCACGTGCTTGCCCTTGTAGATCTTCGGCGCGGTCGTGAGGAAGTCGGCCTTCGACACGTCGCCGATCAGGACGACGTCGAACTGGCCGTCGTCGGGCGCCGCGTCCGGGGCGAGCTTCATCCCGCCGCCGTGCCAGACCCCGTTCGCGACGATCACGTCGTGCATCCGACCGTGGCGCTCGGCGTCGTCGAGCCGAACCGTCACCTCGGTGTTCTGCCACTCGAGAAACACGCGTGTCAGCGCATAGAAGAAGGTCACCTTGCCGCCGAGAGCCTTCGACATCCCGTTCGCGCGCTGGGCGACCGCGCCGCTCATCCCGACCGACGCGACGTTCGCGAAGTAGCGCTCGGCCGGCTCGCCGGCCCACGTGCGGTAGGTGACGCGCCCCGCGTCGATCGTTCGCACGTCGCCGTCGAGCGCAACGCGGACCGCATCGTCGAGCCTCGTCGGGATCCCGTAGGTGCGCCCGAAGTCCATTCCGGTTCCGAGCGGGATCGTCGCCAGGTCGACGTCGCGCCCGGCGACACCGTTCACCACCTCGTTCAGCGTCCCGTCGCCGCCGACCGCGACGACGAGCGTCGCGCCCCCCGCGACCGCGTCGCGGGCGAGCTCGATCAAGTGGCCGGGGCGCTCGGACAGGAGCGTCTCGCCGGTGAGCCCGAGTTGTGCGGCACGGTGCGCCAGTTCGGGCCAGCGCTTGCCTGTCCCGCCGTTCCCGGAGGCCGGGTTGACCAAGAAGACGGTCGAAGCCAACTAGCGAAATGACGCGGGACGCGTCATTTTGCGGACTGGGTCGCTACGTCAAGAGCGATCCGAGTCATGCGGTCCACCGCTGCTCGGAGCTCGTCGTCGGAGATGCGCTTGAACTCCCCTTCGACGACGATGTCGCTGACCGTCAGCAGACAGCCGGTCTCGACGCCGCGCAGCGCGCCGACGGTGAACAGCGCCGATGCCTCCATCTCGACCGCGAGCACGCCGCGGGATGACCAGCGCTCGTATTGACCCTCGTCCGAGTTGTAGAAGACTTCGCTCGAGACGATCGGCCCGACGTGCAAGTCCTGTCCGAGCTCCTTCGCCGTGTGCACCGAGCCGTGGATGATCGACCAGGACGCGGTCGGGCAATGCGGCTCGTTCCCGACGAGGTGCATCGCGGTCGAGTCGGCCGGGACTGCGGTCAGCGCGACGATCAGGTCGCCGAGCTGGTGGTGCGGTTGGAGCCCACCGCAGGTGCCGACGCGGATCAGCTTCTTGCAGCCGAGCTGGATCAGCTCCTCGAAGACGATCGTCGCACCCGGGCAGCCCATCCCGGTGCCTTGCACGGAGACCGGCTTGCCCTTGTACGTGCCGGTGTAACCGAGCAGGCCGCGTTCGCCGTTCCGCTGCACGGCGTCGTCGAAATAGGTTTCTGCGATGTATTTGGCGCGAAGCGGGTCGCCGGGGAGGAGCACTGCCTCCGCGTACTGTCCCGGTTCGGCGCGAACGTGAATCGGCATGGCGGCCCAGCCTATAGGAGAGGATTCGAGTGTGACTCTGCTGGAGCCGACACGCGACCAGGTGCTGGAGTACTGCGCGGGGGACACGGTCGAGCGCGTGTTCCTCGAGGACGCTGCGCGGCGCGGCTTCGGGCGCTTCGCCGCTGTCGCGAACGGCGGCGGCGCGATCACCGCGCTGTGTCACAGCGGTGCGAATCTCGTGCCGTCGGGCGAAGGCTGCGAGGCGTTCGCGCCGCTCGCGATCCGCTCGCAGGCGCGGATGATCATCGGTGAGGCTCGTGCCGTCGACGCGGTCTGGCGCGCGGCGGAGGATCGACTGCCGCCGGCGCGCGAGGATCGGCCGGGCCAGCCCGTGTACACGATCCGTGATCCGCCTCCACCAGGCGGGACAGGGTTGCGCGCGGCACGCGAGGACGACCTGGAGATCCTCGTGCCGGCATGCGCCGCGGCGCATGAGCTCGAGCTCGGCATCGACCCGCTGAACCGTGACGCCGACGGCTTCCGGTGGCGGACGTCGACGCAGGTCGAGGAGGGACGCTCATGGCTGTGGGTCGAGGACGGCGTCGTGCTCTTCAAGGCGGAGGCGTCGGCGTGGACGCCGCATGCGGCGCAGGTCGCGCAGGTCTGGACGGACCCCGAGGCACGCGGCCACGGGTATGCAACGCGCGGCATGGCCGACCTGTGCCGGTTGCTGCTCGAGTGGGTGCCGGTCGTTACCCTGTTCGTCCGCAGCGAGAACGCCGCAGCGATCGGCCTGTACGAGAAGGTGGGGATGCAGAAGGTGCTCGAGTACCGGAGCGTGCTGTTTTGAGGCGGGTCCTCAGGTACGCCTTCCTGTTCTGGGTCGCGCGGTGGGCCGGGCGCGAGATCGCGGCGCGCCTCGAAAGTCGTCAAGTGGTTGAATGACGACCTGAGCGTTCTCGAGCGCATCGAGCAGCATGTCCGGCGCCACGAGCTGATCGAGCCGGGTGGTGACGTCCTGTGCCTCGTCTCGGGCGGCGCGGACTCGACCTGCCTCTTCCATGCGCTGCGCGAGCTCGGCTTCAACGTCACGGCGCTGCACGTCGACCACGGCCTGCGCGGCGCCG
>DATINO010000146.1:0-7655 GCA_035474195.1 Gaiellaceae bacterium
TCCTCGTACACGTCGCTGGCGTCGTCGAGGAACTCGGCGACGATCGACTGCCGGTCGAGCCCCTTCAGCTCGTCGGCGGTGACGCCGGTGCCGTACAGGCCCTCCATCGCGTTCACGAGCTCCTCGAGCGGCCAGTCGCCCTCGAGCTCGGTACCCGTGTACGCCTCGACGATCCCCTCGATCGCCTCGTGCAGCCAGTCCTCCTTGATCTGCAGCGAGAGGTCGTGCCCCTCGAGGACGGCGCGGCGCTGCTCGTAGATCTCCATGCGCTGCACGTTCATCACGTCGTCGTACTTCAGGACGTTCTTGCGCGCGACGAAGTTCTGCTCCTCGACCTTCTTCTGCGCATTCTCGATCTGGCGCGAGAGGATGCCGGCCTCCATCGGCTGCTCGTCCGGGAGCTTGAACCGCTCCATGATGTTGTGGATGCGGTCGCCCGCGAAGAGCCGCACCAGGTCGTCCTGGCCGGAGAGGTAGAACCGCGACTCGCCGGGATCGCCCTGGCGGCCTGAACGGCCGCGGAGCTGGTTGTCGATCCGGCGCGCCTCGTGGCGCTCGGTGCCGAGCACGTAGAGGCCGCCGAGCTCGCGCACCTCGTCGTCGATCTTGATGTCGACGCCGCGGCCGGCCATGTTCGTCGCGATCGTCACCGCGCCACGGTTGCCGGCGTCCTTGATGATCTCGGCCTCGCGCGCGTGCTCCTTCGCGTTCAGGACGGTGTGCGGGACACCCTGCCGCTTCAGCAGCTCGCTGAGGTACTCGGACGTCTCGACGGCGATCGTTCCGACGAGGATCGGCTGTCCCTTCTCGTGGCGCTCCTTCACGTCCCTGGCGACGGCATCGAACTTCGCCTCGACGGTCTTGAAGATCAGGTCGTTCTGGTCGTCGCGCGCGACGGGGACATTGGTCGGGATCTCGACGACGTTGAGGCCGTAGATCTCGACGAACTCCTTCTCCTCCGTCTTCGCCGTGCCGGTCATGCCGCCGAGCTTCTCGTAGAGCCGGAAGTAGTTCTGGAGCGTGATCGTCGCGAGCGTCTGGTGCTCCTCCTGGATCGGGACGTTCTCCTTCGCCTCGATCGCCTGGTGGAGGCCTTCGCTCCAGCGGCGGCCTTCCATGATGCGGCCGGTGAACTCGTCGACGATCTTCACCTCGCCGTCCTGGATCACGTAGTCGACGTCGTTCTTGTAGAGCGCCTCCGCCTTCAGCGCCTGGTTCAAGTGGTTGACGAGCTGCGTGTTTCCCGGTGCGTAGAGATGTTCGATCCGTAGTGCGCGCTCGACTTTCTCGATCGCGGACTCACCCGGCGACACGGTCTTGTGCTTCTCGTCGTAGAGGTAGTCGTGCTCCTGGGCGAGGCGCTCGTCCTCGAGCTTCGTGCCCTTCGACTGCGCGCCGGAGAGCTGCTTCACGATCCGTGCGAAGTCGTAGTACGTCTTCGCGGCGGTCTGCGGCTCGCCGGAGATGATCAGCGGCGTCCGCGCCTCGTCGATCAGGATCGAGTCGACCTCGTCGACGATCGCGTAGCGGTGGCCGCGCTGCACGACGCCGTCGAGGCTGATCGCCATGTTGTCGCGCAGGTAGTCGAAGCCGAACTCGGAGTTCGTCCCGTAGGTGATGTCGGCGTCGTAGGCGGCCTTGCGCCGGTCGAACGGCATGTTGTTCTCGATCGCGCCGACAGTGACCCCGAGTCGCTCGAAGACGGGCCGGTTCCATTCCGCATCGCGCGTCGCGAGGTAGTCGTTGACAGTGACGAGGTGCGCGCCGAGGCCCTCGAGCGCATTCAGATAGAGCGGCAGGCTTGCAACGAACGTCTTGCCCTCGCCGGTCTTCATCTCGGCGATGTCGCCCTCGTGCAGCGCGATCCCGCCCATCATCTGGACGTCGAAGATCCGCTGGTCGGATTCACGCAGCCGCGCCTCGCGCGCCGCCGCGAACGCCTCGAACAGGAGGTTCTCGAGCTCTTCGCCGTTCGCGAGCCGCTCTCGAAACTCGACGGTCTTCGCGCGAAGCGCCTCGTCCGAAAGCTTCTGAAAGTCGGGCTCGAGCGTCGCGATGTACGCGGCCTGCTCCTGCAAGCGCTTGAGCCGCCGCCCTTCGCCGAAGCGCAGTGCCTTTTCGAAGCTGCCGATCGCCGGGGACATTGCGCGACAGGGTACCGGGTGGGCCTGCGGCCGAGACCTGTGCGCAGCGTCGCACACCAGGCGCGCACGGAACCTTCACCAGCCGCTCACAGCACCGTCCTAGGGTCAGCCCGTGCAGCGGAGACTCGTCCTGGTGGTCGCAGCCGCGGTCGTCGTCGGCGGCCTCGCTGCAACGGCGCGCGCCGATCGCGGCTGGGCGCCGCCGGCCGGCGCGCGTGTCGGCCCGGTGGACGTCGCGTACGGCTCGTTCGCCGGCGGCATCGGGTGGACGCGCTCGACCTGCGAGGGCGCAGTGCTGTGGCTGCCGGGGATCCGCCAGCGCTGGCTCTTCCACGTGCCCGGCCCGTGCCCGGCAACGAGCACCGGCCGCGGAGTCTCTGCCGTCGCGGTCAGCAGCCGGCGCATCGTGTTTCTCTCCTACGTGGGCGGCAACACGCGCGAGTGGCGCCTGTGGACTGCGACTCCGACAGCCAAGCGGCCGCGGCTCCTGCGCACGGCGGCCGCGGACGCGGACACGCCGTCGCCGATCCTCCTCGGGAACGGCGGCGAGGAAGGAATCCCCTGGGCGGTCGGACGCGATGTGTTCGTGCTCGCAGGCGACGGCCACCGGGCGCTGACGTGGCATGCGCCGGCGGACGTCGTCGCGCTGAACGAGCACTCCGGTCGGGTGGCGGCGGCGCTCGCGGACGGAACAGTTCAGCTCGTCCCTGTCCAGCCGTCAAAGGCGGCGGTCACTGCGTACGCGCTGCCCGGCGCCCACGCGGCACAGGCGATCACCGGCGGAGTCGTGATCGACGCGGCCGACGGGATCTACCTGAGCAAGGGCTCGCACACGATCCGATTCGACGTTCCCGCGGGTGCGCGGCTCCTCGGCTACAGCGACGGCTGGCTCGTCTATGCGAGCGGCCGAGAGATCCACGCCTACTCGTACCAGCACAAGCAGGACATCCTCGCGCGCACCGTCCGCTCCGGGCCGGTCACCGCCGATGCCGACCGCGGCGGCATGGGCTGGTCGAACGGCGGCGTGCTCTGCTGGAGCATCTTCTCCTACCTGCGCGGAAAGCCGCTCCCGTTCAGCGCGGCCTGCGACAGCTAGAGCGGCGCTGTCTCGACTTCCCAGAGGTCGTCGTCGAGCCGCGAGGCCCGCACCACCGCTTCGATCGCGCCGCCGGCGCGTCCAGCCGCCTCGAGCGCAGGCACGTGCGCCAGCCGGTGCCGGCCGTCCACGGTCAGCGACCATCCCGACGAGGTCAGGACGAGCTCTGCTTCCTCGCCGACGAGGCCCGGCTCCGACACGACGGTGATGCGCCGGCCGCCGACGCCCCACAGCGTGCCGTCGCGTCGAACCGCCTCCGCGCGATACGGCGGCGCGAGGTGTGTCTCGAGCGCATCCGCGAGCGGTGTCAACGCGCCGTCGGGCTCGTCCTCCTCGACGATGAGCGTCCCGTTCTCGAGCGCGACGAAGTGGATCGCGTCGCCGCGCAGGTCGGGCGCGCTCGCCGCCACGACGGCGTCCCACTTCCGCGCGCGCGGGACGCCGTGGATGCCCGGCTCCCCGCGCTGCTCGCCGTCCCATCCCGGCGGCGCAGCCGACAGACCTGGTGCCCGAACCGAGCCGTCGCCCAGAGACAGTCCGGCGGCGTCCGCCAACGCCCGGTGCAGCGGCTGCTTCCGGCCGAAGAGCCTCACGGGCGCAGCGTCAGGATGCCGGGGTGTCGCCGTTGTGCTCGGTGTGCCTGCGAGGCTCGACACGCCGGCGCTCGCGGTACTTCTTGACCTGGCGCTCGAGCTTCGCGACGAGCTGGTCGATCGACACCTTCATATCGGTGGACGCTTCGCGGGCACGCAGCGTCGGCCCTTTCGTGAAGATCGTCGCCTCCGCGACGTGGCTCTCGGCGATCGACGGGTTCTTCTGCTCGGAGAGCTCGACCTCGACCTGCGTCTGCTCGGCGAGTTGCTTCTCGAGCTTGCCCAGCTTTCGCTCGGCGTACTCACGGATCGACGGGGTGACCTCCACGTTCTTCCCCTTCACCTGAAGCCTCATCGCGACCTCCTCGGTGGTGGACCGACCGAGCTCTGAGCGTAACCGAGAACAGCCGTACGCGCGCGGGCTCAACTACAGCCGCACGGTGCGGGCGAACGTCACCACGTCGACGTTCCGCGCACCCGCGTGTCGGAGTGCCGTCGCCGCCGCCGAGACGGTGGCGCCCGTGGTGTAGACGTCGTCCACGAGGAGCACGTTCCGCGGTGCCTCCACGACCCCCAGGAACGCGCCGCGAACGTTGCGGAGGCGGTCCGCTCTCGCCAGGCTGGTCTGGGGCACCGACGGCGCGTCGCCCGCTCGGACGAGCAGCGCCCTCGTAGGAAGGCCCCAGCGGTCACCGAGCTCCCGGGCGAGTCGGCCCGCCGGATGATGCCCGCGAACGAGCAGCCGGGAGGGATCGGGCGGGATATAGGTGATGACGTCTGCCGCCGGAGCATCGAGCCGCTCCACCACGAGCTCAGCGGCCAGGGTGGCTGCGCGGCGGAGCCCGTGCCCCTTCCAGGCGGCGACGAGATCGCGAGCCGCACCGGAATAGGCGACCGCTGCCCGCGCGCGCCGAAAGGCGAGCCGGCGCCCTCCACACTCGCGGCAGCGCTCGACCGGCCAGAGCGTCGGGGCGCCGCAGCGCACGCAGATCACCGGGCCGGGTCGCCGGAGCGACTGCAAGCAGGCACCGCAGAGCACCGGCGCCGATGCCGCACAGGACACGCATCGCGGTGGAAAGACGAGGTCGACGAGCCACGCAGTCGACGGTACGCGCGAAGGCGTCGCGTGTCTGTCACGACTCCGTGCCGAATATGTGACGTTTCCTCAGGAAGGCTCGTACGCGCTGCGCGTCGACAGTCCGGCGGCTTCACGAAGCCGGTTGTCAGCCTCGAGCAGCTGGTCGTGGTCTCCGATGTCGTACCAGGGCTCCGTGAACACCCAGCCGTAGACCGGCTCCCGCTGATGGAGCCAGGCGACGAGCCGCCCGGGCTGGTCGGCGTTCGACTCACTCTCGACGTAGGTACGGATCAGCGGGACGTGCTCACGGTGATAGAGGTAGGTCGCGGTCGCGGCGAGCGTCGACGCCGGCTCCGGCGGCTTCTCGACGAACGAGCGGATGCGGCCTTCGCCATCGAGGTCGACGATGCCGTACTGCCGCGCAAGCTCGAGCGAGCCCACGTCGCGCACCGCGACGGCACTCGCGACGGCCTTCGTGTGCCAGTAGCGCACGAGGTCGCTCAGGTGGAAGTCGAACAGGTTGTCGCCCGCGATCACGAGAAGGTCGTCGTCGCTGCCGATCCGATCGACGACGAACAGCATGTCGCCGATCGCGCCGAGCCGGTCGTTGTTGGACGTCGTGCCGTCGTCGTGAATTGTCACGTCGCGTCCGCCCGCCCAGTCGTGGAACCAGGCGGCCTTGCGCGAGTTCGTGACGAGATGCACCTCATCGACCTCCGCAACCTCGGCGAGGTTGTCGACGATTCGGTCCACGATCGGACGGCCGCCGACGGGCAGGAGCTCTTTTGCCCAACTGTCGGTCAGCGGACGGAGGCGGGTCGCGTAGCCCGCCGCGAGGATCAGCGCTTTCACGCGGCGACGGCGCCGCTCAGCGACTCCAGGTACGGCGCGCGGTGCACGCCCCGCTCCGTGACGATCGCCGAGATCAATGCTGCTGGGGTGACGTCGAACGCCGGGTTCCGCGCAGCGAATCGCGACGTCACCTCAGCGGGATCGCGCTCCTCGATCGGGATCGACGCGCCGTCGGGGGTGCCCAGGTCGAGCGTCGTGCTCGGAGCGACGATGTAAAGCGGCAGGTCGTGATGGCGTGCAAGCACCGCGAGCGAGTACGTCCCGATCTTGTTCGCAGCGTCGCCGTTTGCGGCGATGCGGTCGGCGCCGGTGATCACGCAGTCCACTTCTCCGGCGGCCATGAACGATCCTGCTGCCGAATCGGCGATCACCGTGTGTGGGATCGAGGCAGTCTCGAGCTCCCACGCAGTGAGCCGTGCTCCCTGCAGGAGAGGGCGCGTCTCGTCGACCCACACGTGCGCAAGCAGGCCCCGGTCGAACGCCGTCAACAGCGCCCCGACGGCGCTGCCGTAGCCGCCCGTCGCGAGCCCGCCTGCGTTGCAGTGCGTGAGCGCGCGCGTGCCGGGGGACAACAGATCAGCGGTGTGGGACGCCATCTGGCGGCAGCGATCCACCTCGGCGGCATGGATCGCTCGCGCGTGCTCGGGTGACGGGTCGCCGTTCATCTCGTCGAGTGCCCACGCGAGGTTCACGGCCGTCGGTCGCGATGCACGCAGAACGGCGTCGGCCGCGTCGAGGTCTTCACCGTGCGCTGCGGCGAGCGCAAGGCCGTACGCCGCTGCGACACCGATTGCCGGCGCCCCGCGCACGACCATCGTCCGGATCGCATCTGCGACCTCTGCGGCGGTCCCGCAGTCGACCTCGACCTCCTCGAGCGGCAGCTTGCGCTGGTCGAGGAGCACGACGCGATCCTCCTCGAGGCGCAGGATGCGCTCAGGGTCCAGCAACGGTCACCCCAATCGGCGCCCTGTGCAGCGGCGCACGCGGCACGACGAGGACGCGGACGGTCTCGTAGATCGCCTGGCACTCCATCGTCCCCGCGGCGAGCGGCTTCAGCGACAAGTGCACCGTCAGCATTGTTCCCGACTGCGTTACGCGCGCGACATGGATGCGTCCGTCCTTGCAGCCGAACGGCCCGAAGACGCCGACCACGATCGACGTGCGGTAGTTCGCCCGAAGCACCGGCTGCGCCGCGTGCGTCGGGACAGCCACGACAATACGATGTGCGGAGTTTGGAGACGTCGCGACGAGCGCGAACGGCTTGAGCGTCGTCCTCGTAGCCGCGATGTCGTGCGCGACCACGCGGAAGGGAATCGTGCCCGCGGCCGCTGCCGGTGCAGCGACCGCAAGCATGAACACCAGGGGCAGGAGTCGGCTCAGGTGCCCTCGTCCCACGACGCGAGGTACTTCGCCTGCTCCTCCGTGAGCTTGTCGATGTCGACGCCCATCGTCTCGAGCTTGAGGCGGGCGATCTCCTCGTCGATCTCGGTGGGAACGGGATAGACCTTGTTCTCGAGCGACGACGCGTTCTTCACCGCGTATTCGGTCGCGAGCGCCTGGTTCGCGAAGCTCATGTCCATCACCGTTGCCGGGTGACCCTCGGCGGCCGAGATGTTGACCAGGCGTCCCTCGGCGAGCAAGAACACCCGCCTGCCGTCCTCGAACTTGAACTCCTCGACGAAGTTGCGAGCCTCACGCGTCTCCACGGCGAGCTCGCGAAGCGCCGGGATGTCGATCTCGACGTTGAAGTGGCCCGTGTTGCAGATGATCGCGCCGTCCTTGAGCGTCGCCAGGTGCTCACGGGCGAGCACGTGCTTGTCACCCGTGGCCGTGCAGAAGATATCGCCGATCTTGGCGGCGTCCTTCATCGGCATCACCTCGAACCCGTCCAT
>DATINO010000147.1:0-38689 GCA_035474195.1 Gaiellaceae bacterium
AAGAGCGGCGAGAGGTCCGATGCGAGCTCGTCCGGGTCGAGGCCGGCGCGTCCTTCGCGGGCGTTCGTGTACACGATCGGAAACTCGATCTGCGACTCGTCGGCGTCGAGGTCGAGGAAGAGCTCGTACACCTCGTCGACGACCTCGCTGATGCGCGCATCCGGGCGGTCGACCTTGTTGACGACGAGCACGACCGGCAGCTTCAGCTCGAGCGCCTTGCGCAGCACGAACCGTGTCTGGGGCAGCGGGCCCTCGCTCGCGTCCACCAGCAGCAGCACGCCGTCCACCATCGTCAGCGCGCGCTCGACCTCGCCGCCGAAGTCGGCATGACCCGGCGTGTCGACGATGTTGATCTTCGTCGGCCCGCGCTGGACGGCCGTGTTCTTCGCCAGGATCGTGATGCCCTTCTCGCGCTCGAGGTCCGTCGAGTCGAGGACACGCTCGGCGACGTCCTCGTTCTCCCGGAAGGAGCCCGACTGCCAGAGCATCGCGTCGACGAGCGTCGTCTTGCCGTGGTCGACGTGCGCGACGATCGCGACGTTCCTCAGGTCGTTGCGGCGGAGGAGAGTTGCCATAGCGGCTCGCCAGGGTAGCCCAGCGTCGTTTCACGGCCCGGGCATGTAAGGTCGGTCGTTCCTGCCCGAGGAGGTCGTGATGGCATCGAAGGACAAGAACTCGAAGAAGACGATGGGCAAGAAGCCCGCTCAGAAGACGCTGAAGGAGAAGCGGCAGGCGAAGAAGGACAAGAAGTAGCCCGCTAGTCGCGTGCCGCTCAAGGTCACGCGCCGACAGATCCTCGCGTTCCGGCGACGCACCGGAGAGCTCGACCAACGGCTCCCTGCGGGGAAACGCTCGCTCCGCCGCGCGGCGTGGGCCGGCATGCAGGACAGCATGCCGCGCGCCGCGCTGCTGTCCATCCACGCGCGCGTCGAGGGCGCGACGCACGCCTCCTGGGATGACCCGTCGCTCGTGCAGGTGTGGGGACCGCGCTACCAGGTCTACGTCGTCGCCGCTTCCGACCTGCCGCTCTTCACCTACGCGCGGCTGCCCGACGCCGGCAAGACGCGCGCCGTCGCAGAAGCGACGGCCGACAAGCTCGCCGCAATCCTCGCCGGCGGCCGCATGCGCGACCGCGACATCCACGCGGCGCTGCGCACGGGCAACAGCATCCGCTACGCCACGCTCACAGGCCGCGTCGCGATCCGCTGGGAGGGCGCACGCGCACCGCACGTCTGGATCGTCCCGCCGCCGAAGACCACGGTGCAGAAGGCGCGCGCCGAGCTCGCGCGCCGCTACCTCCATATCTACGGCCCGTCGAACGCCGCCGCGTTCTCGAAGTGGGCCGGCATCGGGCTGAAGGAAGCGACGCAGACGTTCGCCGACCTGATCGGCGAGCTGATCGCCGTCAACGACGCGCACCTGCTCGCCGCCGACGAGGAGGCGCTGCGCGGCGAGCCCGCGCCCGCCGCGGCGGCGCGGTTCCTTCCGAGCGGCGACTCCTACTGGCTGCACACGACCGCGCACGAGCGCGCATTGCTCGTCCCCAACGAGAAGCGCAACGAGCTCTGGACGCCGCGCGTCTGGCCGGGTGCGCTGCTCGTCGACGGCGAGATCGTCGGCACCTGGCGCCGCGCGAAGCGCGTGCTCACGATCGACACCTGGAAGAAGCTGTCGGCGGCCGCGCGGGATGCGGTAATCGCCGAGGCGGACACGCTGCCGTTGCCGGATCCCGGCGAGGGCATGGCCGTACACTGGAATTGATGGAAGCACCCGCCGACAACTACGTCGATGCGCTCTCGCGGCTGGCCCTCTTCGCCGACCTGACTCATCCACAGCTCGAGGTCGTCGCGCACTCGTTCGACGAGGAAGTCTTCGCCGCCGGGCAGCGCGTCATCCGCCAGGACGTGACCGGCGGCGGCTTCTACGTGATCCTCGACGGCGAGGCGCACGTCGTGATCGACGGCACGGAGCGCTCGCGCCTCATGCGCGGCGACTTCTTCGGCGAGATCTCGCTCCTCACCGACGCGCGGCCGACCGCCGACGTGATCGCCGCGACCGTGCTCCGCTGCCTGATCATCCCCGACACCGAGCTCAAGCCGTTCCTGCTCAAGCAGCCGACGGTGATGTATCGCATGCTGCAAATCGAAGCGCGACGGCTGCGCGCCGCCAACGCTTGGGACGGGTAGACCAGCGTCCGTTCCCGCCGGGCGAGTACGACGTCGTCGTTGTCGGGAGCGGGCCGGGCGGCCTGCAGGCCGGCTACAGCCTCGCGCGCGCCGGCGTCCCGCGCTGCGCCGTGCTCTCGCGCGATCCCGCGCCCGGCGGCATGTTCCGCCGCTGGCCCGTCTACCAGCGCCTGATCAGCTGGACGAAGCCCGACGCGCCGTTCGCACCCGGCACGCGTGAGTACGAGTGGTTCGACCACAACAGCCTCGTCGGGGACGAGCCAGAACACCAGGCGCTCGTGCGGAAGTTCATGGACCGGTCGTACGACGTGCCCGCCCGCGGCGAGATGGAGGCCGGGCTCGCCGCGTTCGCCGAGAACGTCGACGTGCGCTACGAGTGCGAATGGCTGACCACGTCACGCGACGAGAGCGGCTTCGTGATCGGGACCTCCGACGGCGAGTACCGCTGCAAGGTCTGCGTGTTCGCGATCGGCGTGACCGAGCCCTGGACGGCGCCGATCCCCGGCCTCGACGCCGCGCCGCATTACGCCGACACACGCACGCCGGACCACTACCGCAACAAGAGCGTCTTCATCGTCGGTAAGCGCAACTCCGCGTTCGAGCTCGCGCAGGGGCTGCTGCCGTGGGCGAGTCGGATCGTGCTCGCGTCGCCGCGGCCGGTGCAGACCGCCGTGCTCGCGTTCTCGCCGCTCAGCACCCGATATCTCTCGCCGTACATGCAGCACATCCGCGGCGGCTCCGGCAGCTTCGTCGTCGACGCCGCGATCGAGCGGGTGGAGCGGCACGACGACGGCTACCGCATCCGCATGAGCGGGACGACGTGGGAAGGGGAGATCGACCTCGAAGCAGACGAGGTGATCGCGGCGACCGGCTTCCGCGCGCCGGTGCGCGACCTGCCGGCGGTCGGCGTCGCGATGGTCAACGACGGCCGCATGCCCGCACAGACGCCGTACTGGGAGAGCGTCTCGGTACCGGGGATCTACTTCGCCGGCAACGTGATGGGCGCGTCGGCCGGCCTGCGCAAGCACGGCGCGACATCGAGCGCCGCCTCCGTGAACGGCTACCGCTACAACGTGCGCGTGCTCGCGCAGCACATCGCCGAGAAGCATTTCGGAGTCGCGCGCGAGCGCCGGCAGCTCACCCGCGACGAGACCGTTGCGTTCCTGCTCGGCGAGCTGGCACGCGCGCCGGAGCTCTGGATCCAGAAGGGCTACCTCGCACGCGTCGTCGAGACCGACGGCGGCTACCGCGACGGCGGCATCGTCCCGCTCGCCGACCACGTCGACCGCGACGGCGGCGACTCGGTCGCCGTGACGGTCGAGTACGCGGCCGACGGTGCGGTTACGCCGGTCGTCTACGTGCGGCGCAACGGCCGCCTCGCCGAGCACGCCCTGCCGACCGACGCGCTGCACCGGTTCGACACCGACGAACACCGTCGCCAGCTGGACGCGCTCATTTCTCGGTGAAGACGCGGCTCGACCCAGAGACCGGCAACCTCGTCTCCGGCGGGAAGGCGATGTTCCCGCTCGGGCTGTCCGACCCGCCGCCGGTCGACGGGAAGACGCCGAGCGGCGGCGATGCCTGGGCGGAGATCGCGGGTGCCGGCATCAACTTCGCGCGCCACTACGACCCGTGGGCTGCCGGCTCCGCCGCCGAGCAGATGGTCAACGTGCGGCACAAGCTCGACGTCGCGTACCAGCACGGGATGCAGCTCTGGCTTGCACTTGCGGGCGTCGACAACACGCTCGCGAACAAGGCGCTGCTGACCGAGATCGTGAACACGGTCAAGGGACATCCTGGTCTCGGCGTGTGGAAAGGCGCCGATGAGCCGGCGCACGGCCACCTCGCCGTGAAGGGCCTCGTCGCCGTGCTGAACCACGTGCACTCGCTCGACCCCGACCACCCGCTCGCGATCATCGAGGCGCCGCGCGACCCGTCGATCGAGAAAGGCGGGAAGGATCGCGTCCTGACCGTGGAGGCGATGCGGCCGTACGCCGCCGCCTGCGACATCCACGGCGTCGACATCTACCCGGTCTCGGTGCCGCCCGGCAAGCACGCCGGACGCGCGAAGAAGGACATCAGCGTCGTCGGCGACGTGACACGCATCCTGCAGGCGGCAAAGCCGAGCCAGACGATCTGGACGACGCTGCAGATCGCGTGGAGCGGCGTGCTGCCGCCGCGCAACCAGGACATCTTCCCGACGCTGCAGCAAGCGCGGTTCATGGCCTACGACGCGATCATCGCGGGTGCGCGCGGGCTGTTCTTCTTCGGTGGGCACCTGCGCCAGGTGATGTCGCCGCAGGATCGCGTCCGCGGCTTCAACTGGACGTACTGGCGGAACGTGCAGAAGCCGCTCACGCAGGAGCTCGCCGGGCCGCAGCACGTAGCGGCGCTGCTCGCTCCCGACGCGCCGTTCACGGTCACCGCGAGCGCCCCCGACATCGCGTTGAGCGCGCGGCAGACCGCCGACTCGGTCTACCTGATCGTCGTGCGCCGGAGCCCCACCGGGACGCGCCGCGTCACGTTCGACGGGCTGCCCGCCGGGATCTCGCAGGGAACGGCGCTCCCGCATGGGCCGAGCAACCCGCCGCGCAAGATCACGGTGAAGGCCGGCGCGTTCACCGACGCGAGCCCCTACGGCGCGCACAACGCGAGGGTCTATCGCTTCCCCCGCTAGGGGCGGCAGCTAGGTTCACCGAGAGGCATGGCAGAGCTGACGGTCGAACAGGTGTCGGCGACCGAGGCCGACAACCGCGGCGCGATCGTCGCTGCGCTGATGCTCGCGATCGGGCTCGCGGCGATCGACAGCACGATCGTCGCGACGGCGGTGCCGCAGATCGTCGCTGATCTCGGCGGCTTCTCGCTCTTTCCCTGGATCTTCTCGATCTACCTGCTCACGCAGGCGGTCACCGTGCCGATCTACGGCCGCCTGTCGGATGTCTTCGGCCGCAAGCCGGTGCTGCTCGTCGGCGTCGGCGGCTTCCTCGCCGGCTCGGTGCTGTGCGCGGTCGCGTGGAGCATGGTCACGCTGATCATCTTCCGCGGCCTGCAGGGTCTCGCCGCCGGCGCGATCCTGCCGACCACGACGACGATCGTCGGCGATCTCTACGAGCCTGCCGAGCGCGGCAAGGTGCAGGGCTGGATCTCGTCGGTGTGGGGCGTCTCGGCGATCGTCGGCCCGACGCTCGGCGGATTCTTCGCCGAGTACTGGACGTGGCGCGGGATCTTCTGGCTCAACCTGCCGATCGGCGTCGGCGCCGCCTGGCTCATCCAGCGTCACCTGCACGAGCGCGTCGAACCACGCCGGCATCGGATCGACTACGCAGGCGCCGCCACGCTGACCGGAGCCTGCTCGCTCCTGATCCTTGGGCTCCTCGAGGGCGGTGTCAGCTGGGCGTGGGGCTCGCCGACGAGCGTCGCGCTCTTCGTAGGCTCCGCGATCCTGCTCGGCGCGTTCATCTGGATCGAGCGAACCGTTGCCGAGCCGATCCTGCCGCTCTGGGTGTTCAGGCACCGCATCCTCGTCGCCGGCAACGTCTCGGGGCTCGCGATCGGCGCGATCCTGATCGGGCAGACGACGTACGTGCCGACGTACGCGCAGCGCGTCGTCGGTGTCGGCGCCGTGGTCGCCGGGCTCGCGATGGCGACGATGACGATCGGCTGGCCGATCGCGGCGACGCTCGCGCCGCGCGTCTACCTCCGAATCGGCTACCGGCCGACCGGGCTTGCCGGCGCCGCGATCACGACCGCCGGGTGCCTGCTCTTCGCGCTCTTCGTCGGCGCCGACTCCGGGATCTGGCGCGTCAGCGTCTCGGGCTTCGTGCTCGGCGTCGGGCTCGGGTTGATCTCCGTCTCGACCGTCGTCGCGGTGCAGTCGACGGTCGGGTGGGGAAGACGCGGCGTCGTCACCGGGACGAACATGTTCATCCGCACGCTCGGGAGCGCCGTCGGTGTCGCCGTGTTCGGCTCGATCGCGAACGGGCGGCTCGCACACCGGGCGCACACGGCGCCCGCGATCTTCCACGCCGTGCACGGTGTCTTCTGGGCGCTCGTCGTCGCAGCGATGCTCGGGATCGTGGGGCTGCTTCTCTTCCCGCGGCACGTGCAGCAGATCGAGTGACCGACGTCCCAAGACGTGAACCTGGTTTCCGGCTGCGCCGGCAACCAGGTTCGTCTGAGGAGGTCGGCTACTCGTGCCCGGAGGTCGCGTGAGGCACGTACGGCTCGTCGAGCTGCGCGATCTCGTCGGCCGACAGCGCCAGCTGCTCCGCCGCGAGGGCGTCTTCGAGGTGCTCGAGCTTCGTCGCGCCGACGATCGGGGCCGTCACGCCCGGCTTGTGCACAAGCCACGACAGCGCGACCTGCGCCGGTGAGACGCCGCGCGATGCGGCGACCTCGCCGAGACGGTCGATCACCGGGAAGTCGAGCTCGGGCACGTACAGCGAATCGCCGAACTGGTCGGTCTGCGCGCGCGTCGTCAGCTTTTCGCCGGAGGCGGTGCGGTTGCCGGCGAGCATCCCGCGGGCGAGCGGGCTCCACGGCAGCACGCCGACACCCTGGTCGATGCACTGCGGGATCATCTCCCGCTCCTCCTCGCGGTAGATCAGGTTGTAGTGGTTCTGCATCGACACGAACCGCGTCGGTGCAACGCGCTGCGCCTTCGCGAACTGCCATGCCCACATGCTGCTCGCGCCGATGTAACGCGCCTTGCCCGCGCGCACGACGTCGTGCAGCGTCTCCATCGTCTCCTCGATCGGCGTGCGCGGATCGAAGCGGTGGATCTGGTAGAGGTCCACGTAGTCGAGCCCGAGCCGGTCGAGCGACGCGTCGATCGACGCCAGGATGTGCTTTCGCGACAGGCCGGCGCCGTTCTCGCCGGGCATCGTCCGGCCGTGCACCTTCGTCGCGACGACGTACTCCTCGCGCAGCCCGAAGAGCTTGGCCAGGAGGCGGCCGGTGATCACCTCGCTCTGCCCGCCGTTGTAGACGTCGGCGGTGTCGAAGAAGATGATCCCGCCCTCGACGGCGCGGCGCACGATCGGCTCCGCAGCAGTCTCGTCGAGCGCCCAGCGCCTCGATTCGTGCGGGCCGTAGCTCATCATCCCGAGACAGATGCGCGACACACGCAGGCCGGTCGCCCCGAGGTTCACGTATTCCATGCCTGCACGCTACCGCTCAGCCTCGGGTCAACAGCATTCTTCACCGGTTCTTCAGAAACGGTGAGTACGGTCCAGGGGCAGATGATCGAAGCCGTCGAGCTGACGAAGGACTACGGGAGCAAACGCGCGGTCGACGGCCTCTCGTTCACCGTGCGTCCCGGCATCGTGACGGGCTTTCTCGGGCCGAACGGGTCCGGCAAGTCGACGACCATGCGCCTGATCCTCGGCCTCGACCGGCCGACGCGCGGCGACGTCACCGTCAACGGCAAGCATTACCGCGACCACCGCGCGCCGCTGCACGAGGTCGGCGCGCTGCTCGAGGCACGCTCGGTGCACCCCGGCCGCTCGGCGCGCAACCATCTGCTGGCGCTCGCGCAGACTCACGGCATCCCGCGCTCACGCGTGGACGAGCTGATCGACCTCGTCGGGCTGCACGACGTCGCGAAGAAACGCGCCGGCAAGTTCTCGCTCGGCATGGGCCAGCGACTCGGGATCGCGACCGCATTGCTCGGCGACCCGTCGACGGTGATGCTCGACGAGCCCGTCAACGGCCTCGACCCCGAAGGCATCCATTGGATGCGGAACCTGCTGACGCGGCTCGCGGGCGAGGGACGGACGGTCTTCGTCTCGTCGCACCTGATGAGCGAGATGGCGCTCGTCGCAGATCACCTGATCGTGATCGGCCGCGGCCGCCTGATCGCAGACGTCCCCGTCGACGAGTTCATCCAGGGCGCGGGCCGGAACGTCGTGCGCGTCCGGTCACCGCAGGCGACACAGCTTCGCGATCTTCTCGCCGGGCCTGACGTCACGGTCACTGCGCTGGACGACGGCGCGCTCGAGGTCAGCGGTCTCACCGCCGAGCAGATCGGCGACGTCGCCGGCGACCACGGCCTGCGCATCCACGAGCTGACGCCCCAGCAGGCCTCGCTCGAGGAGGCGTTCATGGAGCTGACGCGTGCCGATGTCGAGTACCAGGCTGAGCTTCAGGAGGCGGCGCTGTGAGCGCGGCGACGGCACTGCCGAAGCTCGCGGCCACCGGCCGCGTCACCCAGCTCCGCGTTGCCATCTCCGAGTGGACGAAGATCCGCTCGGTCCGCTCGACCCGCTGGTCGCTTTTCGCCGCCGTCGTGCTGACGATCGGCCTGCCGATCCTGTTCGCGGCCGTGACCTCGTCACACTGGGGGAGCCTCAGCCCGCGCGAGCGCTCCGACCGTCATCCGGTCGAGATCGCCACCGCCGGCGTCAACCTGTCGCAGCTCCCGATCGCAGTCCTCGCCGTGCTCACGATCACCGCGGAGTACTCGACCGGGATGATCCGCGCCAGCTTCACCGCCGTGCCGAAGCGGCTGGCCGTCCTGTGGGCGAAGATCGGTGTGTTCTCGCTCCTCACGTTCGCGCTCGCGCTCCCCTCGGTGCTCTTCGCGTTCTGGGCGAGCCAGACGATCGTCCACAAGCATGCGGAGCTCCGCATCTCGCTCTCGGACCCGGGCGTGGCGCGCACGGTGATCGGCGGCGCCGTCTACCTGATGCTGATCGGGATCTTCGCGATGGCGCTCGGCGCGATCGTCCGCAACACGGCCGGCGGCATCTCGATCTTCGCGGCCATCTTCTTCGTCATCCCGCCGCTCCTCAACATCCTGCCGTCGAGCTGGAACCAGGCGATCAGCCCCTGGCTCCCCGACTCCGCCGCGCGCGCCGTGTTCCAGCTGACCCACGACTCCGGGTCGCTGGCGCCGGGCCCGGGCGCACTGCTCTTCGTCGGTTATTGCGCTGCTGCGATCGCCGTCGCAGCGGTGCTGCTCGTCCGCCGCGACACCTGACGCGCCGTACGATGCAAGGATGGAGCGCAAGGTCGCGACCGTCCTGTTTGCCGATCTCGTCGACTCGACCGGGCTCATCTCGAGTGTGGATCCCGAAGTCGCGCGCGGGCGCGTGAACCGGTACTTCGACGTCGTCGCAGAACGCATCAAGGCGCACGGAGGAACGGTCGAGAAGTTCGCGGGCGACGCCGTGATGGCGGCGTTCGGCGTGCCCCTGTCCCACGAGGATGACGCCGAGCGTGCTGTTCGCGCGGCACTCGAGATCGTCCCGAGCGTCGAAGGGCTGCAGCTGTCCGTTCGCATCGGGATCGAGTCCGGCGAGGTGGTGATCGAGGACAGCGAGTCGACCTTCGCGACGGGAGAAGCAGTGAACCTCGCGGCGCGGCTGCAGCAGGCAGCACAGCCCGGAGAGATCCTGCTCGGCCCCGCGGCCCGGCGACTCGCCGCGGGCGCCGTCGAGGTCGACGACGTAGGTCCGCTCGAGGTCAGGGGGCGGTCGGAGCCGTTGTGGACCGCACGCGCCGTCCGTGCCCACGACTCGACCCGCCGCGTCGCGACGCCCTTCGTCGGCCGTGAAGCGGAGTTAGCGGTGCTGGAGACGTCCTTCGGACGCGCGGTGCGCGATCGCCGGGCACAGCTCGTGACGATCTTCGGCGAGCCGGGCCTCGGGAAGACCAGGCTCGTGACCCAGTTCGTCGAAGGGATCGAACGAGCGACGACGCTTTCCGGGCGAACGCTCCCTTACGGCGAAGGGGTCACGTACTGGCCGCTCGCGGCGATGATCAAGGCGAGCGCCGCGATCGGCGACGACGACCCGGCAGCGGACGCGTTCGAGAAGCTGCGCGCCTCCTGCGAGAGCGAGGCAGTCGCCGACCTGCTGGCCGCCGCGCTCGGAGTCCTCGGCGCCGCAGAAGGGGACCGCACACCCGGCGAGCTGAGCTGGGCGGCGATGCGGTGGGCGGAGCAACTCGCGGACGGTCAGCCGCTCGTGCTCGTCTTCGAGGACATCCACTGGGCGGAGGAGCCGCTCCTCGAACTGGTCGAGCAGCTCGCGCGATCGCTTCAAGACTCGCCTGTGCTGATCGTTGCGCTTGCGCGGCCTGAGCTGCTCGATGCGCGTCCCACGTGGGGCGGCGGCATCCGCAACGCGAGCGCGATCGACCTTCTTCCACTCGGCGACTCCGAGAGCGAAGAGCTCGCGGATGCGCTCCTCGCACGGGCCGAGGTGCCGAGCCTGCAGCGCGGCCTCGTGCTCGAACGCGCGGAAGGCAACCCGCTCTTCCTGGAAGAGATCGCGCATGCCCTTCGTGACGGCCGGGGTCTCGACGGCATTCCCGACAGCCTGCAGGCGCTGATCGCTGCGCGAATCGACGGGCTCGACGCCGACGGGAAGAAGCTCCTGCAGAGCGCCGCCCTCATCGGCCGTGTGTTCTGGCGGGGCGCGCTCGAACGGCTCGCACCGGACCTCGAGGTCGTCGAGCTCCTCGACCGGCTGGTCGAGCGAGAGTTCGTCATCGCCGAGGAGCGATCGAGCATCTCGGGTGATCACGCGTATCGCTTCAAGCATGTGCTCATACGCGACGTCGCGTACGGCGGGATGAGCAAGGCGCGGCGTGCCGAGGAGCATCAGGTGTTCGCGGCCTGGGTCGCGAGCCGGGCTCGTGACGAGCTCGCCGAGATTCGTGCGCATCACCTCGAGCAGGCAGTCGATTTGCTCGTCGAGCTCGCGGGGACGATCCCGGAGGACCTCGCTCGGTCGGCGGCGGAGGCGCTCGAGGAAGCAGGGCGGCGGGGCTTGCGCCGTGGCGCCCTGAGGTCGGCGCGCCGGACCCTGGTGCGAGCGGTCGCGATCGAGCCGACCCCGGATCGGCGGTACCTTGCGGCGCATGCCGCCTGGCGGCTCGCCGATGTCCCGACGGTCGGCGAAGAGGCAGAGGACGTGCTCGCCGAAGCACGCGCGGCCGGCCGCAGCGACATCGAGGGACGAGCGCTGGTGCTGCTCGCGGATCTCGCCCTGCACGCCGACGGCGACGTCGCGCGGGCGCACGACCTTGCCGACGACGCGCTCGCGATCCTCCCCGACGACGAGCTGGCCGGGCTCTACGACGCTCACGCTCTGATCACGACCATCTTCTGGTGGCTCGGAAACGGCGAGGGGGCGACGCGCCATGCGGAGGCGATGCTCGGGCTGGCACACCGAGCGGCGCGTCCCGAGCTGGAGAGCCTGGCCAAGACGCAGCTCTCCGCCATTGCCGGGGTGCGCGGCGATGTCGCCGGCGCCCTCGCCCTGTTGGAGCAGGCGGAGTCGCTGGCGGAGACGAGCGGAAGCCACGAAGCGATGGGGTATGCGCTCGCCGTCCACGGACGCCGGTTCGGCGAGGCAGAGTCGGATGAGGCGGAGCGATACCTGCGCCAGGCGCTGGAGATCTTCGACGAGATCGGCGCCGCCGGCCGTTACGGCTGGACGCTGTCCAACCTCGCATCGGTCTATCGGCAGCGCGGCGAGATCCCGCTCGCCGAGAAGACGTTCAGGGCAGCAGTCCGGCGGCTGCGAGGAACGCACGAACAGGGGTACCTCGCGGAAGCCGAGCGCGGCCTGGCCGAGGTCTTCGTCGTCCAGGGGAAGGTCGACGAGGCCGACCGACTCATCACCGAGGCGGAGCACCGGGTCGGTCGCGGCGACGTCTGGACACGGGCCTCGCTTCTGCACGCACGTGGGCTCGTGCTGGCCGCGCAGGATCGCACCGACGAGGCCGAGACGTCCTTCCTCGCCGCGCTCGAGATCATCGAGCCGACGATGTATGCGATCTTGACCCGAGAGGTCCGCAACTCGCTGGATGCGCTGCTCGAACGCAGGGGAGTCGGCGTCCGAGCCGAGCGAGCCTGATCCTGGTCGGGCCGTCCGGGTGTGGGAAGACGACGGCGCTGCGCATGGTCGCCGGGCTCGAGCAGGTGACGAGCGGCGAGATCGCGATCGACGGACGCGTCGTCAACGACGTCGTCCCGACCGAGCGCGACATCGCGATGGTGTTCCAGAACTACGCGCTCTATCCGCACATGAGTGTGTTCGACAACATCGCATTCCCGCTGCGCCAGCAGAAGGTGAAGAAGGCGGCGATCCGCGAGCGTGTGGCGGAGGCGGCGCGGCTTCTCAACATCGAGGAGCTCCTGGAGCGCAAGCCGCGCGAGCTCTCGGGCGGTCAGCGGCAGCGCGTCGCGATCGGCCGTGCGCTCGTGCGGCGGCCGAAGGCGTTCCTGATGGACGAGCCGCTCTCGAACCTCGACGCGAAGCTGCGCGTGCAGATGCGCGCCGAGCTGCTCGGCCTTCACCAGCGGCTCGGGATCACGACGATCTACGTGACGCACGACCAGACGGAGGCGATGACGCTCGGCGACCGCGTCGTCGTGATGCGGCACGGCGTCGTCCAGCAGGTCGACGCGCCCGAGCGGCTCTATCGCAAGCCCGCGAACATGTTCGTCGCCGGCTTCATCGGCAGCCCGGCGATGAACTTCGTGCAGGCGACGCTCACGAACGGAAGCGTCGTCTTCGGGGAGCACCGCGTCGCGCTGCCCTTGGCGAACGGCCACAGCGGCCCCGTGGTCGTCGGGATCCGCCCGGAGGATGTGGTGATCAGCGACGCCGCGGACGGGCTGCCCGGGCAGATCGAGATCACCGAGCAGCTCGGGCCGGAGATGCTCGTGCACGTCGACGTGCCCGGCCTCACGCTCGCGGGAACAGACGGCGACGAGGCGCGACCGGGCAGCCGGCTCGTCGCGCGGGCGCCGGGGACGTTCGAGGGAGCGCGCGGCGACCGCGTCCGCGTCACGTTCACTACGGAGCACCTGCAGCTCTTCGATCCCACGAGCGGCGAGTCTCGGTAGCGAGCACCGCGACCGGAGCCTAGGATCCCGGAATCGGGGGTCGGGGAGCAAGACGAGGGTTCTTTGCGGCGGCAACCGTTGCTGTGCTCGCGCTCGGGGCGACGACGACCGCGCGGCCCGCCGCGACCGGCTGCGCGCCGCGTGAGGTCTCGACGGCCTACGCCGCGTCGGTGGACGACGCCGTCGCGGCCGGCCGCGACGTGTGGGGCGGCGAACTCCTTCGCACGCCCGGGGGCCCGACCTACGAACGGGCGCGTCACTACCTCGCACCGCTCACGCAAGCGCTCCAGTGGGGCCGCCGCCCGCTCACCGCCAGCGGCTCGTACTACATGGCGTTCTCGTATCCGTTCACGTCGTACGGCTCGCCGATGTACGCGCTCCACGTCGCCGACGGGAGCGAGATCATCACGCGGCGCATCGGCGGACCCTCCCTGCAGATCTTCGTGGGCGGAGCCGGCAAGGAGCGGTACGGATCGTGCAGGGCGAGACTGCGGCCTGCACGACTCGCGCAGGGTCACCTGCCGATCCTGCAGACCGCGTACGAGGACAGCGGGGGCGTCCAATACGTGCAGGAGTCGTTCGTCGGCCGGGCCTACGGCGCGTTCGGCGCGCGGTCGGTGATCAGCTTCGTGAAGCTCGTCGTCGACGCGCGGCGCGCCGAGCACGGTGCAACGGTGCGCTTCGTGCCGTGGCGATGGCTTGCGCACTCGGCTCCCGACCGCGTCGCGCTCAAAGGCCAGACGCGGATGATCGTGAGCGATGGGGCGCAGTTCGTCGACGGTGTCGTGCGCTACCGGGTGCCGCAGGGAGAGAAAGAGACGATCTACGTCGAATGGCTCAACGCACCCTCGGACGCGAGCCACGTACATGCCGACGCCGAGACCTACGATGTCGCGCGGTCGACGGTCGTGAAGTTCTGGGAGACACGACTCGCCTCTGGCGCAACCTTCTCGGTTCCAGAGCCTGCCGTGCAGGAGGCCGAGCTCGGCGTCGTGAGCCAGCTCATCTCGTTCGGGTGGCGCTACAGCGTCGGCAACCCCTACGAGGAGCTCTCCTATGCGGAATCGCTCGACGCCGCCGAGATCGCGGCGCAGTACGGCTATCCGTCGGTCGCGAAGTCGAGCATCGAGCTCGCGCTGCGGCGCATCCGCGCCGACCCGGCGAAATTCCGGGCGTTCCGCGGCGGCCACGTCCTCGCGGCTGCTGCGCTCTACGTTCGGACGACGCGAGACCGCACGTTCCTGCGGGCGGAGACGCCCGCGCTCACCGACGTCGTCAGGCAGATTGCGGCGCGCCAGCGCACGACCGGGAAGTACAAAGGCCGACTCGTACCGGAGGCACTGTCGACAGATCTCGAGAGCCATGCGGTCGACAGCGTCCCCGGCACGCTCGAAGCGATCGAGGGTCTGCGCGCGATCGGGCAGGTGTGGCGGGGAGCAGGGGACGTTGCGAACGCGGATCGGGCGGGCAGGCTTTCGGCGTCCATCGCGACCGCGGCGCGTCCGGCGCTGACGCGCGTCTCGAAGCGTCTGCGGGACGGCTCGCTATTCGTTCCCGATCGGCTCACCGGCCAGAAGGCGTTCGGCCGGCTGACGGCGTCGCGTGACGGCTCGTACTGGAACCTGATGATGCCGTACGCGTTCTCGTCCGGCTGGTTCACCCCGCACACGAGCGCGTCGCGCGGGATCCTGCGCTACCTGCTGCAACACGGATCGCGCCTCCTCGGGGTGACGCGCACGTACGCCGGAACGGTCTACGGTGACGAAGGCGGTGCCGGGCTGGCACCGGTTTACGGGCTCGGGATGGCGCGCTTCTTCGCCGACAACGACCAGCCCGACCAGCTCGACCTCAGCCTCTACGGCATGCTCGCGCTCGGGATGGCGCAGGGAACGTTCGTCTCCGGCGAGGCGGTGTCGCTGAAGCCAGTCGGAAGCGCGTACGACCGGTCGATGTTCATGCCGCCGAACGCCGGTGCGAACGCCTCGTTCCTCGGCACCCTGCGGGAGGTGCTGATTCACGAGCGCCGCGGTCCGCTCGGCTCACCGGTCGGGCTCGATCTCGCGTTCTCCACCCCGCGCGCATGGCTCGCCGATGGGCAGACCATCGAGGTGCGCAATGCGCCGACGAGCTTCGGGAAGGTCTCGTACTCGATCACGCGGGACGGGGTGAGCCTCGTCGCACATCTCGTGCTCCCGCGCACCCAGGATGTGCGGCTTCGGCTGCGCCTGCCCGCGGGCGAGCAGTTGTCACGCGTGCTCGTCGGATCGAGCTCAGTCGTGCCCGGCGCCGGCGGAACCGTCGATCTCGGCGCTCGGCACGGTCCGCTCCTCGTGCGCGCGACCGTAGGTTGAGTCGAGCGCGCACACCGCGACGACGACGGCGGTCGCGAGCGCCGTGACGGTGACCGTCGAGAGCCTGCCGCCGAGCGAGAACACGGCGAGCATGCCGAGCACGCCCGCGAGCTGCGAATTCGCGACCGCTCCGACGAGGCGCAGGCGGAACGCGGCGTTGCCGGCGAAGTAGAGCGCGAGCCCGCCGCACAGCGCGAGCCGCGCGGCATCGGGGAGATCGCGCGACACGTCGTGGATCGCGACCTTCATGCCGACCGCGAACACGATGATCCCCGCGACGATCGCGAGATGGATGTAGCTGTAGCTGTCGGCGGCCGCGAGCACGACGTCGTCGTGGCTGCGTAACCGCTCTTCGGCGACGCCGGCGAAGCGGTCGAAGTACGTCCACCAGAGCCCGACGGTCGTTGCGAGCCCGAGCGCGACTGCCGCGACGAGCCGCGCGTCGATCGAGTGCGCGTTCGCCGAGAGGCCGATTGCGACGATCGACTCGCCCAGGCAGATGATCACGAACAGCCCGTAGCGCTCGGCGAAGTGGGCGATCGCCACCTGCTGCAGCCCGCGGAGCCGCTCGCGCGTGAGCCACGCAGGGCCGGCGTAGTCGATCAGCAGCGCGAGCCCCCACAGGGCGACCTGCCGGCCCTCGGAGAGGAACGAGCCGGCGAGGATCAGGGTCATCCCGATCGTCACGGTCGTCGCGAAGCCGCTGATCGCCGACCACGACGCGTTGCCCCGCCGCGACGCGTGCGCATAGAGGCCGAGGTGCAGGAAGCGGACAGCTGCATAACACACGGCGAACAGCGTCGCCTTCCCCGAGAACGCCGACGGCAGCGCGAGGCCCGCGACGAACACGAGCAGCATCCCGAGCAGAAGGATCGCCCGCAGCGCGCGCGACTCCTCCTGTTCGGCGTTCGCCGCCCACACGAACGCCGACCACGCCCACCAGACGAGCGCGAGCACGATCAGCCCGTGCCCGAACCCGGCCCAGGTCAGGTCGCGCGCGATCAGCGTCGTCACCTGCGTGACGGAGAAGACGAAGACGAGGTCCCAGAGCAGCTCGACCGGGCTCGTGCGGCGCTCGTCCATCGGTCGATTATGGTCGGCGCATGATCGAACGCCGCACCATCACCTTTTGCGATCTGGAGCACCCGGCCTACGAGGCCCGCGGAGACGCCGACGGCCCCCACATCGCGCTGATCGGAGGCGTGCACGGGTGCGAGTACTCCTCGATCGCGGCCGTGACGCGCTTCATGAACGAGCTCGACACGCGTGAGCTCGCCGGATCGATCACCGCGGTGCCGATCGTGAGCATGGAGTCGTTCCGGCAGCGGTCCCCGTTCGTGGTGCCTGCGGATGGAAAGAACCTGAACCGCAGCTTCCCCGGCTCGCGCGACGGCACCTACACCGATCGTCTCGCGGCCTCGATCTTCGAGCAGGTGATCGAGCCGGCCGACGTCCTGCTCGACCTGCACGGCGGCGATCTGGTCGAAGCGCTCGAGCCGTTCGCGATCTACGACGCGTCGCCGCACGAGGAGCGGACCCACGCGCTCGCACTCGCGTTCGGCCTGCCGTACGTCGTCCGGCAGGAAGTTGACGAGAGCGGGCTCGGCGGCATGACGTCGAGCGCAGCCGCGCGTGCCGGCATCCCGGCCGTGATCGCCGAGGCGGGCGGGTGCGGCCAGCTCGAGGAGTCAGCGACGTCGCTGCTCGTCGCCGGCGTGCGCAACGTGCTGCGCCACCTGGAGGTGCTGCCGGGTGATCCGGCACCACCACGCTCCCGCGTGGTCGGGAAGTTCGTCTGGTTCCGAGCGTCGCAGGACGGCTGGTGGCAGCCGACCGTCGCGGCCGGAGACGAGGTGACGGAGGGGCAGCTCGTCGGGTCGCTGCGCACGCTCTACGGCGACGTGCTCGAAGAGCTTCGCGCACCGCGGGACGGCGTCGTCCTGTTTCTGACGACGAGCCCCGCGGTACGCGTCGATGGCCCACTGCTCGGCCTGGGAGCCGAGCTGTCCGGCTAGCCCGTCACCGGGAGATCGTCGCCGGCGCCTGCGCACCAACCGGCGCCGCCGGCCGAGGCGTTGCTCCACAGGCTTTGCACCGGGTACAGCCGGCCGTCGTTCCCGGTGATGTTGTTCAACCCGCCCGGAACCGTCGACGGCGGGGCGACACCTTCGGTGTAGCCGACCCACGCACACTTGTCGCCGTTCTCGTACGCGGAGTAGTCGTACCAGCCGCCGAGGTTCACGCCGTTGATCACGTCCTCTGCGCCGGGGTCGGTGATCGTCTCTTCGATCTCGTGGCCCATCACGATCGTGAACCCGTCGAGGCGGCCGGTGTAGAACCCCGTGTTGACCGAGTTCTGGCCGCAACTCGAGCCGCTGTTCAGCACGTACGGCATGTTCGTGAACGAGATCCCGGGTTGGACGCCGGGGTAGTACTGCGGCTGTGTGTAGTCGTGCCACGCGCAGTAGCCCGCCCCGCTGTTGAACCCTGCCTCGTTGTCGCGCTGCGGCTGGGCGACGACGATCTGCGAGTTGTCGAGGTCGGTGATCCCGAAGTGCGCGACCGCCCGCTGTGCCTCCTGCGCGAGCTCGAGTCCGCTGACGTTGTCGTGGATCGGGTTCGTGTCGTCGTACCACGCGCCGCCGAAGACATTCGTCGGGTTCTGGATGTTGATGTTCTGTCCGTTGACGGTCTCGTAGTACTGCGTCTGGCTGCCGGCCCACGCCGTGCCGCCCATCGCCTTGATGAAGGCGGTCATGCGCGCGGCTGCGCCATCCGGGTCGTTCGCCGGCATGCCGGGCGTCGTGTGGTCGAACGCTCCGGCCTCGCCCCAGCCCCAGAACACGATGTAGATCTTCGGCGTCACCTGCACGTGGCCGCCGAAGTACGCCATGTTGACCGGCGCGGGAGCACCGGCGACCGGAGGCCCGACCGGGGCGCAGCAGACCGGCGGCGGCTGCAGGGTCGACGCGCCGACGTGCCGCGAGTCGGGCATGTACAGCGGCTTGTGCAGGATCGTGTTGGCCGATGCGCCCGACCCCACGGCGAGGAGAAGGCCGACGACGGCGACCAGTGCTGCTCCGAGCTTCATTTCCGCTCCTCTCACTTCGTGACGGTGAACGGCCGCGACGCAGCCGCACCGGTGTCGAATCCCTGTGTCGCCCGCGCGTACACGGTGTGTGAGCCGGCCGCAGGCGTCGGCACGGCCACGCTCCAGGTGGCGCCCGTGAGCCGTGCCGGCACGGAGTTCGCGAACGTGGGGTCGTCGAGCGAGACGTCGACCGATTGGCGCACGCTGGCGGCGAACGACGGCAGGTCGACCCATGACTTCCCCGACAGCCCGACGAAACCGGCGTCGAGCGCAGGCCCGTGGATGTGCACGCGCAGGTCGAGCCCCTGCAGGTCCGTGCCGGCAAGCGACGCGTCAGGCCGGATCGTGAACGTAACCGGGTTGTCCGACACGGTCGGGTCGAGCACCGTCGTCGTGGTCGTGTCGCCCACGGGGACACCCTGGCCGCCGACGAGCCCCTCGAGGCTCACATCGACCTCGACCGCGCCGACGGCGGTACCGGTGATGTCGATTGTCCCGCCGACGGCTCGGCTCGAGTCGAGCGAGAGCGGCATCCCGTCGGCCGCCGGGAAGTCGACGAACGCTCCCTGGTCGGCGTCCCCGCCGAGACCGACGACCGAGTCGAGGACGATGCCGCACCCATCGCCTCCGTCAGTGCCGGAGGCGATGCTCAGATGCGGGTTGTCGTTCGAGGTTCCGCAGCCGTCGCGGCGGAGGTAGAACCGCGTCGTCCCGGTCCCGGACGTCGCGAACGACGCGGTGCCGGCGATCGCGAGGTACGAGTTGTGCCGCGCCGATACCTTCTGGCCCACGGTGGGGCTGGTGATCGTGGCTGACGGTCCGCCTGCGGCGATCGCGACGCCCGAAACGAGGGCGGCCGTCACCGCGACCAGCCCGGCTGCCCGGAAAGCCTTGCGCATGGTCATCTCCCTTACCTTCCGAGGACGCAGCCGTCGCCGGTTGCGTCGAAGGCCTCGTTGCTCCACATCGGCTGGACCGCGAACTGATGCGCGCCGAGCGTGATGTTCGACGTGTTCGCCGCCCACGCGCACTTGTCGCCGTTCTCGCTGCCCTGTGCATCGAGCCAGCCGTCCTGCCACGACGCGATGTTGTCCGGGTCGGTGACTGCTTCCGAATACTCGTGGCCGGTGACGATCGACCAGCCGTCGAAGATCCCGTTCCCGAAGGAGTTCGACGTCGCGTTGACGAAGTGCAGGCCGCACCCACCCGTGCCGACGCCCGGCCAGTTCGTGTTCTGCCAGGGGATGAACGCGTACTGGATCCGGTACGGGTTACCCAGGCCGTCGATCGACGCCGTCTGCGAGTGGTAGCCGCAGTAGACCGGCTGCCCCGTTGCGATCGGCCGCGGCGGCGTGAGGATGATGTAGGTCGCCTGCGGGTCGTAGCCGAAGTGGGCCGACGCGCGCATCGCCTCCGCGGCGATCGGGTCGTCGACGAGGTTCTCGGCGAGCCCGAGCGTGACGATGTCGTCCGGCACCGGCGTCGGATCGGTCCAGACGCCCTTCAGTTGCTTCTTCGGGTTGGTGACGTATCCGGTGGCGCCGACGCACGACGTCGAGCCGGGGAGGAGGGTGTTGCAGTACTGCGTCTGGATGTTCGCCCACGGGCTACCGCCGAGGTTCTGGAAGAACGACGCGAGATAGCTCTGCAGCGTCTTCGACGAGTAGAGCTTCCCGTCGGTGTCTGCGGTCTGGAACCCGGCGCCCGCCCATTCGGCGCCCCACCAGACGAGGTACACGGCCGGCTTCTGCTCGACGCCGATCGCGCCGGGACCGGCGTTGCCGCCGTGCCACACGAGGTCGCTCGAGGCCGAGTCGACCGCCGTTGACTGCCCCCAGAAGACATGCTTCGCAGACGTGAGGACCGCGCCGGTGTCCGACGAGCCTGCCGAGGCGCCGACCGTGCCGGCGAGGGCTGCTGCGACCACGAGCGCGAGAAGGATGCGAGTCAACCTGAACCTCCTGACGAAAGGGACGGCACCGTTGTGCTCACCGGTAACATTTTCGAAACCACTCCCAGTGGTGACAATTTGACTGGTGAATCAACCGCCTGAGCTCACACCCCTTCTCAACCTCGGCCTGAACAGCTACGAGGCCGGCGCGTACGTTGCGCTGACCAGGCGCGGGCGGGCGACGGGCGCAGAAGTGGCGCGGATCGCCGGGCTCCCCCGCCAGCGGATCTACGACGTGCTCGACGGGCTGGTCGGGCGCGGTCTCGCGACGGTAGAGCCGGGGCGGCCCGCCAACTATGCGGCCGTGGATCCGGATCACGCGATCGCCTTGCTGCTCGACGCGCATCGCAACGCGCTCGCCGAGTTCGAGCAGCAGGCTGCTCGGGCGGTGGCGCTCCTCGCGCCTGCCTACCGAGACGGCCGGGCGGAGACCGATCCGCTCAACTACATCGAGGTGCTGCGCGAGCCGACCGCGATCGCTAAGCGGTTCGGCGAGCTCCAGGCCGGAACGCAGAAAGAGCTGCTCATCTTCACGAAGCCTCCGTACGCGGTCGAGCCGGGCGAGAACACCGAGGGCCTCGACCTCCTGTCGCGCGGTGTCGTCGCGCGCAGCGTCTACGAGCGCTCGGTGTACGACGACCCGGCGGTCGTCGATGCCGTGCGGCGATTCGTCGAAGCCGGCGAGCGGGCGCGCGTCGTCGACCATCTGCCGCTCAAGCTGGTCGTCATCGACGAACGCGTCGCCGTGTTCACGATGGAGGACCCGGTCGCCGGGGCGACGGACCTGACGATCATGATCGTGGAGCATCCGGGGTTCGCCGGGCTGCTGAAGCTCGCGTTCGAGAACGCGTGGGAGGCCGGCGAGGACTTCGGCTAGGTCGCGGGTCGTGCGTTGCGCTCGAACTTGTGCCAGCCCCGATCGCCGCGCAGGTAGCGCCACGTGCCCTTGAGCCGGGCCCACACGAGGTAGGGCCGGTAGATCACGAGGTCGAGCGGGCCGAGCAGGATCAGCCGCACGAGATCACGGACCGGGTAGACCCGCGACGTGCGGTCCTCGAGCAGCACCGCCGCCGACGTCATCAGGCCGTTCATGAGGGCGAGCGCCACCAAAGTGAGCAGCGCCTGCTCGACCTCGAGCGCGCCGACCACGACGCTGGTCGCCAGCGCGAGCAAGGCGAGGAGCTCGAACACCGGCGCGATCACCTCGGACAGGATGAAGAACGGCACGCCGATGAACCCGACCGTGCCGTAGCGCCGCCTGAACATCATCCGCCGGTACGAGATGACGGTCTCGAGGATGACGCGCTGCCACCGCTCGCGCTGTGCGATCAGCTTGCGGACGGTGTCCGGCCCCTCGGTCACTCCGACCGTGTCCGCGAGCGCGACGATCTCGTAGTCGCGTCCCTCGCGCCGGAAGTGCTCGTGCACGCGGAACGTCAGCTCGATGTCCTCGCACGTAAAGGTGGTGGAGAAGCCGCCGATCTCCTCGATTACGTCGCTCCGCCAGATCTGGAACGCGCCGACCGCGCAGAGCATCGTGTTCAGCCGGGTCCAGCCGAGCCGGTTGTTGAAGAACGAGCGCAGGTAGTCGCAGTGCTGGAACACGAGGAGCGGCCGCGAGTCGAGCTTCGCCGACTCGCCGTCCTTCGCGAGCGCCTCCTCGGGGCGGCTGCTGATCGCGATGTGGCCGGTGACGCCGACGATCCGCTGCGGGTCGGCGAGAGCGAGTCGCATCCCGTTCAGGAGGCAGGTGTGCGAGAGGATCGTGTCGCCGTCGACGCCACAGATGTAGCGGTAGCGGGCGAGGTTGAGGCCGCAGTTGAGCGAGTCCGCCTTCCCGCCGTTCACCTTGTCGATCACGATCAGGCTCGGATGCGTGCGGCTGCGGTACAGGCCGCGAATCGGCCCGGACTCGTAGCGGCGCCGGTAGAAATGCTCGATCGGCTCGAGCTCGAACTCTCGCTGCAGCGCTTCGAGCGTGTCGTCGGTTGAGCCGTCGTTGACCACGATCACTTCGTACTCGGGGTAGTCGATCTCGAGGAACGAGCGCGTGGACGCCGCGACGACGGGCGCCTCGTTGTAGACCGGCGCGATGATGCTCACCGGGATCGTCAGCGTCGATGCGCGCACGCGGTCGAGGCTCTCGAAGACGCGCCGCCGCCGCCGGAAGCGCTCTTCGAGCATCGAGTACGTGATCATCGCGCCGTAGGAGCCGTACACCGCGACCACGTACCCGAGGCACACGATCACCGTCCATTGCATGAGGTCGCGGATGACGCTCATCCGACGAGCTCCAGCGGGCGCGTCTCGCGGCGGAAGGACGACACCACTTCGCGGGCACTGTCGCGGGCGAAGCCGTCGGCGTTGTCGAGCATCTGCATCGCCGCGTGGAGACCGCACTCGCCGAGCATGAACAGGCTCTCTTTCGCAGCGGCGCGGACCCACCAGCTCGTATCGGCGAGCAGGGCGGCGACATCGTCGGCGAGGGGCTGAGCGCGGATCTCGCCGACGGCCCGCGCGGCGTGTGAGCGTACGAAGAACACGTCGTCCGCGAGCAGCGAATGCAACGCGTGCTCCACTCCGGCGGCGCCGCTCGCGCCGAGCACGCGTGCCGCGGCGGCACGCACCGTGCCCGATGAGTCGATCGATGCCTCCACGGCGGCACGCTTTACGCGCTCGTCGTCCGCCGCGTCTCTGAGCAGCATCAGCGCCCAGTAGCGAACCTCCGGGTCGTCGTCGGCGGACAGCGTCAAGAGCTTCGGCACGATGCCTCGCGCGCGTGGCGTGAGCTCGGTCGCGGTACGCGAGCGGGGGTGATCGCCGCTGACGAGGATCTCGAGCAGCAGGTCGTCGGCGGCGGGGGCGATCTGCTCTGCCGTGATCGCAACCACCGCTGCCCGCACCTCTGAAGCGCCGTCTTCGTAAGCGTCCCGCAGAAGATCGAACGCCTGCCGAGAGCCGCCGCGCGTCAGCACGCGCAGTGCGTGTGCCCGACGCTGGCTGGACCGTTTCGCCTGCCGCAGCAGCCGCGGTCCGCTCCGGCGCACCAGCTCGCGGGCTGCATCGGCAGCGCCTTCGCTGTGCGCGCCGTCGGCCGCGCGCCGCAGGCGCCGTCGTGACCAGTCGCGCACGTCGCCGCCGCGCGCGAGCCAGCGCGCGTCGCGGCGGCGGAGCCGGATGTTCGCGTCGTGTCGTAGCCGCGAGCCGATGACCCAGGCCGCAAGCGCGAGCCAGAGCACGAAGAGCGCAAGGGTCGCGCCAAGGATGACCGCCGTCGGAATCAACTCGGGGGAGAGACCTCGAGAGGTGCATCGGCAAGACCCCGGAGATCTTGACGTCAGGCGGGGTTCGGCTCGTCCTCGGCGGCGGCGCGGTGGAACGCAGGCGCTCGTTTCGCGCCGTTTCCCGCGCCGAGCGCGTCGCGGACGTCGCTCCAGACACCGATCGACACGCGATCGCGGCCGGCAGTCTTCGAGAGGTACAGGCCGATGTCCGCAAGCTGGATCAGCTCCTGCAAGGACGAAGCCGCCGTCGAGTCGCTGACGCCGAAGCTCGCGGTGAAGCGAACCTGCCCGCCCTCGAGCGTCTTCGCCAGGTGTGCGCGAATCCGCTCCATGACGACGACGGCTGCGTCGGCATCCGCGTCGGGCAACGCGATCAGGAACTCCTCGCCGCCCCAACGGGCGACGAGGTCGTCGTCTCGTAGCACCTGGCGCACGACGTGCGAGAAGAGCCGCAGCGAGCGGTCGCCTTCTTCGTGCCCGTGCGTATCGTTCAGCCGCTTGAAGTGATCGAGGTCGGCGAGCGCGAGCGCGAACGGCCGGTCCTGGCGCAAGAGGTCGCGGAGCTCGGTCTCGAGTGTCCGGCGATTGATCAGACCCGTGAGCCCGTCGGTCTGCGCCTGCAGTTGTGTCTTCTCGAACGCACGCACCGTGCCGATGCGCGCGCCGGCCTGGGTCGCAAGCGTCGTCAGCTGCTCGACCTGTTCCTTGTTCGGCAGAACGCCGTCAGGCCCGGTCGCGTGGAGGACGCCGAGCGACCGGCCCATGAAGCTGATCGGAACGCACACGGCCGAGCACGGGCCGTGCTCCCGGTCACGCAGCTTCGGGCAGGCATTCAGCGCCTCGCTCGTCTCGAAGACGACGGCGTGCCCGCGCCGGACGGCGACGCACGAGTACGGCGACTCGACCGGGCACGAAGGCGCACCGGCGATCGGGTGCACGGCGGTCTGGTCGAGGTGCGCGCGGCTGGAGTCGGAGAGGAGAAGTTCCATCGGCGTGCGCTCGTCGATCTCGACCATCGCGCGGCGCACCACGTCGTACGCAGCCGACTCCTCGTCCGCCATCTCGAGCGCTTCGACGAGTTGTGAGCCGAAGTTGTCGCGTTGTGCCTGTCGTGTGAGCTCCTGCTCGAGGCGGACGCGTTCGGTGATGTCGCGTGAGTTCACGACGACGCCGCGGACGTGCCGGTCGGAGCGCAGATCGGTGAGGTGGGCCTCCAGGTGGCGCCATTCACCTGCCGCGTTGCGCATCCGGAACGCCAGCTGCTTCACGTCGCCAGACCTCTCAGCGTCCTGGAAGCTCTCGAGGTCGTCTTCGTGGATCAAACGGAAAATGCCTTTCCCCGTGAGCTGTGATTGAGCCCGGCCGGTCAGGCGCTCGACTGCGGTGCTCGCGTACCGGCAGTTGCCTCCGGCGAGGACGAGGACGACGTCGGTCGACGACGTCACGAGGCTGCGGAAGTGCGCGGTCTGGCGGCGCGTCGTCGCAACCAGAGCCCAGGCAAGGAGCAGCGACACGAGGACACCGATCGCGCCGAGCGCGATCTGCAGCCGGACCGTGTAGCTCACGTTGTCATCGGTCTTGGCAGCGATCTCGCGAGCGGAGCTCAGAGAGACGTTCGAGGTCAGCGCCGAGAGGACACGCACCCGCTGCAGTGCATCGTTCGCGGTGATGTGCTCGCCGGCCGTCTCGCGGAGAGAGGTCACGCTCCGGCCGGCCAGGAACGCGTTGCCGGCGGCGAGCAGGTCGTGGATCAGCTTCCGTTGCTCGACGATCTCTGCGCGGATCCGCCGGTCACCTTCGCGCTGCAGGACGACGTCGTCGTCGTCGCCCTCGACGGCGGGAGCGGTCCCACCGTTCAAAAGTGCGTTCACGCTCTGAGTGAGCAGCACGCCGGTCCGCTGCGGGCTCGCCAGTCTGTTCTGGCGGACGAGCAGAAGCTGCGTGACATAGCGCTCCGCGAGCGTGCGCTGCCGGCCGGCGATCTCGACAACGGCGGCGCGGTTTCGGGATTTGCCGGTCGACCAGATCGAGACCGCAGCGCTCGCGGCGAGGATCAGCGCGAAGGTGACGACGATCGCGACGATCGTGCTGCGTGCGCGCGGGGCGAACGGTCGGAACTCGCGCGCAGCCCGCGTCATCCGACGACCAGCGGTGCGTGCATGCCGCCCATGTAGTGGCCGAACATGTTGCAGACGAGGGCGTACCGGCCGGGCTTCAGCGTCAGCCGGAGGGTGTTGGTCGCGCCGGCGGGCGCCGGTTCGATCGAACCGGCGATGTTCTTCTCGAGCGCGGCTTCGTCGAGGGTAATGCCGTCGGGGCGAAGCGGTAGACCGTCGTCGTCGCGCACGACGATGAACTCGTGTTCGTCGGGCCCGCGGTTCGTTATGCGGAAGATCACGGTGCCCGCTTTCAGATGCCCGTGGACGACGGAGATGTGGAAGTCACGTTCGACGACGCGCACCACCGACGTGCTCTTCGGCGTCGCGTCTGCACCCCGCGAGACGGCGGCGGCTGCGAGCATCGCGAGGCCCGCGAGGACCGCGAGGACGACGGGAGATGGTCTCCGCACCTCCCGGATATCGGCCACGCGGCTGCGCAGCTTGAGCGGTCCAGCACAAGATGATGAGCCTTTTTCCGTTCTTTTCCGGGGGCGGCGGCCGCTTCCGGGGGCATGGGCTGGGGCGTCAGGACCCCGGCGTAGACTGACCCCTCCGCGATGCCCCAGGCCGATTTCGTCCACCTCCACGTCCACTCCGAGTACTCGATTCTCGACGGGGCGTGCCGCATTTCCGACCTGGTCGCGCGAGCGGCCGAGCTCGAGATGCCGTCTGTCAGCCTCACGGATCACGGGTCGATGGCGGGTGCCGTCCAGCTCTGGAAGGCGACGCGCAACACGGGCGTCAAGCCCGTCGTCGGCTGCGAGGTCTACGTCGCCGACGACCGCAAGGCGAGCACGAAAGGCAACGCGCACCTCACGCTCCTCGCCGCCGACAACACCGGCTATGCGAACCTGATCCAGCTCTCGAGCCTCGGCTACCTGGAGGGCTACTACTACAAGCCGCGGGTCGACTGGGAGCTGCTGGAGCGCCATTCGAACGGGCTGATCGCGCTGTCCGGCTGTCTCTCCGGTCGCGTGTGCAAGGCCCTAGAGGAGAGTCGTCCTGCGGACGCTGAGGCCGAGCTCGACCGGCTCGCGCAGACGTTCGGCAAGGACAACGTCTACGTCGAGCTGCAGAACGCGCACCTTGACGTGCAGGCGCGCATCCTGCCGCAGCTCGCGTCGCTCGCCGGCAAGGTCGGGCTGCCGACGGTCGCGACCGGCGACGTGCACTACCTCCGAGACACCGACGCGCGCGCCCACGAAGCGCTGCTCTGCATCCAATCCGGAGACTCGCTGAAGAACCCCGACCACTGGCGCTTCGAGACCGACCACTTCTACTTCAAGACGCCGGCGGAGATGGCGCTCGACTTCCCGGATCACCCGGACGCGATGCGGCGCACGCTCGAAGTCGCCGAGCGCTGCAACGTCGAGATCGAGCTCGGCCGGATCCACCTCCCGCGCTTCGACGTGCCGGAGGGCCGCGACTCGTTCGACTACCTGGTCGAGCTCTGTGAGAAAGGCCTGCAAAGGCGGTACGGCAAGGTCACCACCGAGCTGACAGAGCGGCTGCAGTACGAGCTGAAGACGATCAAGGAAATGGGGTTCACGGACTACTTCCTGATCGTCTGGGACTTCATCCACTTCGCGAAGACGCACGGCGTATCGGTCGGCCCTGGCCGCGGCTCGTCGGCCGGATCGCTCGTCGCGTACTCGCTGCAGATCACCGACATCGACCCGATCCGCTACGACCTGATGTTCGAGCGGTTCCTCAACCCGGGTCGCAAGTCGATGCCCGACATCGACATCGACTTCGCCGTGGAAGGCCGCGAGCGCGTCATCAACTACGTGCGCGAGAAGTACGGCGCCGATCGCGTCGCGCAGATCATCACGTTCTCGACGATGGCCGCGCGGGCAGCGGTCCGCGACGCGGGACGCGTGCTCGAAGTGCCGTACGGCGTCGTCGACAAGATCGCGAAGCTGATCCCGGAAGGACCGGGGCAGATGCTCGCCGACGCCGGCGAGCTGCGGAAGATCGTCGCCACGGATCCGGTCGCGAAGGAGATCCTCGAGCTCGCCGAGCCGCTCGAGGGGCTGACGCGCGCCGACTCGATCCACGCCGCCGGCGTCGTGATCGGTGCCGAGCCGCTGATCAACGTCGTGCCGCTACAGCAGAAGGGCACCGACCAGGAAGTCGTGACGCAGTTCTCGATGAAGGACATCGAGGCGCTCGGCCTCCTGAAGATGGACTTCCTCGGGCTGCGCAACCTCGACGTCATCGACAAGGCGTGCGCGCTGATCGGCAACCTCGACATCGCGACGATCCCGCTGGACGACAAAAAGACGTACGCGATGCTCGCGAAGGGCGACGCGGTCGGAGTCTTCCAGTTCGAGTCGTCGGGCATGCGCGAGGCGCTGCGGCAGGTGAAGCCGACGGTGTTCGAGGATCTGATCGCACTCGTCGCGCTCTATCGCCCTGGCCCGATGAGCTACATCCCGAGCTACGGCAAGCGCAAGGCGGGGCAGGAGCAAGTCACGTATGTCGACAAGAGGCTCGAGCCGATCCTGCATGACACCTATGGGATCTGTCTCACCGGCGACACGCTCGTGTTCGACGCCGCGTCTGGTCGTCGGGTGCGGATCGACTCACTCGAGTCCCACGACGACGTCCTGGTCCAGGGCGTGGATGAGGACTTGAACGCAACGCACGCAAGGATTACGCGTTGGTTCGACAACGGCGTGCATCCCGTTTTCAAATTGAAGCTTCGGAACGGCGCCGAGATTCGGGCGACCGGTAAACACGAGTTCCTCACTGAGGACGGGTGGCGGCCGTTGAGTGCGCTTGCGGCCGGCGACTACCTGGCAACACCGACGAAGCTGACAGCAACGAGCGCACGGCAGAGCGCGCCACACGAGCGAGCGCGCTGGCGCGCGCTGGCGTACCTGCTTGCCGACGGGTCGCTGTCTCTCCCTTCGCCATCTTTCTTCTCATCCGACCGCTGGCTGCTAGCGGACTTCGAGCAGACGTGCCTTGCGGGGTTCGGCGAGCTTTCGTTCGCGCGGTACGCGCAGGAACGCGGCGTCACTCGAATCGCCACCACCAAGTCGAAGGACATTCCCGCTCGCTATCACGACCCCTCGCCTCTCGAGGCGTGGCTACGCAGTCTTCAATTGAGGTGGAAGCTGAGCGACCCTCGCGCAAGGGGAACGGTTCGGCGGGGCCCGACCAGCGCCGAGAAGTGGATTCCGGAACAGATCTTTGAGCTTCCCGAGAACGAGATCGCGGCGTTCCTCGCGACGCTCTGGGAGTGCGACGGTCACGTCAGCGCTGGACAAGCGTTCTACAAGACAGTCTCGAGTCGGCTTGCTCATGACGTTCAGGCACTCCTGCTCCGACTCGGCATCCGGTCGTCGATCTGCGAATCGCGGTACTTCGCCGGCGACGGAACCGAGCGGAGCGCCTACCAGGTGAGCGTCAACGGCGCCCGGCGCTTTGGCGCACTCGTGCAGGAGCACATGGTCGGCCGCAAGGGCGACGTTGAGATCCACGCCGAGGAAGGCGGTCTCACGCTCTCCCGTGAACATGTGCTTGCGGAGATCACAGCCGCAACACAGGCGTGCGAGGTGCCGCGGCGCGGCGGGCGGCGTGCCCGCGCGGCACAAGCAGGCTTCGGGCCGCAGCATTTTTCGAGCAAGTACAGCCGAATCTCGGTTGCGAGCCTACGGACGATCACCGGCGTGGTGCCGCTGCCTGAGAGCGAGCGTGCACAACGTGTCGCCTGGGTCGAGGTCGCGTCGATCGAGCCGGTCGGGGACGAGCGTGTCTACGACATCGAAGTTGCGGGGATTCACAACTTCTTCGCTAACAACATCTTGGTTCACAATTGTATTTTCCAGGAGTCGTATATGCGCATCGCGCGGGAGATCGCAGGCTTCTCGATCACCGACGCCGACGATCTGCGCAAGGCGATCGGCAAGAAGATCCGCGCGCTGATGGACTCGCTCAAGGACAAGTTCCTCGAGGGCGCCGCCGAGCACAACGTCACACCGCAGGCGGCGAAGCAGCTGTGGGAGGACGTCGAGAAGGCGGCCGACTACTCGTTCCCGAAGGCGCACGCGGCGTGCTACGCGTTGATCGCCTACCAGACGGCGTGGCTCAGGCAGAACCATCCGTGCGAGTACATGGCGGCGCTGATCAGCTCGGTGATGTCCACGAAGGATCGCGTGCCGTACTACGTCAACGCGTGCAACGAGCTGGGCATCGAGGTACTGCCGCCGGACGTGAACGAGTCGATGACCGACTTCGCGGTCGTCGACGGCAAGATCCGCTTCGGCCTCAACGCCGTCAAGGGCGTCGGCGAGGGCGCGTGCCGCTCGATCATCGCTGCCCGCGAGGCGGACGGGCGGTTCGAATCGATCTGGGACTTCGCCGAGCGCGTCGATCCGTCGGTGTCGAACAAGCGGGTGCTCGAGGCTCTCGTGAAGTGCGGCGCGCTGCCCGGGTCGCGGAAGGCAGCGTTGGACGTGCTCGAGGACGCGGTTCGGCTGGGCCAGCAGTACCAGGCGGACCGTCTCGCCGGCCAGGGCTCGATCTTCGATCTCGCGCCGATCGAGGAGATCCCCCGCAAGCACCCGGTGCTGTCGACGGACGAGTTCGAGAAGGGCGAGCTGCTGAGCCTCGAGAAGGAGGTGCTCGGGCTGTACGTCTCCGAGCATCCGCTGTCGGGGATCCGCGAGCAGCTGCGGCGAAAGTCGGACGCGACGATCGGCGAGCTCGACCGGCGCCGCGACGGCGAGGTGGTGACGGTCGGCGGCATCGTGGCCGCGCTGCGGCACATGACGACGAAGCGCGGCGACGCGATGGTGTTCCTACGGTTGGAGGACGTCACGGGCAGTGTCGAGACCGTCGTCTTCAACTCGACGTATGACCGCGCGCGCGAGCTCTGCACGACCGATCGCATCCTGATCGTGAAGGGCCGCATCGACCGCAAGGAAGGCGAGACGAAGCTGGTGGCGATGGAGCTCTCCGCATTCGAGGCCGTCGCAGAGAAGCGCGAGGTGTGGCTGAAGATCGACGCGACGAAGGCCGGCGCCGGAACCATCCGCGAGCTTGCGCAGCTGATCAAGGACTTCCCCGGCGAGTCTCCGGTCTACGCCGACCTGACGACATCGCAGGGAAAGAAGGTCTACGCCTTCGGGCCTCAGTACAAGGTGAAGCCCGCGGCGGACTTCTACGCCGAGGTGAAGATGCTCCTCGGCGAGTCCGCGGTCGCTTAGCCGACGACCCTCGCGCGCAGGCCGCGGCGTTCGATCGCGTGCACCAGGCTGTCGGCCGGGCGCTCGCCGGCCGAGAACGACGCGCAGATCCTCCCGTGGACGGCATCCGTGACGCAGAGGTGCCCCGGGCTCGTCGCGGGTTGGCGCTCGCGGGCGCGGAAGCGGAGCGCGACGACATCGGTCGCTCTCGGAGCCGCCACGGCGGGTTGCACCCGAGCGTCGCTGTTCGCGGCTCCGATTCGGCCGCCCGCGCCCAGCCACACGGCCCCGAGCATGAGCAGGGTCGCGACGAGCGATCCGGCTACGGCCAGCCGGTGTGTCAGAACCGTCCCCCAACGGCCCACCCCATACCTAGATCGTCGTCGGTCGATGACCGGTGTCAACGAAACGAAAGGCTGGTTCTTCTACGGCCCTTCTTGACCGGTCGGCGGCGGACCCCGCCCACCGGCCTTCACCTACAGTGAACGTCATGACGCAGGCTCCGGCCCTCACGGCGCAGATGCTCGAGTGGCTCGACGAGCAGCCTCGGAGCTATTCGGAGACGCTCGACGCGTGGAAGACGTCGTGCCCGCGGCTCTCGATCTGGGAGGACGCGCTCGCCGACCGGCTGATCCGGATTCAGGCGGGCCACGTGCACGTCACACCTGCTGGTCGAGCCCTGCTTCCCTAAGAGGGGAACCGGACGACGAACGTCTGTTGCGCGGCCGCAATCGCGCGGGCTGCGAACAGCCCGAAGCCCATCAGGCAGGCGACGAACCCCGCCCCGCCGAGCGCGATCGTGAGGCCGGTGCCCGCGTCGGCGGCGAGCGCTGCGATGCCGACGATCGCGCCCGCGACGACGGAGTCGAGCACGGCGACCACCCCCGGGACGGAGATGAACCCCTGATAGGGAGGGAGACCTGTCACCGCGAGCGACGACGTCAGCACGCCGGGCGGATCGTCGTGCGTCGAGGTGACGAAGTACGGCTCGAGTTGCGGCTCGATCTCCAGATACGCATGGCGGATCCGGTTCATGCCCTGCACCCAGACCGCGTCCTCGCGGTTCACCTGGCCTAGCCGCACGATCGTCACGACACCGAGGAACCACACCACCGGCAGGAGCACGAGCGCAAACGCGTGGAAGCCGGTGCCGAAGTCGGTCGCCTGTGCGACGAGCGCGAGCGCGACGACCGCTCCGGAGAGCGCCGCGATGAACATCGACGCGCGGTTCATCGCCTCCGTGTAGCCGAGGCTGCGTGCCGAGAGGAGGCTCCAGTGCTCCGTGGCGAGGATCTGGAGCGCGTGCGGGCCAGGCGAACCTTCGCCGCCGATCAGGGACGGTGGCGGAAGTGGCTCCATCGCGCAATTCAATCCCAAAGATCACGCGAACGCCCGTGGGTCGGTCTGGCTGCGGGGTCGGTGCTGTGCGAACATGTGTTCGTGTCATCGATCCTGCACGCCGACCTCGATTCGTTCTTCGCATCGGTCGAGCAGCGGGACGAGCCGCGCCTGCTCGGGAAGCCGGTGATCGTCGGCATGGGGGTCGTGCTCGCTGCGAGCTACGAGGCGAAGGCGTTCGGCGTGCGCACCGCGATGGGCCAGCGGCGCGCGCGGCAGCTGTGCCCGCAGGCGATCGTCGTGCCGGCGCGCTTCCAGGCCTACTCGGAGGCGTCGAAGGCCGTGTTCCGTGTGTTCGACGACACGGCCCCGGTGGTCGAAGCGCTGTCGATCGACGAGGCGTTCCTCGACGTGCGCGGCATGGAGCGCAGCGTCGGCTCGCCGCTCGAGATCGCCCGCTCTTTGCGGCGCCGCGTCCGCGACGAGGTCGGGCTGCCGATCACCGTCGGCGTCGCGCGCACGAAGTTCCTGGCGAAGGTCGCGAGCGGTGTCGCGAAGCCGGACGGCCTGTTGCTCGTGCCGCCGGACGACGAGCTCGCGTTCCTGCATCCGCTCGACGTCGAGCGGCTCTGGGGCGTCGGCCCGGTCACGGCGCGGAAGCTGCGCGAAGTCGGCGTCTCGACCGTCGGCGAGGTCGCGCGCATGGACGAGGGGCTGCTGATCGCGCTCGTCGGGCGCGCGCAGGGACGTCATCTGTACGCGCTCGCCCACAACCGCGATCCGCGGCGGGTCGAGAGGCGGCGCCGCCGGGGCTCGATCGGCTCGCAGCGTGCGCGCGGGCGCCGGCCGTGGACGCCCGGCGAGCTCGACGCCGACCTGATCGCGCTCGTCGACCGCGTCACGCGGCGGATGCGGAAAGCGAGTCGCGTCGGCCGCACCGTCGTCCTCCGTCTGCGGTTCGACGACTTCACACGGGCGACCCGCTCGCACACGCTGTTGCAGTCGACGTCGAGCACCGAGACTGTGCTGCGCACGGCACGTCAGCTGCTCGGCGAGGCGATGCCGATGCTCGAAGAGCGCGGGGTGACCCTCGTCGGCATCTCCGTCGCGAACCTCGACGACGCGCTCCCGCGGCAGCTTGCGCTCGCCGTCGAGGCCCGCGGCAGCGCAGACCTGGATGAGGCGATCGATTCGGTACGGGAGCGCTTCGGCTCGAAGGCGATCACGCGCGCGGTGCTCGTCGGCCGCGGCGAAGGGATGGAGATGCCGCTGCTACCGGATTAAGGAAACCGGTCCCGCAGCCGACTACGTAAATCATCCGTTAAATCGGACTATCCCTTGGTATAGGGAGAACCAGCTTGCGCGTTGTACCGAAGAGGAGTACTGAGAGTTCAACGATCGAGGACACATCGAATGCCTACTGCGGACACCACACTCCAGGTCACCGAGCAAGAGATCGTCGAGCGGTGGCGGGCACAAGAGCTCGAGCGGGCCGGGTTCCCCGAGGACATGGCCAATGAGCTCGCGATGCGCGCCGACATCGACCTTCATGCGGCGATCGACCTGATCAGGCGCGGCTGCGCCCCTGAGCTCGCGGCCCAGATCCTGCTCTAAGCAGATCCGCCGCCAGCCGATGCCGACGGGCAGAATCTGCCCGTGCTCGGTTACATCCCCTCGCCGCACACCGGCGTCGTCGATCTCGGTCCCGTGCAGCTGCACATGTACGGGCTCACGCTGCTCGTCGCGATCCTCGCGTGCATCGGCCTGACCGGTCGCCGCTGGGTTGCGAAGGGCGGTGACTGGGACCTCGTCACGCGCGTCGCGGTGTGGGGTGTCGCATTCGGTGTGATCGGCGCGCGCGCGTATCACGACGTCACGTCGTGGAACGAGGTGCCGACGCCGAAGTGGCAGGGGATCTTCGAAGTGTGGAAGGGCGGCCTCGGCGTCTGGGGCGGCATCCTCCTCGGCGCGCTCGTCGGCGCGATGATCGTCCGCCGCGCCGGGGCGAGTGTCCCACTCTTCATGGACGCGGTCGCGCCCGGCCTGCTCCTCGCCCAGGGAATCGGCCGCATCGGCAACTGGTGGAACCAGGAGCTCTACGGCAAGCCGACCAAGCTCCCTTGGGCCCTGAAGATCGACCCCGCCCACCTGCCCGCCGACCCGAAGTACCTCGCGTACTCGACCTTCCACCCGACGTTCCTCTACGAGCTGATCTGGGACGTGATCGGCGTCCTCCTCCTGCTCTGGATCGGCCGCCGGTTCAAGACGAACCCGCCGAACCTGTTCGCCCTGTACGTCGCCTGGTACTGCTTCGGCCGCTTCTTCGAGGAGCTGCTGCGGATCGACCCGGCGCACCACATCGCCGGTCTCCGCCTGAACGCGTGGGTGAGCATCATCGTGTTCGTCGCGGCGGTCGGCTATTTCGTGCTGCACGAGCGCCGCCCGCGGCGCCCCCAGGAGCCGAAGCACCGCGAGCCGCCCAAGCCGGCGCACACGATGGCGATCCCCAAAGGCCGCGTCCGGTAGCGCGACTACCCTCCCGGGCATGCCCGTCGCCGTGCGCGAGCTCGAGCTGGACCTGGACGCATTCGAGGGGCCGTTCGACCTTCTCCTCTCGCTCGTCCTCCGCGAGGAGATCCCGCTCCGCGAGATCGACCTCGCGGCGATCGTCGTCACGTTCGTCGAGCACCTGGCCGACAAGGGCGAGCTCGACCTCGACGCGTGCGGCGAGTTCCTCATCTTGATCAGCGCGCTCCTCGAGTTGAAGGCGCGCGCCATGTTCCCGGAGGAGGACGCCGAGCTCTCGGAGCTCGAGCCCGAGGAGGCGGCAGAAGAGCTCGCGCGCCGGCTCGCCGAGTACCGGCGTGCGAAGGAGGCAGCCCGGTTCCTGCGTGGACGGCTCGAGGAGCGCCGCGACGTGCATTTCCGCCTCGGGCCGGCGCCCCTCGCGCCGGTCGCGGAGCGCAAGCTCGCGCCTCAGGCGCCCGAGCTGCTCGCGGCCGCGTTGCGCGCGCTCGCCGTCGAGCCGCCGGAGCCCTCGGTCGCCCACATGGCGCTCCGGTTCCCGCCGGTCTCGCAGTTCCTCGACCGCTGGCGGGCGCTGCTGCTGCGCCGCAGCCGGTTCGACTTCGACCAGGAGGTGGCTGGGCTCTCGCGCGTCGAGGTCGCGGTCGCGTTCCTCGCACTGCTCGAGCTGCGCAAGCAGAACGAGATCGCGATCGCGCAAGCTGCGCCGTTCGCCCCGATAAGGATTTCCCGCGCCGACGCCGAAAGGAGCCTCTCTTGGAACACGGTCTCCGCCTGATCACCACTGACGCCACGCCCGCGCTCGAGCTTGCACGGACGCTCGAGGCGCTGCTTGTGATCGCCTCCCAGCCGCTCCCGATCGACGAGCTCGCGGCAGCGGCGGAGGCGGATCCTTCGCAGGTCGAGGAGTCGCTTTCGATCCTCGAGCAGCGGTTCTCGGAGGAGAGGAGCGGGATCGTGCTCGAGCACGTCGCCGGCGGGTGGGCGTTCCGCGCGTCGAAGACGGCATCGGACGCGTGCGCGCGCTTGTTCGAGAAGCCGGCCGAGCGTGGGCTCTCGCAGGCTGCGCTCGAGACGCTCGCGATCGTCGCCTACCTCGGGCCGGTGTCGCGCCCCGAGATCGCACGCATCCGTGGCGTGAACGTCGACGGCGTCATCGCCGGCCTCGTCGAGCGCGGGCTCGTCGCCGAGGGCGGCCGCGACAACGAGTTCGGTGCGATCCGCTATCGCACGACACCGCTCTTCGAGCGCATCTTCGGCCTCGAGTCGCTCGCTGCGCTCCCGCGCGTCGAAGACCTCGGCGCCGACGTGGACGAGATCCGCGGCCGCCTCGAGGCCGTCGCGGAGAAGCGACCCGCCTAGCTACCTTCTGATCCGTGGAAGTCACGGAGCAGACCTGGGAGACGGAGGTGATCGAGCGCTCGCACCGCGAGCCGGTCGTCGTCGATTTCTGGGCCGAATGGTGTGGCCCGTGCCGTGCACTCGGGCCGATCCTCGAGGAAGCCACCGCCGAGGCGGGCGTGGCGCTTGCCAAGGTCGACACCGATGCCAGCCAGAGCCTCTCGCTCGACTACGGCATCCGCGGCATCCCCGCCGTGAAGGCGTTCCGAAACGGCCACGTCGTCGCGGAATTCGTCGGCGCGATCCCGCGGGCGCACGTCGACGCGTTTCTCGCCGAGTTGACGAAGCCGGGCATCGCGGAGACGACCGACGACCCCGAGTTGAAGGCCGCGCTCGACGCGGGCGACTACGAGCAGGCGTTCGAGCTGCTCCTCGAACGCAGGGATCGCGAGACCATGGTCGCGCTGTTCACGGAGCTCGGTGCCGAGCACCCGCTCGTCATGCAGTACCGCCGCCGGCTGGCAGCAGCGTTGTACTAAGACTTCCTGCGTGAAGGCGATCTGGTTCGCGCGGCTCGGCGGCCCTGACGTACTGGAGGTTCGCGAGGTGCCGGAGCCGGTTCCTCGCGACGGCGAGGTGCTGGTGAACGTCGAGGCTGTCGGCGTCAACTACCGCGACGTCTACGAGCGCACGCGCGAGCACTACGGCGTCGACCCGCCTGCGGTGATCGGCGCCGAGGCCGGTGGCACGACCGCGGACGGCGAGCGGCTCGTCTGGAATGCGGTGCCCCACAGCTATGCGGAGCAGGTCGCAGTCCCGCGCGCGAAAGCGGTCGTCGTCCCCGACGGCATCGCCACGGATCTCGCTGTCGCCGTCTTGTTGCAAGGCATGACGGCTCACTATCTCGCGCACGACTCGTATCCGGTCCGTGAGGGAGATCGAGTCGTGGTGCATGCGGCTGCCGGAGGTGTTGGTCAGCTGCTGACCCAGCTCGCCAAGCTTCGCGGCGGCCACGTGATCGCAACCGCCTCGACGGTGGAGAAGCGGGCCTTGGCGATCGAGCTCGGTGCCGACGAGGCCTTGTCGTACGAGGACTTCGTCGAGCACGCACACGACCTGAACGCGGCCGCGGTGTACGACGGCATCGGCAAGACGACGTTCTCGGCCGGCTTCGACGCGCTCGCGCCGACCGGTCGCATGATCCTCTACGGCTCTGCGAGCGGCCGCCCGGACCCGGTCGACCCCCACACGCTCGAGGCGAAGGGCTCGCTCTATCTACAGCGGCCGACGCTCGCGACGTACGCGCGGACGCCCGAGTTGCTGGCTGCGCGGGCGGCCGCCGTGTTCGCGCTCGTCGCGGCAGGCGACGTGAAGGTCGCAATCGGAGGACGCTACCCGCTCGACGACGCGCGACGTGCACACGAGGACCTCGAAGCGCGGAGCACCACCGGCAAGCTCCTGCTCACGCCCTGATCGCGAACGCAAAGCGGCAGCACTCTTCGAATCCGATCGCGCGGTAAACGCTCTCGGCCTGCTGTGACGCCTGGAGCGCACCGATCGTGCATCCGCGCGCCCTCCCGGCCGCGAGCGCCGCAATCGACACGAGCGCCCCGAGCCCGCGGCGGCGGAACTCCGGCAGCGTGCCGACGTTGTAGATGCCCGCCACCTCGTCGGAGACGACGAGTGCGCTGGCGGCCGCGGGCACGCCGTCGACGCTTGCCAAGAAGGTCGTGAACCGCGCTCGGTCGTCCATCCGAGCGAGCGCGTCGATCATCGACGGCACCGCGCTTGGCGGAAAGCCGTTCGTCGTGAAGGCGACCCCGGTCGCCGACTCGAGGAGTGCGGGATCGTCGTCGACGGCCCGGATCTCGACACCGGTTGGGAGCACGGGCGGCGACACCGTGGCTAGATCGATCGTCATGCCCGGCAGGAGCTCGACCTCGAAGCCGCGACGCTCGAGCTCCCCCGTGATGTCGCCGGGCGGCGGCACGACCCAGATCACCGGCACGCCGTCGAACCGCGCAAGTAGGTCGTCGATCATCTCGTTGTCGGGCGGAGCGCCGACCAGCCCGTTGAAGAATGGCAACGGAACGCTCGAGGTCCACGACGGCACGTCGTGCCGCTCCTCGAACTCCGCATTCGGGAAGGCCGCGAGGATCGGCAGCCAGCTCAGGAAGTTTGCGACGAGCGCGTCGACCCGCCGGTCGTGGGACACGCGGCGATCCTACGCGTAGCCTCCCGGCGTGCGGTTGAACGCGTTCATCGCGCGTGCCGGAGTCGCTTCGCGACGGAAGGCCGACGACCTGATCAAGGCAGGCCGCGTCACGGTCAACGGCGAGCTCGGACAGCTGAACACGTTCGTCGGCGCCGACGACGACGTGCGCCTCGACGGCAAGCCGCTCACGA